>JACRIE010000019.1 GCA_016220165.1 Candidatus Peregrinibacteria bacterium
CCGATGTCGTTTAATCCCATGACCCCGTTCCGGATTCCGCCGAAAAGGGGCGCCATGTCTTGGGTACAAATGGTCACGAAATAAAATCCATTCGATGAATAATCATAATCGCCGAGGCGGATGATTTTACGTTCCCGATGACTCATACAAAAAATTCATTTAAATACAAAATATTTTTCAAAAACCATTCCCATGATAATCACGCGCGATTAAAAATCAAGAATAAATTACTGTTTCAACGCAAACCACTCTCCACTCAAAATAATCTTCCACGGTTCCACCACCACTTCACGCGCCTTTGAAACCTCAACTTCGCCAGCCACCACAGCCTTCAGTCCGTTCTTCCGGGCGATCTGAACGACGCGCGTGGCCTCGGCGTCGCCCTTGATGAAAACTGCGAGTCCGACGCCGTAATTAAAAATTTTGATCATTTGTTCGGTCGTGAGCGCGGCCTCTTTTTGGATAAATTGAAACACTTCCGGCACGGGCAGTGTGTCGTGAATCACGTAGCGAAACGGTTTGCGGCTCCGCATCAATTTTTGCCAGCCGTGGCCCGTGATGGGTTCCACATTGGAAGGATGAAGTCCTGCGCGAAGAAGATCCTGGATGAACGGCGTGTAAAGGATCGTCGGCGAAAGGATCGCCTCCCAATATTCGCGGCCGCCGGGGAGTTCGGTGTGATACCCCTTCGGGAGTCGTTCAGCGAGCTGGCGGAGGCTGGTGAATCCGTTGTCGTGCGGACCTGAGCTTTCGATAAAAACAATTTTGTCGCCAGCCGCGAGGGTCGTGCCGTCGATCGGTGAAGCGCCCGCTGGCATCAATCCAAAAAGCGCGCCGGCGATGTCCAGCTTGCCCGGATAAATCTTGTTTTTGAGTTGTGGAGTTTCGCCGGAAAAATAAACGCACCCGACGGTTTTGCATCCTTCCACAAAGCCTTTCAAAAACCCCTTCATAAATACTGGATTAAAAACAAGCTCCGGCGTGCCGGACGGAAGATAAAGGGAAATCAGAACCGTCTGCATTCCCGTGGAGGCCGCGTCGTTCGTCATCACCGCGACGGTTTTAATTCCAATATGATGCCAAAAACGCTCGAGCTGTTTTTCGGAAAGGTCATCCGGGCGCGCGTCATCGGAAGTTCCCAAGCCTTCCGGAAGAAGTGTGATATAGAGTTGGGAATTTTTTTGTTTTAAAAACGGTTTCAGATCAAGTGAAAAAATATTCGCGCTGGCGCCGAAACCGGAGGGCGGAATAAAACCATAACGCTCCGCGAAACGCGCCGTACTTTGGCTCGCGGCAATGAACGCGTTTTTCGCACGGTCCAGCACATCATAATTCACGTGGTCGATGGAGCTCTTGTTGAACATGGTGTCTAAGGATTAAACAATTTTTCCGCTTTCCAAAGTCAAAATCCTGGCCTGTGGCACAAGCGTCGGGATCAGCGGATCGTGTGTGGTAAGGAGGACGGTCTTGCCCTCTTTGTGAAGTGTTTCAAGAAGCAGAATAATACTTCGGGCATTATCCTGATCCAGGTTGCCCGTGGGTTCGTCCGCGATGAGAAGACTGGGGCCGTGCACCAGCGCGCGCGCGATACCAAGCCGCTGCTGCTGCCCTCCGGAAAGTGTGTCCGGAAATTGATCCTGAAAATCCAGAAGCCCTACCTTTTCCAAAACCTGAGGAACGCGCAAATGGATCTCGTCCGCGGTGATGCCGCACACTTCCATGGCGAAAGCGACGTTTTCAAAAACCGTCTTTTTGGGAAGCAATTTATAATCCTGAAACACCACGCCAACTTTACGACGATAAAGTTGAAGCAAATCACGATCCATCTCGTTCACCGCCATGCCGTCCACTTCCACGGATCCGGCAGTAGGGCGTTCAGCACCAATCAAAAGATTCACGAGGGTCGACTTCCCTGAACCCGAAATGCCGCGAAGAATAATAAACTCGCCCGCCTCTATTTGAAAATCAACGTCGGTAAGGACATTGCGCGGCCCAAATTTTTTGACGACATGATGAAATGAAATCATGGCAATAATGTAACATGTTTTGAGCTTGCGTACAAAAAACCTTTTCGTTAAAATCAGAACGCTTTTTTAAAGCATCTATGCGCCCGTAGCTCAGCTGGATAGAGCGTCAGTTTGCGGAGCTGAAGGTCGTGGGTTCGAATCCCGCCGGGCGCACCATAGTTAAAAAAATCAAAAGGGGCCGGCGGGATGAGAAGTTTACCCCGCAGTTTCGTGCAGGGAATCCCGCCGAGCGCACCACAAAGAAGCGAAAAAATTCAAGGTTTTCCCTTCTGGTTACTTCTTAAACGACTGGCTTAACGGCGATAGCCGCAGCCTTTTTCTTTTTGAGTCGAAGCGCCGCCATAACGATAAGAACCGCCGCGATCACAAGCGTGATCACAAGCGCGACAACGTTATGGATAACGCTGGAAACAAGAATTGTAACGAGCGACAGAATCAGGGAAACAATGAATGCGATGCCGCCTATAAGCATACGGCTGATCGTCCCGAAAATGGGCAACACGTCGAGTACAACGCTGATCGGGGTAAAAAGCATGGCGAGCCCAAGCCACATCATCACGAATCCAAGCGCGCGGAATAGCCACAGGGAAATGAGGTATTCTGAATGCAGAGTGGAGATAGCCTCTTCGCGAGTTCCGGAGAAAACGCGATAAAAAAGATTGTTATCTTTATCGTTGTAAGCGGTGATGCTCGTTCCATCGAGTTTTCCGAAAATCGTGGATTTCGCCCCCGGTCGTAAAACCAGATAGCTCACGCGTAAATCGCCCACCTCGGGGATATCGAAAGAACTGGTTTTTGTCTTCGGGATATATAAATAGTCCTGACTGGCCAGAACAGCCCCCTGACTCAACGTGGTATTCCCAGTCGTGAGTTCAAGAGATTCAAAATCAGGTAATTCGACGCTGGCCATATCCACGCTATAAACACCCAAGGTAGCGGTCTTTGCTCGATCCGAGGAATCCTTCAGGGTTTTTTGTGGATTCACATGCCCTTCCGGATATTTAAACTCGCTGGAATTTTCAGGATCATCGGTCCATTCTTTTTCATAAGTGTAAGTCGTTTCAGTCGTTTCGGATCCGCCGACATTGGTCTTGCTCTTGGATTCTTCCTTTTCGGTCCAGGCGTACATTTCGACAACGCGATCCGCGCCTATAAATTTATCAGGCTTGAGGAATAACCCGTCTCCGATCGTTTCCTGGGAATCAAAAATACCGGTCGCGGAAACCAATTGGCCATTCAGAGCGGCATTAGTATTCGTTGCCTCCGCGCTGATATGCGTGGCCGTCTGGGCGATCGTGGAGTAATCCACTTGCCCCTCATTCCAGTAGAGAACCGCGAAAGAGCCGACAAAAAGAATCAGACCGGCGATAACGCTCTTAATAGAATTAGTGATACGGCTTCCATAACTCGTAGTGGTCGTAGTGGTAAATTTATCTGGCATATATTTTTTGTCTTAAGATATTTAATAAAATTTTAATAGACTGCCAAAAAATTGTAAGAGATCCTATAAAAAAGCCACCGCCTTGGTTAGTTTCCGGAAAGCGACTTCGGGATTATCCGATTGAGTAATATAGGATCCTGCAGCCAGAATCGTAGCGCCTGCCTGAACCGCCAGCGGAGCGGTTTTGTCGTTGATCCCGCCGTCGATTTGAATAGAAAGTTTTGGATACCGGGAACGGATCCATGCTACTTTGTCAAGCACGGTCGGAGAGAACGTTTGTCCGCCAAATCCCGGGTGAACCGACATAATAAGAATCATATCGACCAACGGGAGGATCGCGGCGATTTTGGAAACCGGCGTTTCCGGATTGATCGCGACCCCGGCCTTGCAACCCGCTTTTTGGATGAGCTGGATGTCGCGCTTAAGATGCGTGCTCGCCTCGGCGTGGATGGTGATGGATGTCGCGCCGGCCTTTGCGAACGGCTCGATGTATTGATCCGGATGATTGATCATCAGGTGACAGTCCAGTGGAACTTTCGTTTTCATGGCGCGAACCACCGGAAGTCCAACGGAAAGATTCGGAACGAAATTCCCGTCCATCACGTCCACATGGAACCAATCCGCGAGCGGCGCGAATCGTTCAAGCTGGGCGTTCAGTTCGCCGTAATCGATTTCAAGGAGGGAAAGGGAAATTTTGATGTCCTGCTTTTTAGGTTTCATAATATTTATTTCTCCAACTTTTTAATTTCTCGCACGCGACGCGCATGTCGTTCTTCTTCAGAAAAAATCGTATCAAGGAACGCCCGAACAATATCCAGCGGGGTATCCATGGTCGCTTCACGTCCGGGCAAAACCAGCACATTCGCGTGATTATGCTCACGGGAAAGCCTGGCGGCATTTTGGCTATACGCCAACGCCGCCCGAATGCCACGGATTTTATTTGCGGCGATGCTCATCCCGATACCTGACCCGCACACGAGAATGCCAAGCGCATCTGAATCTTTTGCGACCGCTCTACCGACTTTCTCCGCGTACACGGGATAATCCACCGAAGCCTCGCTATCCGTGCCGACATCAATGAATTCAAACGTTTCTCCGAAAGCTCGCTTAATCACTTCTTTCAAGGCAAACCCCGCGTGATCCGAACCGATAACCACTTTTTTCATAAGGCTGGATACATAAAAATAGCTTCGGCTTTCATTCTAAAGTTATTTGTAAGAACTGACAACCGATACCATCTAAATTTATTTTGTCTCGGCCCGCTTAATCTTCATTCCTGAAACGGGAGCAAGCTCCAACGATCTCTTCTCAAAAAGTCTGCGACCAAACTGCTCGGCGTGAAACGCAGATTGAGCGACATTCCCCTGAGGAAGCCAAATGAACATCTCGCCTTCCATAAAAGGAGTGTCTCTAATGGATGTATTCAGGCTTATAATAACCAACCCTCCGCGAGTGAAACCGGAAACCTCAAATTCATAGGCTCCGCCTTTGGCTTCCACACGCAAAATATCGCCTTCGCAAAGATCCTTGGCCGTGACGGATTCCACAGGTACGAATCCATTAGACACGGTGTCTGCGCCGCCGCTCAAAGCGGCTTTCACTTCATCGCGCGGCGTTGCGCCCGCAGGAACCGCAGGGCTTTCCGGAGGAGTGCCCGAAGGATTAGTAGGTGTTGGCATAAAAAAAATAATTAAAATTTCAAGTTACGAGTCCCAAAGGGATCACTTAGTGATTGCCAATTACAAATTACAAGTTACGCATTTAATTATTATACCAAAAAACGGTCTTAAAATCAACAAAAACGTGTAAAAACTCACCCTATTTACAAAATCCTCCCGATCGCGATCCCAAGCCCCGCCATCGCCACAAGCGCGAAAAGATACAGGACGGTTTTCATGGGTCTCTCTGTCACCTCGTTGAGTTTATCGATCGCTTCCGGCGCGCGCGACGCGAAGAGGAGGGTAAAGGCGTAGCCGGCAAAAGCGAATTGCCACAAAATCTCAGGCTGACGGAAAATAAGCCATAAAGAGATAGCCAGCAGGAACCCAAGCGCCGCTCCGATCAAACCTTTTAAAAGGTTCAGGGCAACCAACATAAAAAGGGCAAAAAATCGGCGCTCCGTCAGGCGTTCCCAAAACTGGCCGTCCGAGCTGAGCGTGGAGGCCGCCAAGAGGACAAGCCCGAGAACCGTCACCGAAACCGCGACGTTTTGGATTTGGAAATAGGCGAGAATCCAGCCGAAAAAGAGCGTGCCGAGAAAGGCGAGACTCAACGTGAAAAAGAAAACGCGGCAATGCTTGTACATAGTTCTGATCTTAAAATTATGAATAAAACTTTCGATTTCGAAATGGCGGTCCAAAGACCAAATCAGGCCAAGCACAAATCCGGCGACAAAGCCGCCAACAATATAAAGAGAAGAAAAAATATCACCCGTGGCGCGCTCCAGTAAAGACTTAAAAAGAACCGCGAAACCTCCGCCCATGAGCGCCGCAGCCGCCGTGAAAAAAAACACGTAAAAAAGCGCGCGGAAAAGAAGCCCGCGGCGGTAACGGCGAAGCTCCTTCTCACGGCGTTTAAAAATCTCAGCGTCAGGAGCGACGGACGTGCCATCCGAACGCGTGTGATAAATAAAGTCATGGACAATCGACTCCTGCGTGGAAGATTTCTTTTTTTGGACGTCGTATTCCTTGCGCTCCAAAGGATTGCTCAAAATCTCGTACGCCTCCTTAATCGTTTGGAATTGAAGCGTGTCGCTCGTGTGCCCTGCATCCGGATGATACTTCTTGGCCAACCGAAAATAAGCCTTCTTCACAGCAACGGGGGAAGCATCCGAATCCACGCCCAAAATCTTATACAAATCCTCCATAATTTAAATTCCAAATTACAAGCACCAAATTACAAAAAATTTCCAAACTCTAATTTCCAATTTCTAACAAAATTTATTAAATTTTAAAGTTTAAACATTAAACATTTTCATTTATTTTTTTGGATATTAGATATTGGAAATTAGAAATTATTTGTAATTTGTGATTTGTAATTTAGATATTTAGCTCTTGTGCGCGCTGAAGCGCTTTCTGCATCGCCTCAACGATCAGGGACGTGACTTTATTGCTGTCCAAATATTCCGTGGCCGCAGCCGTTGAACCTTTTTTGGAAGCCACTTTCGCGCGGAGGGTGGAGGGCGTCTCTCCCGTCGTTGCGACGAGCTGGGTGGCGCCCATGAACGTCCCCAGAACAAGCGCGCGCGCTTGTTGTTCAGAAAAGCCAACCTCTTTCGCTCCTGCCGTCATCGCCTCCATGAAATAAAAAACGTACGCTGGTCCGCACCCGCTCACCGCCGTGACCGCGTCGAGTTTGGCTTCATCGGGGAAGTAAATCGCGGCGCCAAGGGCGCTCAAAAGCCGTTCCACGCGCTTCTTGTCCGCAACGGTCACCGATTGATTCGCGGTCCATCCTGTCACGCCCTGTTGAATTTGAGCGGGCGTGTTCGGCATGCAACGAACGATTTTATGACGCCCCAAAAGACCCGTCATGCGTTCGATGGTGACTCCGGCCGCGATGGAGATGACGAGGGCCTTCGGCCCGATCCAGTCGCGAATCGCGGCAAGAAGATCGGCCATATCCTGAGGTTTTACGGCCAAAAAAATCACGTCGTAACCCCGTAGGGACAAGACATGCCTTGTCCCTACACATGTACGTATTTTTTTGGCCGTAAAAAACCTTTGCCGCTCCTCATTCCGATCCACGACCAAAAGGTCAGCCGGCCGGACGATCTTCTTATTCAGGAAGGCCGTCACCATCGCCTGCCCCATGTTTCCGCCGCCCACAATCGCGATTTTCATTTAGAATTGTTCTAAAAATCTCAAATCATTCTCAAACAACAATCGCAAATGAGGAATTTTGTATTTGAGCATGATCATGCGATCAATGCCCACGCCGAACGCGAACCCCGTGTATCTTTCAGGATCCACGCCGCCGTTTTTAAGGACCGTGGGATGCACCATGCCCGCGCCCGCGATCTCGAGCCAGCCGGATTTTTTGCATAAACGACACGGTATTCTGGTTCCGGTCTGGCCTTTGCCATTACACATAACGCAGGTGCAATCGACCTCAAGTCCCGGCTCCACGAAAGGAAAATAACTGGCGCGGAAGCGGAGTTCAATCGAAGGCGTTTCAAAAATCTCGCGCAACGCGTGAGCCAAAACCGCCTTAAGGTTCGCCATGGAAATATTCTCGTCGATCATCAGGCCCTCAACCTGATGGAACATAGGCGAGTGCGTGGCATCGCTGTCCTTGCGGAACGTTTTGCCCGGGGCGATCACGCGGATCGGAGGCTTGCGGGTTCCCATGTAGCGGATCTGAACAGGCGACGTCTGCGTGCGCAAAACGTATTTGTGGAGATTTTTGATCCAAAACGTGTCCTGCATATCGCGCGCAGGATGGTCTTCGGGCACATTGAGCTGATTGAAATTGTAGTGTTCCTCTTCCACTTCGGGCCCAGTCGCCACATCAAACCCCATCCGGCCGAACACCGACTCCAGATCATCGATAAACCGCGAAACCAAATGGCGATGTCCCACGCGCGGAGTCGTTCCGGGAACCGTCATGTCCATCCATTCCGTCTCCGCGATCGCGCCCAATTGACTGGACTGCAGCTTGCTCCGCTGGGTGACAATCGCCGCCTCCAACTCTTTTTTCGTCTCATTCGCCATTTTTCCAACCACGCGCTTTTCATCATCGGACAACGTGGCAAGGCCCTTCAGAATCTCATTAAACGCGCCTTTCCGGCCGAAATAACGAACCTCCAGCTCGCGTAACGCCGCCTCATCGGTAACCGAATGAATGGCCTTGATTATTGTTTCCTTAATTGTTTTAATTTGTTCCTGCATAGAGAGAAAATAACAACATCGTCATTCTAGAGAACTAAGAAAAAAAGGCAAGAGCCAAGGCCTCCCCATCGTGACGCGCCCAAAAAAGTAGAAAAAGCATTGACAATTTAAAAAATATGTTATATATATATTTAACACTATCCATAATTTTTAATTCTAAACTTAGAAATTAGATATTAGAAATTAGAAATTTTTAAATCTTTACCCTCCCCAATTTTATGATCCCCAGATCCCATCATCTTGAGGCTGACGAAATAGAGCATATCGCAGACCAGAATATAGAAGGAAGAAATGCGCTGGTAGCCCAATGCGCTGTTTGCCGTGGCAAGATTAGAACAGCATTGGAAGGAAAAAAGGCCAGGAATCCAAACAAATTGGATGAATGGGCGCGAAGATATGAAGCTGGAAAAACGGTGGCCATGGCCAGAGGAAAAGACATTGATACGGGAGGTAGAATCGCCGCAGGGCAGTGGATAATAAAAATCAGCAGGGAAATCGCTGAATCCCATGCCGCGATAGAAAGAATATTGAGAGAATCCCAAAAAACAATTGCAGATTATCAAGAGGCCATGAGCGAAGAAGATCCTCCTGAATGGACCGCAAAAACAGGAGAGTGCCTCAATAAAATACAACAATTGGGAGACTTGATATTCTTTTTGGAATGCAAGGCGGGAATAAAAAAAGTCGTAGGCAACCATCCGGAGTCAGAAAGTGCTGAAAACGCTGTAACTGAAGCCGCAGCCTAATTTTTAGACATTGGAAATTAGATATTAGAAATTTCTTACTATCTCCCCAAAAAAAATATGTCTCACCATCACATCACCGCAGAAAACGCAGGCCCATTCGCGGACCGCGCA
Organism: Candidatus Peregrinibacteria bacterium; assembly: GCA_016220165.1. Lineage (GTDB taxonomy): Bacteria > Patescibacteriota > Gracilibacteria > UM-FILTER-43-11 > JACRIE01 > JACRIE01. The sequence goes on from JACRIE010000019.1 coordinate 9,215, forward strand.
ATCGACTGGGCCAAAGATCCAGCCAACCGAAAAGGAAGATCAAACACGGATGTGATTTTTGCATGTGCCCAGTGTCGAGAGCAGATTGAAGCCGTTTTGCGAAGCGGTAAAGGCTCGACTCATTTTATGAGTAGCCAAAGTGAAATCGAGGGCCTAATGCGGCGTTTCACAAGTCGGGCAAAACTGTTCGACGATGGCAAAAAACTGAGCGGGACAGAATTAGATACTAGAAAACTAACGGACAAAGCATCCGTCCGTGCGGCGATAGAGAATGAAATAGTAACTAAAGAAAGATTCGTAGCGGCCGCCGAAATAGTATGTCGGGAAAAATTAGGAGGTGCCACGTTGTCAGACGTTTTAAGCGATCAGGCGCGTTACGCCCAAGAAGATCCCGATGCCATGCTTCAAATACGGGCAAATGCCAGCACCGCCAGAAATGCCATGGCGCTGGAACTCTATTTGAGAGCCGCTCTTTTGGGCGAAATAAGCGTGGTCGGCGGAGGCCAAGGAGTGAAGGATGACCCTGTCGAGATGCCCTGAGCCCAAGGCGAATGCCTAGGCCAACCGTTTGATCTTCGCCCCTAGCGTGACCAATTTCTCGTCGAGCCGTTCGTACCCGCGGTCGATGTAATACACGTGGCTGATTTCCGTTTGACCTTTCGCGGCCAAAGCGGCCAAAAGGATCGCGGCGCCCGCGCGGATATCGCAGCTGGCCACGGACGCGCCTTTGAGGCGCGCGGGGCCGATGATTTCGGCCTGGTAAGGATTCAGAATCTTAAACCCCGCGCCCATCTGTTCCAATTCATAGAGATACTGTAAGCGCCCGTCGAACAGGGTTTCAAAAATGAAGCTCGTGCCTTTGGCTTGCGTGAGGAGCGTGGCGAACTGCGCCTGCAAGTCCGTGGGAAAACTGGGGAAAACCGCGGTTTGCAGACGGATGGCGCGCAGATCCTGCGAGGGAAATACATGAACCGAGTTCTTCCCGAGGGTGAAACGCACGCCAGCTTCGCTCAGCTTTTGCCAAAAAACATCCAAATGGTGCGGCGCCACGTTGAGCACTTCGACGTCTCCCCCTGTGATGGCCGCGGCCAAAACGAGCGTTCCAGCTTCCAGATAATCCGACGTGACGGAATAGTCGGCGCCGTGGAGACGGTCGACTCCCGTGATTTCCAACATGTGCGTTCCAATGCCGGAAATGTGGGCGCCCATCGCATTGAGGAAATGGCACAAATCCTGCACGTGCGGCTCGCACGCGGCAAAACGGATCGTGGTGGCGCCGCGTGCCAAAACCGCCGCAATCACGGCGTTTTCCGTCGCGGTAACGCTGGCTTCCGTCATCACAAAATTCGCGCCACGTAGGGACAAGGTATGCCTTGTCCCTACTGTGGCGCATAAATGCAACGTCTCCCGATCCTCAACCACCTCCGCGCCCAAGGCCTGCAAGGCCTTGAGATGGGCATCCACGGGCCGTTTTCCTAAAACGCATCCACCGGGGAACGCGAGTCGTGCTCGCTTATTGCGTACCAAAAGAGGCGCCAAAAGAAGAATCGACGCGCGCAAACGGCTCACCAACTCATGAGGGATTTCCTTATCGGAAACTGTCTTGGCATGAATTTTGAATAAAGGCGATTTGAATTCCGTCTTCACGCCTAAAAAATCCAAAATACCCTGCATCGTATGGACATCCGCGATATCGGGGACATTCGCAAGCGTCACAGGCTCGTCCGTCAAAAGCGCCGCGGCTAAAATCGGCAGAATGGCGTTCTTGGATCCGCTCACGCGGACTTGACCTTTTAAAGGGATGCCTCCTTTGACAAGAAACCGATGCTGATGCGGAGAATTGACTTTCAAACGAAAATAAGGTATAATAAATAGATTAAAGATTTAAAATTAAAGATTAAAATTAACTTAAATCTTAAATCCTTAACCTTAAATCGTAAGTCAGTGCAAACCGTACTATACGTCATCGGACTTATGCTTGCAACGGCCCTCTGGGGCTATATCTTTTATAGAAAAGATTACCATCCCCAGCCAAAATCAGTAATCGTACAGATTTTTTTCATTGGGCTTTTGGCGATCTTTCCCATTTTCGGCTATCAATGGGCTTATAATAATTATCTCCCTTTTTTATCACACTACCTCATTTTCCAGCCGCTGCTCCAAAATAGCTTCGTACTTGGATTCGTATACTTCATTTTAAACACAGGGCTCCTCGCGATCCTGCTGTTTACACTCTCCTGCGTGTTGACTGTAATTCTCACGCTGATTTCACATGACACGCTAAAAAATTCACATCAGGCTCTAAAAGACGAACCTCTCAATTTCGTGGGAGTAGCCATTATCATGGGTGTCGTAATTGTCGTTGAGAGCGTGACCCGGCAATGGGCCCATCAATCCATCATCGCGGCGACGCTAGGGTCGCTCCTGTTTCTGGTGATTATTGAAGAGTACGTCAAACATCTGGTCGTGCGCTTGGTGGACGATAAAAAACTAAAGGAAGTCGATGACGCGATCACCCTCAGTATTATGGTCGGCCTTGCCTTCGCCTTCATGGAAACGATCATCTACAGCATCTGGAAAAACGATTTAAATCTCATCATTTATCGGATTTTCCTGAGTGTCCCCATCCACATCATCGCGTCAGGAATCTTCGGCTATTTCTATGGACTCGCCCATTTTTCGCAACCCATCACCGCGGCCACCAAGCCAACCTGGAGCCTCCGATGGCTGCACAAAATATTGATGGTAAAAACATCCACGGTGTACAAAGAAGAAAAAATGCTTGAAGGATTGCTCCTGGCCACCCTATTTCACGCCGTGGCCAACATCCTGTTTGAACTCGGGCTCGCCTTCATCGTGGTCCCCCTGGTGGTGGCAGGCTTGTGGCTGCTCTTCGCGTTGTACAACAAAAAAATCAGCCGGCGCGCGTGGGGGCCATCGCGCGGGATTGAGATGATGCCCAAACAGTATTAATATCATTATGTAAAAAAAACTCGGTTTTCCCAAAAGACATAAAAAGGTATAATAATACCAGCGGAAAATATTTTTTATGAAAATCTACAATTTTCCTGTCGTCATCTCTCAGGACAACCATGGACTTTTTATCGCAAAAGCCCCTGACTTGCCGGGGTGCCACACGCAGGCAAAAACATTGCCGGTATTATACGAACGAATACAAGAAGCCATTGAGCTGTGCTTGGAAGTAGAGCGCATGAAAAAAAGAGCTATCTCTCAGGAAAAATTCATCGGCATCCAGCAGGTTCAGGTAAGTGTTTAAACATGATTAAACTACCGATTCTTTCTGGCAAAAAATTACTGAAAATATTACAACAAAAAGGTTACCGTGCAGTGCGCAAAAGGGGCAGCCATGTTTTTGTTGAAGATCAAAACGGAATCCGCATAACCGTCATCCCTATCCATAGCAACGAAGATTTGGGAAGAGGGCTTCTTAAAAGCATTCTGAATGACCTTGATCTTAGCGCAGAAGACATTTTAGATCTGAACTAATATCAAAAAAAACTCATACTAGATTTGAATTTTAAATTCATATATGTTAATATGATTATGTCATATGATAATTTCACATTAATATGAGTACTCTATCTATTCCTGTTCCGTCCGAGACACTAAAAGCGATTGAAAGCCTTGTCAAACAAGGCGCGGTTTCCAGCAAAGCCGATGCCGTACGGCAAGCGCTCCAAAAATATTTGGAAGACAAAGCCGTCGAAGCTGTTCTGCGAGCTTCCAAAGAACCAAGTTTAAAAGGAGATCTCGACCAATTAGCTAAAAAACTGTAAATGATCGAAATCGTTTACAAGCCGAGCTTTATACGAACTTATAAAAAATTACCTCTGCCATTAAAACAAGAGGTTAAAGATAAAATAGGGCTTTTTGCGTCTGACCCGAAACATCCGTTTCTCAAAACGCATAAGCTTAGCGGACCGCTCAGGGGCTATTCGAGCTTTTGGGTCAACTATGAATACCGTATCGTATTTGAGTACGAATCCAAAAGCCGCGCTGCCCTGCTCATCGTGGGAACGCGCCAAGTGTACGACAAATAGGATTAATAAACTGCCTTAAAGTAGCACTCATCGCAGTACACCTTCCGATAGCGATCAATGAGGGGGTACGCGCTTTGAAGCGGCGTTCCGCATTTGGTGCATGGCCGATCATAAAGATGGCATACCAGCCGCTCTTTCAAATGATCCTTGTGTCGCTGCCCCGGCGAACGGCGCGGCAAGGCCACGCCCATGCGCTTGTGGAAAGCGAGCTCCTGCGACGTGATGACAAACTTTTTCCCGGAAATTTCACAAGCGAACACTTGTTTAGTAATCTCGTCTTTCGCGTCCGTGACGCTGTCCTGAATCGATATGGAATCAAGAGCCACGCCCTCCACCGTCGGCAATTCATCTTCCCATCGGAATCCTTGGCGCAGCGCCTCTTCCTTTTCCAAAGAAAAATATTCCATCACTTCGGTCTCGTTATACGCGAAAGGCGAATAATCCGGCGGGAAAAACCAGCCGTATTCTCCATTTTTTTTCATATGCTTCACAATCTTCGCTTTGAGCGCGTGGTAGTCCGCTTCGGGATACTTTTTATTAAAAATCCGGAACGATTCATTCTTGAGCCCGATGCACCCGAAACAATTACTGCAATTACTGCACTCATCGCAATATTCGAGGTTGTCTTTTGAATAGCAAAAATTGCAGAATTTAAAATTGTAAAAATCACACGATTCTTGAACCTCATAGCCCAATTCAGCGACGGTTTTGACGCCGCCGAAAGAAACGCAGTCAGCGCAGTCTTTAATCTGAACCCCTTCAAGGCAACGCAAAGCGTCGCGCGCCTCTTCAAGCTCAAAACAATTTTCCGCGTCCTTGCAATTAAAAAGCCGATGACCGGTCGAGCCCTCGCACTGATCAATTTTATTCGACCGATAAATCGCGTTTGCCGCGCGGAAATCCTCAAACTTCTTAACGAGATATTGCAGCGTGACGTAGGAACCGAGCTGAAGTTGCTTCATCTTAGTTTCATATTCCTCTTTGGTATGGGGCTCATTAAAAATATAATACTGCTTCTGCCGTAGGTTCGTGCACATAAAACAATTTTTGCATGACACGCAGTCGTAAAGAAACGCGGAGTCACTGCAATTTTTACTTTCGAGACAATGAATAAGATTGAATGAATCAAAGCAATACACGCATTCGTAGCAGACCTAGCAACGGATACAATAATAGCAGTCCACCAGATCGCTCGACATAAAAACGCGTTGGCAGTGGATTAAATTACGGCTCTCGAATGAAACGAACGTCATATAACAATCTTTAAGCCCATCCGCGATGTTGCAGTAATCCGAATTGTAAGCCCGCTTATTAAATAAACTGGCGCGCGGACAACGGTCGCTGAGCTGACGAAGCTGTTCAAAAAAAGGTCGGTTGAAATCAAATTCCTGTTCCGGCGGGAACCAATCGTCTTTCCACCACTCATCGCAATGATAAACGGGGAAAGGCGCGTCCGGGGAGTAACGCGAAATAATCGACTTGCCCGTGCGACTGCACGTGCGCTTATAAAGCGTTCGCGTGTTGCGGAACACCAGCCGCCGTTTCAGGCGCTCTTCGTGGCAGATCTCAGGGTACGGCACGTTGATTTTGTCGTAAAACGCCTGATCACGCTCCGTGATCACGAACGACTTGCCCGTGATTTTACAAATTTTTTGCATTTTTTTGTAGGGGCACGGCATGCCTTGCGCCTACAAAAAAATCACAAATCAATAATCGGTTCGACGAAATCCTGTGACACGGTCATGCTGTCGAACGCCTCACCGCTGCTTTCGTCCCACTTCTTCAGAAGGTCCTCAACCTCTTTCTTGGGAATCGCGTACATCTTGCGGCTGTTTTCTTTGATGCGATCGACAAAATCCTGTTGGGGATAATCCACGTCTAAGGTGCGGCCCGAGAACGCGTCCTTGGTCTGCCCGTCGATCGAAATTTTGCTATAAAAATCACGCACGCTCAGATTGATAAAATCGCGCTCGTGGAAAATCGGCGTGAATTCGTTTTCAAGCACTTTCGCGTCATCGCCGCCAACGCGGAAACTGACGAGAGAACCCACGTTGCCGAACACGGTCTTTCGGATCGGCTCGGACAATTGACCCATAAACTGATGCGCGAGTGTCAGATTGAGGCGATATTTGCGCGCCTCGGACAAAATCTCTCCGAACGAATCCGTGGCAAAATTTTGGAACTCATCCACGTAGAAATAAAAGTCGCGCCGTTTTTCTTCGAGCGTGTCCGCGCGCATCATGGCGGACTGGTAGATCTTGGTAACGATCATGGCGCCAAGAAGTTGGGCGTTTTCTTCGCCGAGAATGCCTTTCGAAACTTTGATGAGCAAAATTTTGCCTTCGTCCATCAGCTTGCGGATGTCAAATTTGCTCTTGGGTTGACCCACGATATTACGGATGAGCGACGTGGACACGAACTGACCGACTTTATTCAAAAGCGGCGTGATGGCTTCGTTGTCGAATTTTTCACTCCACGCCGCGAACTCATTCACCCAGAAATTTTTAACCACGGAATCTTCGATGCGTGACACGATTTTCTGGCGGTAATTTTTGTCCGACAGCATTTTGAGGATCGAAAGAATCGTGGTGTTCGGGCTGTCCAAAAGAGCGAGTAAAGTGTAGCGCAGAACGTGCTCAAGACGCGTGGTCCAGTTGGTGCCGAACAGCTTCTTGAAAATATCGATAATACCGATCGTGATACGGACTTTCATTTCCTGCGGCACATCCTCCAGAAGGTTGAAAGCGACCGGGAAAGTCATATCCGTCGGATCAACAATCACCACATCTTTGATCCGATGTTCCGGAACGAAACGCAGCACCGCGTCCACCAGATCGCCGTGCGGATCCAAAACGCCGATACCCTTGCCCTTTTCAAGGTCTTCTTTCAAAAGAAGCTCGAGCATTTTGGATTTACCGGAGCCGGACTTTCCTACGAGGTAAAGATGCCGACGACGATCTATGTATTTGATTCCAAAGCGGAAATATTGGTTATGAAAATTCGTCATTCCGAAGAAAGCCACTTCGCCTTCCTTGTTCTCCGTGGGCAACGTGTTCGGCGGCTCGGATTTCTTAGCCATCACATGGACAATATTTGGCACTTCGTCCTGATTGGGAAGGTGAAACACCGTGGCCATTTCTTCATCGCAAAGAATGAAAGACCTGCCAAGCGTCCGCTCCTGATAGGCTTTAAGGAGCTTTTCCTGAAACATCGAATGGCTTGGCTTAAAACGATTAAGGTCGATCGTGTTAAATTGTTTAAACGCTTCCGACAGCACGTGAATTTTCGATTGCGCTTTGAAAGCGGGATTATTTTTAGGCGTCAAATAAACGATACGCGTCGTGACATGATAAGCTTCGTGACTATTTTTTTCCTCAAAAGCGTGCTTCTGCTGCTCTTTAATGCCCTTCATCCCCTTTTGCTTGAAGTAGTACTTGAAACGGAAAATATTAATGAACCGATTCACGAATTTTTTGAGGTTCTGAATAAAATTATGACGTCCATTGTCCTCTTGCGGTTTCACAATAAACTGCACCCAAATGCGTTCGTCTTTTTCAGCCTTGGAAAGAACGGAAAGAATTCCTGCCATCGAATCTTTTTTGAACTCGTTATACATCTTGATGGGAAAGATGTCGGATTTTTCCAGAACCATTTCGTCAATCGCGATTTCGTGGGTTTTGGATAAAAATTCTACGTCAGCATAATCATCCACGGTCTCAATCTCGCACGTCGGGTACATCGCGTAAATCTGACCGCGCAAGAGCTGAAAATAGTCAGGATGAGTCGAAACATAAAAATAGATGTGCTGCTTAAACGAAACTACCTCGAAACTAAGCAGGTGGTGGTGAAACAAATGATGAAGATTGATGATTAATTGCTCAAAAAATTTCGAAAAAATAATGTGAGGCTCCACGCGATAAGCCAACACTTTTTCGCGAATATCGTCTTTGTCCGTTTGAGGAATTTTGATTACCATTACTTTTCGCTTCCCGGGCGTATATTTAAAATCATCCACCAAAGTAACGGATTCCTGAAAGCTAGTCTTGGCAGGCGCGGGAGTCGTTGGAACGACCTGAGGAAGACGATCACCCGAGGATGGATTTGATGGCTTATGATTCATAAGAAAGAAAGGAAGCGCGTCAATAATATCACAAAAATGAGAAAATTAAGGAGGGCCGCCTTGCATGGACGCTATCATAGCAATTTTTAATAATATTGACAAGCAAAAAAAACTATGCTAGATTAGTCTACTTACGGCCCTCCCGAAATGCCCTCCCAACCTCGTATCTATGAACAAGATCAGGTTAGGCATTTTGGGCTATTGCATCATATTAATAGGGGCTTTGCCGCCTCAGATTGTCCTGTCCGAAAGCAGTCAAATCATCATCAGCGAAGTCATGGCGCGCGGCAGTGAAGTAAATCCGGATAAGGACGACTGGATTGAGCTATATAACCCCGGCGATGAGGAGGTAGTTTTAACGAACTGGGAAATCCGTGGAGTCACGAAAGGCGGCAAGTGGATCAAAATTACCGAAGAACCCAATCGCGCGATCCAACCGCATGATTTTTTCGTAATCAGCCATTACACAGATTCAAGAAGCTCGGCATTAGATGTTAGCCCTCAAATCAATAAAAGCTCGATTGAAATTCGCGACGACCTTCCGCTCGACATCGAAATAAGAAACGCCGAAGGCGTGACCGCCGATCACGCGACCTACCCATTGACACCCCCGCCCCCTGAAGGCGCGGATCCAAATCCGCGCCTTTACCGATCCCTCGAACGCGTCTGGCCCATCCAGGACGGAACGCAGGAAACAAATTGGTCCGTCGCAACTCAAGTCACAAATCTCAAATCTGAGTTTCAAAACACATTCGCAACGCCCAAAGCGCCCAATTCATCTTGGCCGAAACCAGAAGAACCACCAACACCGCCAATCATTCCGACAGCACCTTCTATTATCATCAACGAAATCTTCCCCAATCCGAAAAATAAAGACGCTGAAAATGAATTCATTGAATTAAAAAATAGTGGCACAGTCGACATCGATCTTTCCGGATGGGAATTGGATAATGGAAATACGGACGACGACCGATCCTACATATTCGCGGACGCAGGAAGGAACTATCATTTAAATCCCAACGAATTTTTCGTGCTTTACAGCAATGAAACGAATATCGCCCTGGGGGACGATGGCGATGGAGTGGAATTATCTGATGATGATGGCAATCAGGTCGACAGTTATTTTTACGCACCAGCAGCAGCGGGACAATCATGGGGGCGCAATCCGACCAATCAAAATGAATGGCTAACGCTCAATCATCCCACACCAGGAAAAGAAAATATTGATAACAACCAGGCTCCCATCGCGCTCATCCGCGAGCAGGGCGGAACGCAGTATATGAGCGTTAATCTGACGGGCGAGGACTCCTCCGATCCCGATGGCGACGCGCTCACGTTCCTATGGACTTTTGAACCAGGGGCTACGAACGAAAAAAAGAATCCAGGCGAATACACTTATTCCCAGGAAGGGCCAAAAACAATCACGCTCAGCGTCAAAGACGAATTCGGCCTGGAAACGATCTCGGCTCACGATTTCGAAGCAAAACCAGCATCCAGTCGCCGGCATCGCGAAAAATTCGTAGAAACGCGAGATCTCGCGTCTATCCCCGAAGGCGACGATCCGCTCCTCGCGAACGACCTCATTCCTGCCGTCCAATCACATTTTCCCAAACAATTTCTCCGCATAAAATCCGCACTTCCCAATCCCGCGGGGAAAGATGAAGGCAAAGAAACAATTACGCTATGGAATCCGCAATCAGAAGGAATCACGATTGAAAATTGGTGTCTGCAAACTGGCAACGCAAAAAAAATCTGCTTCGCCGCAGACGCCGTTATCGCTCCGCAACAAACATTCTTAGTCGATCAAAAACAATTTAATTTTAGTTTAAAAAATAAGGAAGATTCTTTAAACCTCCTGGATCCCGCGGGCAATAGCATCGACACTCTTAATTGGAAAGATGCCAAAGACGACATGCTGATCTTTGGTCAAAATTTTTTAGATGAAGGAATGGAGGCGCAAGTTCTTCGCATCATCGACGGCGACACCTTCCAGGCGATGTGGGAAGGCCGGAAAACCGATGTGCGCCTCATCGGCGTGGATACGCCGGAAACCGTGCATCCCTATCAAGAAGTTCAGCGCTACGGACAAGAAGCCAGTGACCATCTCAAAAAATTATTAACGGATCGAATCGTCACCTTAAAATTCGACGAAACCCAGCGCGACAAATACGGCCGACTGCTGGCCTATGTGTATCTGGACGGCCGGCTCCTGAACGCGGATTTAATTGAACAGGGATTTGGCTACGCCTACACGCGCTTCCCATTCAAAATGAAGGAAGAATTCGTGACGCTCCAGCAAAAAGCGGAAGAAGGACGTATGGGCCTCTGGAAAGACGCCATCGCGAGCGAAACGATCAAAACAACCATCGCGCTGAATGAGCAGGAAAGTCTGCCGAAAGCGCCCAAAAACGAACCGCCGCCAGCCTCTGAAAGCCCTCTTGACCTGTCCCGCACGAAGCTGCGGGGGAAAGAGGGTGCGGGAGATTTGAAACCCAAAAAACAAAAAGCAAAAAAAACATCCGTGGCCAAGAAAACAACAACCCAAAAAACAAAAAGGGAAACTGTAGGGTCGAGCCATGGCTCGACCAAAAAACAAAAACCAAAAGCCGCTAAAAAAAATCCCACAATCTCTCGCGAAACCATCGCGTACCAATGGGAATTACCGCGACAGGCGGCCGATGGAACCATTGTCGCGTTCGACGCCAAAAAGCAGACGGCCACGATCCGGTACACCGAAACCGCCGAATTTAAAATCGACCCGCGCCAATTCAATCCGCAAGTCGCGCAGCAATTTTTTGAAAAAGGACAATCGCTCGGCATTGAATACAGCGAAGGAAGCGGCGAAAAAATTCTCATGGCCATCAAGCCGAAACCGCACCCTATAGAGACGCAAAATTTTACGTCTAGTATTACGAAACCGTCGTTCGGGGCGGCGCTCCCATTCTACGCTCAATTCCCGCCCGAACTCGCGTACGGTGGCGCGCTTGTAGGCCTCTTAATCGCCTTATTCGCCATTCGCCTGAAAAGGAACTCGCGCCCAAAAAAACGGAGAAAAAATCCTAAGAAAAGAGCCCTATAATCACGTACTACATCTACATTTTGGCGAACGAAAAAAAGGCCGCGCTGCGCGTGGGCATGACCACGAATTTGGAGCGCGACGCGAAAAAGAACGAAGCCTGCGGCAAGCTCATTTACTACGAAATGTTCTCGGATCACGCCGAGGCCGCGCGACGAACGGATGTGATTAAAAAATGGTGTACAGCCTGGGAATCAAGACGCCCCGAAAAACGCCGCTTCACATGGGATGACTTATACGAAGAATTGCTATCCGGAATCTAGGAATACACCAGCTCCGCATCGCTATCTTCCAGGGGGCGGCATTGGCATGTCAAACGCTGCCCCTCGGGCAGGCACATATCCTCCTCGGCCTGGCTCTTGGGACTGAATTTTCCCTGTTTCACATGGATCGCGCACGTGGTGCAAATGCCGGCGCCTCCGCACGCGGCCATGATATTGGCCCCTTGATCCACGAGTTGCTCCATGAGGGATTTATCGCTAGCGGAATCAAATTCATACACCTTCCCATTGACCGTGATTTTAACCATAAAAAATTATATTCAATTATCTAAAAATTTTCGAATGGATAATACTGAACCCGAATAAAATTCTTATTTTGTGAGTGGTTCAGTATAAAAACCAACAGGCCTATTGTAAAAGGGCGCTACCGAAAAAACAACCCGAACAAAAATTAGGCCGCCGCCTCAGAGGATTCCTGAAGCGGTTGCCGCGGCTTTCGCGGACGATAGGACGCGCGACGATGAGTTTCTTCACAAAAAATAAATCCATAATTTTCAGCCGCGAAGTCGGGCAGCGCCTTTCTCATTCTTTTCCGCGCGCGATGCGCGCGGGACATCACCGTCCCGACAGGAATATCAAGAATAGCGGCCGCTTCTTTGCCTCTATAATCAAAAAAATCAATCAATAAAAAGGCATGACAAAAGTTAGGATCCAGACGGTTCAGAGCGTTCCAAACGGGATTACTGACATGATGCTTCAAAGTCAGCAGCAACGCGCCAAAATTTTCCAATATATCGCGGGTTATTCTCGGAGAAAAAACGGGAACCATGCTCTCGTCCGCGGCCACTCCGATGGCATCATATTCTCTCGGTCTCACCATTCTGACGGGGGAGCCCTGCTCAAGGCGGTAATCATTAATGGCAAGATTACTAAGAATTCTCGCCAACCAATTCCTCATGTTGGAAAGATCCCCTTCGCGGAACGTTTTGCGGAATTTCCAGGCCCTTAAAAAAGTTTGCTGAAGCAGATCTTCCGCCGCATCTCGATCATGAGTAAAACGAAAAGCGACCCTGAGCAAAAAATCAGTTTGAGTCCGTACCATTTGCGTTAGAACCTCATTCGTTAACAAAGGAGTGGGAGAAGATTCGGAAGCGGCTCCGGATGCATCAAAAGAAGCGGATGGGGAATCTGAATAGGCCATGGGAATTTATTAAAATAACAATAACATATTTTTAAAAAAAGGCAAGCAAATCGAACCCACTAAATATATAACTCACACACATTTAGGACACCGTGTATCGTTAGAATCGCTTATTTCCTAGGGCGTGTTAACACTAACGACAAAGTATGATAGAGTGTGGGCAAATCATATAACCCACATTTTTATGGAACTCACAGCGGAGCAGTTTGCTCAGATAGAGGGCATATTGCCGATAAAGAGAGGTAACGTGAAGTTAC
>JACRIE010000018.1 GCA_016220165.1 Candidatus Peregrinibacteria bacterium
ACATCCATGGATCATCTGGAAAGGCACCTTGTCACCGCCTCCCTCCATTATGAAAAGTCATCCCGTATCGTTAAATCCATCTCGGACTGGGAATGGATGGGGCTGGATTATGTATGATTTCTATTGCAAATTGGTATGAGCGTGTCGTAAATGTGATCGCGCGAGTCGATTTCCAGAATGATTAGTTGCTGACGCTCAGGGTGGAGCCAAACGATGATCCGATAATCTCCCACGCGATACTTCAATAATTTTTTAGGGCTTTCCAGCTTTTCGCCGTATTGCAAAGGATCGCCCGTGGATTCCCAGTAGGCTATTTTCTTCAGAATCCGCCTAGCCCGTTGGGCGTCTAATTTTCGCAGGCTCTTTTTTCCGTGAGCGCTGAATTCAAATCTCATGTCACCGTTTTAAAGTCCATATTCTTTCATTACTTCCTTGAGGGGAGTTGTTTTCTTGGAGTGTCGGGCAATGGCTTCCATGCGCTTGATAAAGGCGGGATTGCCCTGTTCGATTTGTTCGATCATTTCTTCGAGCATGGCATCCGAAATCATGTAGCCAAGTGAACGGCCATTTCGGGTGACGCGGGTGATGCCCCTTTTGAAATATTTCGTAATATTTTTTTGAGCTTCCCGTACAGGCACCAGTTCTTCGTTAAGCGGAAGTTTAGTAAGCGGATTCATAATTGAAAGAAATTATAGTACAATATAATTGTATATCAATTAGTTATACAATTGCAATGCATTTATTGCGGAGAGCTGGTATCCCGCTGAATAAATGCTATGCCGTCTTGAGGTGAATCAGCTTCACCCGGTCCATCTTACCGCTCACGATCACGACATCACTCGCGCAGAGCTCCTTTTTCAGGAATCGCACCAGGGCCGCATTGGCCTTTCCGTCCGTGGGCGGCGCGGCCACGCGGATTTTATAGGATCCGTCCGTCATTACGTCCACGATTTTCGTATACGGAGATTTGGGGACGATCCGCACGGTCAAATACATGTCTTTTTTGGACGCCAGAGTATTTTTGAGGGTTTCAGTCAATTCCATTGCAGGAACATTATACATTGTTTTCTATAAATACCTTTGATATACTAAATATATAAATAGTAATTACTTTATGAATACATTAACCTTAAAGATCGAATCCGACCTTAAAAAAAAGGCGCAGAAAATAGCGGACAACATCGGTCTCTCGCTCAGCGCTCTTATTAAGATCCTTCTTAAAAATACGATACGGACAGGCAGAATTGACATCGCGACGAAGTCGCGCTACGATGGTAGCCCAAAATCAGGCGATTTAGTTTTTAAGGATCTCAAAGAATCTATAGCATATTTTAAGAAATTGGCAGATGAAGATGGTGATATGGCGTAAGTCGTTTAAAAAGGATTTTAAAAAGTTAAGTAAAAGGCAAAAAAGTGAGTGGGTGGAAACCCTTACGCTTTTTGAAAAAGACTCTCATCATCCGCATTTGCGTCGTCATAAACTTGCAGGACAGTACGAGGGTCTTGAAAGCATCGATGCAATGCCGGATTTAAGAGCTGTATTTTTGGAAAACGATAACTTTTTCGTATTTTACTATTTACGTAATCACAGTCAGCTCTATGACTGAGAATCATTTTAGCTGCCCCTGTCTCCACTTTTCAATCTCCGCGTGGTGGCCAGTGAGGAGCACATCCGGAACCTTCATCCCGCGGAAGTCCGCAGGCTTGGTGTAATGCGGATACTCTTTTTTCCGGCCCAGTTTTTTGGAAAACGATTCTTCCTGGTGCGATTCCTCGTTGCCCAGGACGCCGGGCGTGAGGCGGGAGAGCGCGTCCACGAAAACCATGGCCGGCACTTCGCCGCCGGAGAGCACATAGTCGCCGATCGAAATCTCGTCGTCCACGAGCGCGTCGATCACGCGCTGATCTATGCCTTCGTAGTGGCCGCAGAGGAGGATGAAGGAGGTATGCTTTTTGGCCAATCGCTCCGCCAGGGGTTGCGTCAGGCGTTTGCCGCGGGGGGACAGATAAATGACCGGTGTCTGAAGGCGAAGATCCCCATCTTCGCCTTCAGACACCTTCTTCTTGATTGCGGCAATGGCATCAAAAAGGGGCTGGGGCGTCATCACCATGCCCGCGCCGCCGCCGTACGGCGTATCATCCACTTTGTGGTGCCTGTTTTCACTGAAGCTCCGGATGTCATGGATCTGGATTTCAATGACGCCATTGCCTTGAGCTTTCTTAAGAATCGACTCATTCAGGAACCCCTGAAACATGAACGGAAAAATCGTCAGAATATGAAAACTCATTTTGCTTTTACCCATGAGTACGCTAAGATAAATAACAACGTACATTCTAAAACTTTAAAAAATGAAATACCAATTAAAAACAATCCTGATCGTCATGAGTTTTTTGGTGTTGCCGTTGCAGGCGCTGGCGCTTAGTGCGCCCCACGTGGAAAGCTACACCATGAATAAGGCCGGCACCGTGGCGACATTAAAGGTGATCACGGAAAAAGGCGCCAAGATCACGGTCGTCGGCGGCCCCACCGATCTTCCCCCCGTGACCGACACGGAGGGTAAGGGCGTGGTCGAGGTGCAGGTGGGCGTGGTGGCTAATGAAAAAAACAATTATTCCATCACGGCGCAGGTAGGGGCCGAGATCAGCAATGCGGCAGTCTATGTGATTGACACCGTGCCGCAGGCCGGTGGATCCGCCAATCAGCCGGCTCCTTCGGCGACGGGTGATGTCACGCCCCCCGTGGCGCCGAAATTGGATTCCGTGCCGTCGCTGTATTATGGGGATTCGATCCGGATCACGGGATCTTCGGAGGGGCTGGCTAATATCTATGTCCGGAATTCCGATGGAAAGGTAATCGGAAGCGCCCAGGCGAATGAAATCGGGATTTTCGGCGTGACAGTGCCGCTTGAGATACGCAAAACCAATCGCCTGAATATTTCCGCCGAGGATACCGCGGGAAATGAAGGCGCCCCTGGCAGCGTG
Organism: Candidatus Peregrinibacteria bacterium; assembly: GCA_016220165.1. GTDB lineage: Bacteria > Patescibacteriota > Gracilibacteria > UM-FILTER-43-11 > JACRIE01 > JACRIE01. The sequence continues at coordinate 2,983 of JACRIE010000018.1, forward strand.
ACGATCCGTGTTCCGGGCCCCGTGGCCCCAACGAACGGTTCGGCTACGGCTGAAACGGTTAAATCTGCCCCGGACACAGCCACGCCTTTCGACGACCTGAGGAAACATTGGGCGCAGTCCTACGTGGAAAAGCTCTATAAGGCGGAGGTGGTCAACGGCAAGGCGGCGCGTCAGTTCGATCCTAATGGCCTGATCACCCGCGCGGAATTGGTTAAGATCGCGCTCAAGGCCTTTGGATATCCTATCGATGTGGCTCAAACCCGGACATCCTTCAGGGATGTCCGATCGGACGATTGGTTCGCTCCTTATGTGTATCTTGCTTCAAAGGAGGGGATTGTAAGCGGCATGAATGGATATTTTAAGCCCAATCAGCCTGTAACGCGCGCCGCGGCCTTAAAGATTCTTCTTAAGGCGGCTTCAGTAAACTTGGGCGCGGGACTCGTGACATTCAAAGACGTTCCCCGTGACGCGTGGTACATGCCCTATGTCGCCTACGCCAAGAAGAATTTTATTGTCAGTGGATACGATGACGACACGTTCCATCCGGAAAATCCGATCACTCGCGCCGAGGCCGCCAAGATGGTCGTAAAAACGCAGGAGCTGAAAGTAAAAAAATAAGTTGCCAGGAATAATTTTTTGAAGTAAAATATATTTCAGTTTTTTTAAAATTTTTAACCTAATAAATATGGCAGATCCTGTAAATCCTCAGGGAACTCAAAGTAACGCGTCGCAAGGGGGCGGAATGCCTCCTCCTCCTCAGAAAGGCGGATCGGCAGGGCAGGGAGCCGCTGCCGGACAAGGGGCGGGTGCCGTTAGCGGAAAAGACCTTAGCGGCATCATGGAGGAAAACGTGGACATCAGCAGTCTGGTGGCCAATGCGGGCAATCAGCAGCAGCAGCAGCAATTCATGTCGAGCGTCAAAATTCCGCCGCATCCAAACACCAAGTTCAACGAACAGGAATTTCTTCAGCTTCTATCGGGTAGCATTTCGCTCACCATCAATGAAAAGCGTAAGATCATTGAAGCCATTCCGCAGCTTTCCCAGTTTCAGATCGATGAGCTTATCAAGATTTTTCGTGAAGAAAAGGGCAAATTTGTGGAACTCGAAAAAAAGCACGCGGACGAGATTAAAGATCTGGAGCAAAAACACGCTCAGTCGTGGCAGGATCTTGAGGCGAAGTCACAGGAAGATCAGAAAAAGAAAGAAGAGCAGGACAAAGCCGACGCGCTCAGGAAACAGCTAGGACTCTAGCTAGCTTTTAGCGATTAGCTATTAGCTGTTAGTCAGATTTTTCTCCGCCAAGGCGGAGTTTCTGGCTAATCGCTAAAAGCTAGCAGCTGATAGCTTCTTATTGGCATAAAGGTAAAATTTGCGGGCTGGCTTTAAGAATTCTCCAAAAGATAGTTCATCATTTTTCTTTTCCTGTCCCATTTCAGGCCGCGATGTACGCTGAGCTTCGCTTTCCAGTGGGCGAATGAGCCGTCGCAGCT
>JACRIE010000022.1 GCA_016220165.1 Candidatus Peregrinibacteria bacterium
CATGGGATAATGAACTGAATAAATATTCGCTCATTATCCCAGACATCTCAATTGAAATCGAAAAATATTGTTACATCAACTTTTACCCTTGTTTAAAATGAAAAATTAACTTTTAATTCGGGCTTAACCGTCCACTAGTGTGATGACATCATTTCCTTTTCAAAAAATTTCCAAAATAAAGAGGCGAACGCGCTCAGAATCGAATATAAAAATTCAGAAGGGGTTATAGCCATATATTATCCCGATTTTTTTGTAAAAAAGGACGAAAAGACGGTTTATATCGTTGAGACAAAAGGGCGGGAAGGCGATGACGATAAACTTAAATTTGGGCGCCTGAAAAAATGGTGTGAGGACGTGAACAATCGGCAAAGCAGGGTGATCTACAAAGCCCTGTACGTTAAGCAGGAGGAGTGGGATAAGTTGGAGCGAAAAGCAAGCAATTTCAATGAAATTATTAACTTATTCGGTAATCGGTAATTGACAAAGTATTGATAAGGTGAAGCATTTACAAGAGTCCATCATGAAAAAAACGCTTGAAGAAAAAACATTGGAAAAAGTAAAAGAATCCTACGACTCCATCGCGAAGGGGTTCGATCAAACCCGCCGCATACTCTGGAAAGAGTTCGCGCTTTTTTTACCCTATCTGAAGAAGGGAATGACGGTGCTCGACGCGGGCTGCGGCAACGGTCGGCTGTTCGAATATTTACAAAAACGGGGGATTGAATACCTCGGCGTGGATCAATGTGAGGAACTTATCGAAATCGCTAAAAAGCGCTACCCTGAAACAAAATTTCAAGTACAAAAACTACAAGAACTCAATGTCTCAGCGGAAACATTTGACGCTATCTTCTGCATTGCCGCGTTACATCATCTGCCTTCAATAAAACTCAGAACTAGAGCGCTTGAGCGCTTGAGAACTGCTCTTAAAAAAGATGGCATCCTTATTCTCACCGTGTGGAATTTGCGGCAAAAAAAATACTGCGGCGCGTGGATTCGCGCAGGATTCTCTTGCTTGAATAATTTTGGTTTGAAATATAGTTGGAATGATTTATGGATCCGCTGGGGAAAAAATAAAGAGAAGCGTTATTATCATGCGTTTTCACCCAAGGAACTAAAAAAACTCTTTGATCCAAAATTATGGAATATCCGCGACTTTTATTTCACCCGCGATGGAAACAAAGTAGAATGGAAACAATCTTATAATTTGTGCCTTGTCCTCAGTAAGTGCTAAAAAAATCATTCTGGTCAAATGTCATGTGCCAATTGTCAGATGTTCTTAAAAATATGCGTGATCGCGTCCAAGTCGCAGGGGTCGAGTTCGACAACGTGAATGAGATGGAAGCCGTAAAGAAAATCCATGAACTGATGAGTTATGGAGAGCCATTCTATGTCGTCACACCCAATCCGGAGTTCGTGCTGGAAGCGCAAAAAAATGAATCGTTTAAAACGATTCTGAATCAAGCCGCCCTCACGATCCCGGATGGGATCGGGATTATATGGGCCGCGTCATTTTTAAGCCGCCCTCAATCACTCCTTTTTTCGCTTTTCAAATTACTCGTCTGTCCGCAAAGCGTTAAAACCGTTCTCAAAGCGCGCGTGGCCGGAACGGATCTGATGGAAAAAATCGTGGCGGAAAGCGAAACGACCGGATGGAAAATCTTTCTGTTGGGCGCTCGCGAAGGCATTGCCGAAGCCGCCAAAAACAATCTTCAAAAAAAATACCCGCGCGCCGTCTTCGCCGGTTGTTTTGCCGGAGACGGAAACGAACAGGGAGATTTTAAAACCGTGGCGGCCATCCAGGCGACCCAGCCCGACATTGTTTTTGTGGCTTACGGAGCGCCCAAGCAGGAGCAATGGATCCACCGCAATTTGTGCGAACTTCCTTCGGTCAAAATGGCCATGGGCGTGGGCGGCGCTTTTGATTTCATGTCCGGAAAAAAACAACGCGCGCCGCGCATAATTCAGGCCATAGGATTGGAATGGCTCTGGAGATTATTACGCGAACCCCGGCGTCTCCCGAGGATCTGGAGAGCCACGATCAGTTTCATTCGATTGATCCATCTTGAAGCCAAAAAAAGTTGTCATAAGAGCAAAAAAACGATACCGTAATACTCGAACACCTGAGCAATTAATTATGGATCATTTCCCTGGACAGCGAGAGAATGAAATTATTTTGGAGGTAATCTATAAAGATGCCATCGTTTACGCGAAACTGGTTCTTTGCTATCTCATTGTCGCTGTACTGCCCATAGTGCTTTTATTCAGCTTGTGGTACGCGATTTATGGCATCGAATGGAACGAAAAAAAAATCGCTCTGACAGCGCTGGCCAGCAGTTTTTATCTGTTGCTATGGCTTATGTACGTCTGCATTGCGTGGATCAGTGAGGCGTTTGATTTGTTCATCATCACCAATGAGCGCGTGATCGATGTCACCCAGGTTTCATTCTTCCATCGTTCTATGTCAACCAGCCCTCTGGATCAAATTCAGGACACAACCGGAGAAATCTCTGGGTTTTTACCGACATTATTCAACTACGGCAACATCACCATCATGACCGCGTCCGGAGACGCGACTCAAATTTTCATCGACCATGTGGATGACCCCATTCAGCGGGCGCGGCGTATTCTCGCATGGGCAAGCGCCAAAAAGGAAGGGAAACCCATGATCCCCTGGAATAAAAATCAAAAAGAAATTCTGAACACAACGCTTGCTTAAAACAAAATCTATGAAAATAAACCGTGGATGGATCGCCGCGATCCTCTTGGGAATAAGTTGTTTTCTCTTGCCGGCGGCGCGTGCCGACAGCGCCTCGGATAAACCGATTCCTTTAACGCTCACGCGCCAGGGAGATTTTTTGATATCCCCTATAATCACGGAAACTCAGTCGTTTAATACCACCATCCTGGAATTCGGAGCGCCGTTTGAAGGCCTGGAGGTCAATACGGATCCCGGAAACGAAGCCGTGTGGCGAACGGAAGGAGTGGACGACGACGGATTCGGGGCGGACGCGCTTATTTTTCATGCTCCCACAACGCGGATCCAGTTCAAAAAAAGGGCTGCGCCGGAAGAAAAAATACTGACCGGAAAATTATGGCTTCTCCCTTACCTTGCCGAAGAATTTGAGCGGGATAAGGAGCGAGCGCGGCTCGAAAATCTTGTCGCTGGACCCGCCGTAGCCTTGACGGAAGCGGGGCCGGCCTATCGCGTCATCAAGCGGGAGGAGTGGGGAGCGGACGAATCCCTTCGTTTTTGGACTCCCTCCGAAGACGACATTCAAAAAAGCGGTCAAGACGAAAAGGCCGAAGACTCGTGCGGCGATTTTACGACCAAGTATCAAGATGAAATAGGCGTAAAATTACAAATAGGAATCGACCCTGTGGGAAATCTTTTGCGGTGGCCGCTGTCTTATTCAAAGACTATCCGAAAAATAGTCGTCCATCACACCGATTCCGATCTGCACGACCTGAACGGGGATTTGCAGATGGACAGCCGGGATATGAAAGCATACGTACGGGCTATTTATCGTTTTCATGCGATCACCAAAGGCTGGGGGGACATCGGATACAATTATCTCATCGATCCGTTCGGCAATATCTATGAAGGCCGCGCCGGAGGAGAAGGGGTCATCGGAGCCCATGTGCTGTGCCACAACAACGGCACCATTGGAATCGCGATCATCGGGAACTATCAGGAGAACGAAGTGCCTCAGCCGGCTCTCGACGCGCTGACCTATTTGGTGGCGCAGAAAGCGAAGCTCTACAAGCTCGATCCGGAAGCAATCAGCTCTTTTCGTGGTAAGGCGCTCCCCAATGTGGTGGGGCATCGGGATTTGCGTCCGACGGCCTGTCCGGGGAACTATCTATACGGACTGCTGGCCAGTATTCGCAAACGCGCTTCACTCCTCATGCGAAGCGGCGAATTCTCAGATGAAGCCTTGGCCGCGGCCACGCTCGATTACAACGCTGAATTGGTTTCCGATTTAAACGTGATCAATCTGCATCCGTCACGTCACGCCACACTTGAATTAAAATTTAAAAACAACGGCAAAAAAATATGGGATCGAAGCACATGGCTTCATGTCGCCCTCAATAACCAAAAAAACATTGAAGTTGTCCCCCTCCTGCAAGATAAACGCTATGTGGCCGCGGACATGAAAGAAAATGAAGTGCCTCCCGGAAGTATCGGAACATTCGAAGTGGAATTTGCCGCAGGCTATGTTTCCGGTTTTTACACGTTTGAATTGTCTCCGATCATTAATGGACGATATAAAATTTCGCGTGCGGCAATCGTAGTTCCGCTTATGGTCGACAAACCGGATTTCAACTATGAAATCTACAGTTCATCCCTGCCTTCCGGAAATGTGTTCCAGGGGGAAAAAATGGAGGCCGCGATCGAATTGCTCAATACCGGGAATACCATTTGGAGAAATTACGGAAAAAATTCGATCACTCTCGGGACAGATCACTCCCGTGATCATAAAAGTGTTTTCATCAAAGAAAATAAGGCGCGTCTCGCTTATTTAAAACAAAGTGACGTGCAGCCCGGCACTCGTGGGAAATTCGTGTTTACGCTGGACATTCCCAAAAATCGCGTCGGCCCTGTTCATGAATATTTCACGCCTGTTATTGAAGGGGTTCAATGGCTGGAAGATAAAAAATTAGACTTCGAAGTCACTATCAAAAAACCGCTTCATCTCGCCAAAATCGTCAAAAAAACAGATATATCGGAAATGATGCCCGGAGAAAGTCGAAAAGTGGAATTTGAAATCGAAAATCAGGGTGATTTACGTTGGACCGATGAAGTGATGGAAATGGATCTTCGTAGCCAGGGCATCAAACTTTTTCAAAAAAAAATCACTCCGATAGATCCTTTGGCTCCCAAACAAAAAGCGACTTACGGTTTCTGGATACAGGCTCCTTATCAAGGAGGGAATTACACCGTTTCAATCCAATCTCGTTTCAATGGACTTGCCATTAAAAATGGCGCGGCGCGCTTCACGGTTCGTGTTCCAAAAATGAGCCTACGGGCCAAAATTGAAAAAATCGGCGATCGGAACCTCACCCTGGCTCCCAATAAAGAATATACCCTGTCAGTCCAATTCAAAAATATCGGAAACGTCGTTTGGCGCAACAAGGGAGACTCCCCTATTTATCTCGCTCCAAGCCATCCGCAGGATCGCCTCAGCCGCCTTTATTATGAATCGGGCTGGCAGAATAAATATCGCGCTGCGAAATTAAAAGAAAGCGTTGTTCTTCCCGGGGAAGTGGGAACCTTCCAATTCAAAATTAAGCCGCCACAAGGCATGTACCATGAATACTTCCAGCTCATTATCGAAAATGTGGGTTGGATAGACGGCAGTAATATCCGTTGGGACTTGCGGGCCTTCGACACCAAAACTAAAACCGCGAACGCGTCACCTTCCGAGCCCCCTTCGGGGCCACTATTCGGTCTGCCATCCGTTCCTATTCGCATCAAGCTCTCCTTCGACACGCGTACTGCGGATATCATAGTTCACGGCGACTATCGCGTGGAAGATGGCGAGGGGAAGCTTCTTTTTAAGGCGCCAAAAGAAAGTACTGTGGAGGTAGAATTGGGTGTGGGAATCGTTAACGTCCATGGAGGTCTTATCACCAAAAGCGCAAAAATTATCCGGTTTATCCCGGAGACTTCTGAAGGAATTTTTGAAATTCTTTCGTGGGAACGTCGTCCTTCCTGGAATCTGGCGCTGAATGACAATCAATTCCGGAGAATTTTAGAGTTACGGTTAATCGATGATAAACCTGTTTATATCAACGAACTTCCTCTGGAAAACTATCTAAGAGGTGTCGCTGAAGTCAGCGATTCTCTTCCTTTTGAAAAATTAAAAACCATCGCGGTTCTTGCGCGATCTTATGCCGAATTTTATCTCGATCCCGCTCATCGTAAATTTTTAGGCATGCCTTATGACGGCAGCGATGACCCGGATATTTTTCAAAAATATTTAGGATATGGCTATGAACAGCGTTCTAAAAATTTCACCACCGCTGTCGTCAATACCAAGAGTGAAGTCGTGACCTATAAAGGCAGTTTGATTAAAACCCCCTACTTCAACCAAAGTGACGGCCGCACGCGTTCCGCCGAAGAAGTCTGGGGATGGAAGGATACACCGTATCTAAAAGCCGTGGACGACCCTTGGTGCGACGACAAAACGCTCAAAGGCCATGGCGTTGGCCTTTCCGGTTGCGGCGCGACCGAACTGGCGAAACAGGGAAAAACGTATCAGGAAATCATTAAATACTATTATACAGGCGTGGAAATAGAAAAAAATCGGCCCCCCAATCAAATTAATTAATTAGCGATTAGTCTTTAGCCAAATTTTCTGGCTAACAGCTAACCGCTAATAGCTAACTGCTAATTAATGATTCTCTGCATCAATACCGCTATTGCGGAACATCACGTGGCAATCGCGGCCTGCGGTCACACGGCAAGGCCGCAAAATTTTGCGGCCTTGCCCCTTCCCGCGGGCCGCGAATCCGAAACCATCCTCTCTGTCATCGCGGATCTTCTCAAAAAGGCCGGCGTTAAACCCTCAGACTTAACCGGCGTCGCCGCCATCACAGGCCCCGGAGGTTTCACGAGTCTGCGCATAGGATTGACCGTCGCGAACACATTCGCGCATGAATTCAAGATTCCGATCGTTGGCTTTCACGGCGACGAATGGTTCGCCGCGCGTACGGACGAAACCGATTTCTTATATCTGCAATCGATGAACCGGGAGGAAATTTACACAAAGGGATTTGGGAAATCTAAAAACATTGCCGGAATTCTAAAATTCCTCGATTTGCCGAAAACTCCAACACTCTTTTTAGGCAACCTCTCCGCGCTCCACAAAAACCGACTTCCCAAAAATTCCACAGAAATAAAAAAAATAAAATCCCCTGACGGCACATGGACTGCCCTCTGCCAAAATTTTCAAAAAACCAACGACCTTCTCCTTCCCTTTTACGGCAAAGAACCAACGATCACGAAAGCGAAGCGCTGAACCCGAACAAAATTCTTATTTTGTGAGTGGTTCAGTGCTTTGAAATTCACGCCACTGTGATTCCACGGCAGTAGCCACTTTTTCTTTAAACCGCTCCACATCGAATTTAAGCGCGTGACTGCGAATGAATCGCGGGTCAAATTCGGTCTGATGAAACTCGCGAATCGCGGCCATTAAAACTCCCGGAGTTTGGCGTGGAAACACAAGACCTGTTTTGCCATCGATCATCGTGTCCTGACTGCCTCCTTCGTCATACGCGATTACCGGGCGTCCGCAGCACATCGCTTCAAGGATCGTGATACCCGCGTCTTCAAGTTGGGGAAATAAAAAGGCCGTGCAATTCGCGTACAATTCGCGAAGCGATTCGCTGTCCACATACCCCATGAGCTGGACCGTGGAGCCAGCCAGCGACTTGAGCCGGGACATGTCGGGCCCGATCCCGACGATTTTAAGAGGCAGTTTAAGCTGATTGAATGTTTCGATCAAAAGATCAAACCGCTTGTAGGGGATGAGCCGGCCTACGGCCAGAAAATAATTATTCGCCGGCCGCGCCACAGGCTGAAAATAATCCCCGCGCACGGGTGGATAGAGCACTGTGGAATCGCGATTGTAGAACTGACGGATGCGTTTTTTGACGTGCGACGAATTGGCAATGTAGGAATCCGCGCGCTCCGCCGCGATCCGATCCCAGCGGCGGATCGATTCCATCTGGCGGCGGATGAGCGGATGAAGAATTCGCGGGAATTGCTGCAGTCGGGTTTCCAGATCCCACGATTCCCACGCGTAGCGCATCGGTGTGTGGCAGTAACAAATGTGCAACGTGGATGGCAGCGTTATAACGCCTTTGGCCACGCTGTGACAGCTGCTGAGAACCACGTCGTATTCGTCGAGATCAAACGACTCGATGGCCATCGGCATCCAAGGCAAAAGCAACTGATGCCGCGCAAAGGGAATTTTTTGAAGATACGACGTGCGCACGTCGGCCGTGGCCAGATCGCGCATCTTATCGCGTCTAAATAAGGTCGTATAAATCGGCGCGTCGGGATACAGCTCATGAAACGCGCTCACCACGTTTTCCGCGCCTCCATAATTCGTCAGCCAGTCTGCGACAATCGCGAGCTTCATGAAAAATAAATTCAATATTCGACCGACAGTATCTTACTACAGACTACCGACTATGAACTACAGACTTATTTTTTTAGACTCTTGACAGTTAATCAAAAATTGGCTATTAGAAGGCACGAAAATAATTTTTATACAATTTTTTATGATGGCACCTAGTGATGGAAACGCGGCGGCGGCCTCAGTAACAGAAGGAAAAGATCATGCTCTTTTTCCTCCCGATACTGCCCACGCAGATCATGGAAGAAGAAGGGCAAAGTGCGCAGTAGGAGGAGTGGTAGGTCAAACTGCCCGGGAAGTGCATGCGACATTGAATCCTGAAACTGCTGAATTGATACGAGCGACCATGATCGCAATCGATCATTATTTAAAGGCGCTCAATGAGGACAGAGAAATAGTATCCGAACGGGATGCTCGATATCTACAATACTTTTTAAAGGGTTTTATTACTGAACGAGATGAACGCGCGGATGAAGTAGAGTCAGGCGAAGTTCATAGGGCGGCAAAAATTATGAATAAACTTTTTAAAATGCCGCCCTTTGCATTTCTCTGTATCGATGGACGTGTTAATTTAACCCAACTGTTTGGCTTTGCGCTCCATATGAAAGGAGGCTCTATCCAATTACCCGCGGGTAAACCAAAAGAATTTGTTCGAAAAAAAGGCGGGGGAAGGATGCTAGATCCCAATTCAAATACGGCTCGTCAAACTGACTTAGCGCTAGGGCAGCACTCGCGGATACTCCACATCCTGGATGCCCATTCAGCATGCGCTGCTCAAAAAAAACATCAAATCAGTGTGGGGAAATCGATTAAAGATGATGGACTTTATCAAGACGTGCTCTGGAAGCGGGAAATGGCCAAAGCTTTGGTCGACTACGCGACGGAAAGACACAAAGGAAAAACAATTATTCCAATTCAGGTCAGTTTCGATCTTCCGCATGAAGCCCATGGCGAATTTCAGCCTGGATACATGTTCATGGGGCTCGAAAAAGAAGAAGCGCTGGAGGATGCGCACGCGAAAAAAGAAGGATTTACTCCCCATGTCTTGGCAAAATTAGTGGAAAAAGGGGTGATTATCAGCACAGCCAACATGGCCCATCGTCCCGAAATCGAACGTGCTTTTGCAAGTCATTATGAAACCTTCAATCCGCCTCATGACTGGACTCGGCATTACAAAGAGACTGCGTTCCAGCTATGGGACATAATGGAAACAATGCAGGCGGATATACTCCCTTTTTTTCAAGCAGAAGTTCAAAAGACTTTCCCTTCGATGAGAAATGAGGAAGAAATCAATGACCGTGCCATGCTTCTGCTCTCCAATGCTTTTAACGCGTACTGCAATAATCAACACCCGGGAGGATATCCGGACGGAGACCATAAAGAAAAGGCCGTAAGCGTCACAGAACGCGACGCGCGCCCATGTCCTACCATGACCTTTGGAGTGAATAGTTTGGATCACGACACGGTAGCGTCGACTACAGTATTTGGTTCTGGAATTGTGCGCACCGTGCGGGAAAAAGGCCGTGATACTGAAGCGCAAAAATTTTATGAAACGGATCAGGAATATATCGGGGCGCCGGTGCCGGTGGTTGTCAAAGAAATTGTTCGCCATCCTATTGATCAACAGGAATGGGAACAGCTTAGAGCGGTCGACTGGGAATTCATACAGGGAATTAATTGGAAAAAACTTAGTGACAATGAATTCGCCAATCGATTAGAGGCTCACAATCCTGGTATTAAAATCGGCAGAAGAACAGGAATCTCTATGAACCAATTGCGAAAAACCATGGCAAAACTCTATGATCGCCGCGGTGAAAGCGCCGAATTATTGATGGATGGCAATCTCGTTGCTTTGCCATTCTTGGCAGACCGCAGCCGCCGCCTTCAGGTCCTGGTACCGTTCTTTTTGAAGGGTTTCGACGTTTAAATAATCAAATAAGCTTTTATCTGGCTAATAACTAACCGCTAATAGCTAAAAGCTTATTTAATCGTCGTCCCGATATAAAAAAATGGCAACATGACGGCCAGAAGCGTTGATCCGACCAGCGCCGCCACCACAAAAATCATGAGCGGCTCGATGACGGACGAAAGATTCTTGAGAGTGTAATCGATACTCTTTTTGTAGTTCGACCGGACTTTGAGGAGCATTTTACCGATTTTGCCCGTAGTCTCGCCAATGTGCACGAGTTGCGCGACCTGGAGGGGAAAGAGGCTTTTTCGCTTGGCATCCTGTCCAGATGAGAGATCGACAAGCCCCATCATTTCGCTCATCCCCTGCCCCATCATCACGCCCTGGCGGATTTTGGAGAGCTCTTGTTCGTAGTGGAGACTGCCCATGGTTTTGGCCGTGATCTCCAGGGCGTCGGTGATCAGCACGCCGCTTTGCATGAGCATGCCAAGGTTGGCCGAAAAAATCATGATCTGTTTTTCAGTCGCGATCTTGCCAAAAATCGGCATATAGGCCGTAAAACTCTCCCACAAAAAACGCCCAAAGCGGGTAAAATGCACCAAGCTCCATAAAAAAAGAAGGATGCCGGCAACGCCCAAAAACAAAAATTTCCAGTTCATCGAAACAAATTGGCTAAGCGCGATCACCTTTTGAGTGAGAACCGGCAACGACACATTCGCGTCCTTGTACATCGATGAAATTTTGGGAATAACAAATAGCATCATGCCCGTGATGAGCGTGATACACATGACAATGAGGATGGCCGGATAAAACATCGCGCCGGTCACCTTGCGGACAAAATCCTGATGCCCTTCCATCTCTTCCGTGAGTTCGGCTAAAACGGTTTTAAGATTGCCGCTTTTTTCGCCCGCTTCCACCAGGGCCGACATCATTTCGGGAAAAAGATGAGGCAATCCGCGCATGCTTTGGGCCAGCCCCATGCCCCCGTTGATGTCGTGAATCATCTGGGCGTAAATCTTCTTGAGAGATCCGCTCTTCGCTTGACGCTGAATAATAGTGAGCGCGGGAATGAGCGTGACGCCCGAATCGATCAGCGTCGCGAGCTGGTCGAAGAAAAAAAGCCGTTCCTTGCCCGACAGCCTCAGCATCCTGAGCGACCAGGACAGTTTATTGGTTTCCTTCTTTATCTTTTCCCTCTTCTCAATCTTTACGGCTTCTTTCGGTTGCACTAGGACCCTCGAAGGGGCTCCTTCGAGACCGCTATTCGGCCCGCCATCTGGCTTGCTATCCGTAATCATCTTCTTCCTGGAAAAAATCCGCTCAAAAAACAGCTCCAGCTCAAACCCGAGCGCAATCCATCCATCCCGAATTTTGTGCGCTAGGAAGCTCATTCAAAATTAAAAATTAAAAAATTCAAAATTATTTTTTATGAGAAGAAATTGAAAAAATACCAAATTTTGCAAGTTGCCTGGAAATATTTAAACTATCAGATTTTAGTTCATTAAATTGCTCTTCCTCCAAATAACGGTTATCGAAAGCAATATAAAAAACAGCGCGACATTCTCCGGCAGAAGCCTTCGCCTGATTAATGAATCGAGCAAAATCTATATTGGATGCACGTTCAAAACCCTCAGAAATATTCAAAAGTATTGATACGGCGGCTCGACGTAGCTGATCCCTCAAACCAAAATCACGCCCAAACTGTTTCTCGGTAATTTTGTAAATTCTAGAAACAAAACGTCTCACTTCCTGCCACAATGGTATATCTCCAAAAGTTTGGTATTTCGTATTAATTTTGAATTAAATAGTATCTTAATATTATATCAAAATACGCCAAGAAAAACAAGGGGTTTTGGCTTAACTACATTATTAAGCAACACACTTAATTTTGAATTTTCTAATTTTTAATTTTGAATGAAAAGGACGATCCGAACACCTTTTTCAGAACGCTGAGCAGATCCATTGGGATCGGCGCCTCAATCGTGATAAGCTGTTTGAGGAAAGGGTGCATGAAACGGATCCGTTTCGCGTGCAAAAAAAGTCGGCCAAGCCGCAGAACAATGCGAAATTTACGATTAAACGCGAAATCCCCGTATTCGGCGTCCATGATGACGGGGCAGCCGATCCGCGAAAAGTGCTCGCGAATCTGATGGCGACGCCCTGTTTCGATTACGGCCTCAACCAAGGCGCAGGAAGCGCCGAAAATACGCATAGTTTTTAAAATACTAAAATGAGTTTTAGCCTCAACAGACACGTCCGCCGTACGGGCTTTGAGTGGGATTTGAACAGAATCCCCGCGCGGGACTCCCTTTAGAAAAGTGAGATAACTTTTTTCAGTTTCCGAATGCTGGAAAATGGCTTCCAAAGGAGTCCGGTCGCGCTCAAATTTTCCAAAAAGCAATACGCCAGATGTCTCCTTGTCTAACCGATGCAGCAAATAGGGTTTAAACCCTTTGCCTTCATACCGGCGCTGAACTTTGCCAAGAACCGACGCATTCAAAGACGTCTGCGGATTGGGTACGGAAACCACGCGCGGCGGCTTCTGGATCGCGATCAAATAATCATCCTCATAAAGAGTGGGGATGAGATCTTTTTTAGGCATAAGGGCACTCCATTATTAATTCAAAATTATCGGGATGCAAGCACCGAGTCCCCTGCAGTCGTTCCGGAAGGAACCGCTGCCATGGCCGCATCAAAACGGGCACGGGCCCCACTTTCACCGCCGTCATTATCACTCCCTGCATACTGAGCTCCTTCGCCTTTTTCTCCAATTCTTCTAATGAAATAATAAATATCCTTTTCTCCTGCAAAACGAATCGCTTCCAGACAAAAACGTTCTCCATTCATTTCAAAAATCTCACCGGGTTTTACGTTTTCTCTTTGTACAAATTCCAACTCCTGACCCTCTAGTCTCACAGCCCCTTCGCAGAACTTGGCGCCTCTGAGCACACGCTGCTCGGAAGGTGCTCTTGAAGACGGCGGATACCCGCGAAGGCGTTCGGCAATACTTCTCCGGGTTCCATCCATGACAATCTTTGGTTCGCTGAACGTATCGATCATCACACCAGCGGCGAGGGAGGCAGCCGTTAACAAAACACCCCCCGCAGCGGCACGCGTCGCTTTTGCAAAAAGCCCTCTTTGGTGAGGTAAAAGTCTGGATTTCAAAAAATCAGGGGCTCCCTCACTGCCCACGAAATCAAGTTGCGATGCTGTGGGGGCTGATGGCGTCATAAACGGATCTCTTTATGCCCTTGGGTATTACTTATCGTAGCAAAAATTCAAAAAAAATCAATCGCCTGTTTTTAAAATGGGCTTTACTTCGATAGTCGCTGTAAAGGGAGGTTCGTCTAGTTGCCCATCGGGGCTATAGGCCACCACACCGACACGAGCGTCAGACCCAAGCGCAAAGTCTGAACCATCGCGAAGCTTGCCATCAACGACAATGCTCGGAGTCAGGCCAGCGGAATTCACGGAAAAACGACCTGGTTTTCCCGAATTCGTCCACTCGGCGGTGGCGACTGGACGCACTGCCCCGTCAACCCAGTGAGGTGTCAGAGGAACGGCAGGATGGTCATTTAAATTCGTCGTTTCTCCGCCGCCGCGAAGCGTTGTCATAATAGAACTGGGAAGAATAGGGTTTCCGGCGCCAAAAGTTCTCATAACTCCTGTAGTCGACTCAGGAGGAAGACGCAATTTCCACAAAGTGCCAGGACCTTCTTGAGTAACGCCACAGCCAATGTTAATTCTCATCTCCTGTCCGCGAGGAAGGCGTAAAACCAATATCACAGCGTCACGCGTCTCATGAACCGCTTCGGCTCCAACAAGGGCTGCAGAATCTCGGGTATCAACGAGAAGCTTTTTCGGAGCCAAAGCATCAATGGCATAAACCATCTGATTCCAACCCTCTGGCCGCCTTAAAATCAAATTCACAATCGTTCGCACATCTTCAGCGACAGGATGAATCTCGTCAGCGCTTGCAGGAGGAATGATTCGATCACTCATGTCGCCACCACGGCGAATAACCGCAGGGCCGCCACGAGAAGGAGGAACGTCTGTATGTCCGCCGCAAGCCATAGACAAAGCAGCCGCTCCAGCGATGGCATGACCGGTTTTACTCCTGCGCAGACTCGCTGTCACTGGTTCAGAAGCACCATCTTCAGGTTCAAGAACTGCCGCGGCAACACGTTCGCCTGGCCTCCGACGTAAAACGGAACCGGAAAAAACGGGATGATCGGCAGATCCTTCAGGGGGCTTGGAGGGCATAAAAAATACTTCTTAAAGAATCAAGAGGGCTGAATTAGGATAGCTTTTTTTAATTTATATGTCAAGAAACATTATAATAAATTTGTCAAAGTGCCTTTTTTAGGGCCGGAATAATCTTTTGCGCCTGAAGGTAGCCTTCATCAATCATGAACCGCGCCAGATGAAAATCGAAAAGCATAATGCGGCCGACGCGGGGACGGATAAGAAAATCCGCCGGATAAGAACGGAGATTGGCTTCCGTGATCCCCTTCTGCATGATCGTGACCGAACTGTCGAGGATGTCCACCAAATTAGGACGCATCGCTTCGGACATCCATTCCCTAAGCTTCGCTCTGGATTCCTCTTTGAGCTTGTCCCACCACGTATCAGAACGAGGAGAACGCCGGATTTTGGTCGCTTTTTTAAAACCGACCTCCGCATTCAAGTCGACCGCGACGACGACCTCGGCACCCAGCGCTCGCACCGCATTGATTGGCAAGGGGTTCAAAAGGCCTCCGTCAGCCAAAAAATCACCATTGAGCTGTGCGGGAACAAAAATACCGGGGATTGAAATACTGGCGCGAATCGCGTCCGCCAGACTCCCGGTTTTAAAATGAACCTCTTTGCCTGCCTGAAGGTCTGCGGCAACCGCCACGAACGGAATAGAGGTGTCTTCAATCAGCTTTTCTATAAACCGTTCGGACAAAAGTCTTTTCACTTTGTCGCCGTTCAAAAGACCTTTATTGGATAAAGCGATATCCAGATGACTTAGAATTTTTTTGGCGCTGTTGAGCCGACGCAAAAACGACTCGAGCTCCTTGATTTTCCCGGACGCGTAAACACCTCCAACGAGGGCCCCGATACTCGTCCCGGCGACACAGTCGATCGGAATATGAGCCTCGCGCAAAGCCTTAATCACTCCAATATGAGCGCATCCGCGCGCGCCGCCGCCGCCCAAAGCGAGCCCAACTATTTTTCGTTTATGTTTCATAAAACGTGCCCTTTAAGATTTATCCACATTATACATCACTAGTGTCCCGTTAACTTTCAGCGCGGAAAGTCTTTTGGATCTGGATTAAAAAGAAAAAGGGTTTCAGGATGGTTGTGTCAACGCCCAAACCATTAGCCCCTTTTCCCTATGGCCAATTCTACCATAACCGTCCTTCAGCAGCTTCTCCATTTATTACCCAGAAATGATTTCGAGTCGTTTGTGGGACAGCATGAAGCGGATAAATACACCAAAAAATTAAGCTGCTGGAACCAGCTCACCATTCTGCTTTATGCCCAGGCCACGGAGAAGGACAGCCTGCGCGAAATCGAGACCGGCCTGCTCGTCCAAAACGAGAGGTGGTATCACCTGGGCCTTCAGACCTGCGCCCGTTCCACGCTGGCCAGGGCGAACGGGAAACGCCACTGGTCCATTTACGAGTCCCTGTTCTACAAACTGTCGGAGCGGTGCGGGAATCTGGGTTCCGGGACGGCATCGTTTACCTTCCGGAATGACCTGTACGCCGTCGATTCCACCACCATCGACCTGTGCCTTTCCCTTTTCCCCTGGGCCAGGTTCCGCAGGGAGAAGGGGGCCATCAAACTGCATACCCTGCCCAATGTCCGCAGCCAGATCCCGGAGCTGATTCTGATGACCGACGGCAAAGTGTCCGATATCGGAGCCATACGGGCCATCGACTTCACCGCATACCCCAGAGGCAGCATTTTCGTTTTTGACCGGGGTTACAATGATTACGGCTTTCTGGGGAAGATCAGGGAGGCGGGGCACCACTTTGTAATCCGGCTCAAGGATAATGCCTGTATCGTTCATCTGGGACAGCATAAAAAAATTCCGGGGAAGGGGCGCTGAAAGACGAGAGGGCGGCGTTTATCCTCGAAAAGGCCCGGGCCGACTATCCCGATGACCTGCGTCTCGTCACCTTCCACGACGGTGAGGGCGATGTCACCTATGAATTCCTGACCGGCCATTTTCAGTTTTCGGCCGCCAATATCGCCCGGATCTACAGAAAACGATGGACCATCGAGCTGTTTTTCAGGTGGATCAGGCAGCACCTGAAGATAAAAACCTTCCTCGGCACGTCGAAAAACGCCGTCCTGACGCAGATATGGATCGCCATGATTTATTACCTGCTTCTGGCGTGGATAAAGCACCAGACGCGTTTCCCGGGCTCGCTGCATACCCTGACGGTCATGATCAAAGAGCTGATTCTGCAGGCCGTTCAGATCATCGAGATACTCCGCCTGAGCCCGAAAACCGTCTTAAAAGCCCTTTCCGGAGGAGATCCCCAGCTATCGTTATTCTGAAAAGTTAACGGGACAGTAGTGATTATACATAAAACAAATTCCGTAAAAAGCGCTCTCTGTGCTAAGATATATTAAATAATTTCAAATAAAATAATACTGAACTCGAATAAAATTCTGATTTTATGAGTAGTTCAGTATCAAATAAAATAATAGAAAAAATATGAAGAAAAAAATAAAAAAGAATATAAAAAAGAACATCGGAAAAATAGTAAAAATCGTCTCCCGCGATCAAACCGACGTCCTTTTGAACGAACAAAAATGGTACAAGCCTTTAAAAACAATTGTGAAGCAGGCGAAAATTCAGGATCTGGAAAAAATGAGAAAGGAAGCCGCGCGCAATCCACTTAAATTCTGGGAAAACGCGGCAAAAGAATTAGCATGGATGGAGCCATGGAAAAAAGTGCTGGAAGAGAAAAAAGCGCCGTTTTACCAATGGTTCGTGGGTGGAAAATGTAACATCGTGGAGAACGCGCTTGACCGACATATTGGCACGCCCATTGAACGAAAAAACGCGATCCTATGGGAAGGAAATTCAGGAAAATCCAAAAGGTTTACCTATGGACAGCTCTATCGTGCCGTCAATCGGATGGCCAACGGCCTCAAGCACCTGGGGGTTGTCAAAGGCGATCGCGTCGTGATCTATTTGCAGAACATTCCGGAGACCGCGATCAGTATGCTGGCCGCAGCGAAGATCGGCGCCGTGCATTCCGTGGTGTACGGCGGTTTTTCCGCGCATGCCCTCAAAACGCGTGTTGAAGACGCGGAGGCAAAAGTCGTGGTCACCTCGGATATCGGATATCGCCGGGACAAAACCATCGATATGAAATCGATCGTCGATGAAGTGTTGCAGGGATGTAAATGCGTACAAAAAGTGATCGTGGTGAAACAAAATAATGAACCAACACCCACGGCAAAAAAACGCGGTAGTCGTAGGGACACGCCACGGCGCGTCTTCCCCGAAACCCATATGGAACCGCATCGCGACGTCTTTTACAACCATTTGATCGCGCACGAATCCGAAGAATGTCCGACAGAAAGAATGGATGCGGAAGACCCATTGTTTATTTTGTACACCTCGGGTACCACGGGGACTCCAAAAGGCGTTGTCCACGTGCACGGCGGCTACATGGTGGGCATCCATAAAACATTTCAAACTGTTTTTGATATCCAATCAAAGGATACCTTCTGGTGCACCGCAGATCCCGGATGGATCACGGGCCACAGTTATACCGTGTACGCGCCGCTCATGGCCGGCATCACCACAATCCTGTTTGAGGGTGTGCAGGACTATCCGAAGCCCGATCGCCTCTGGAACATGGTGGAAAAATACAACGTAACCATTTTCTACACAGCGCCCACGTTGATCCGGGCGCTCATGCGCTACGGAGATCAATGGCCTAAAAAACACAATCTCAACTCTTTGCGCCTCCTCGGTTCCGTGGGCGAACCCATCAATCCAGAAGCATGGCGCTGGTACTACACAGTAATCGGCCAAAAAAAGTGTCCTATTATGGACACATGGTGGCAGACGGAAACCGGTATGTTTATGATCACGCCTTTTGTTACCATGTCGCTCAAAGCCAGTTCTGCCACCAAACCTTTTCCCGGAATTCAGGCCGAAGTCGTGGATGCACAAGGCAAAAAGGTAGCTCCTGGAAAAGGCGGATATTTGGTTATCAAAAATCCATGGCCTGCCATGCTTCGGACCATTTATAAAAATCCAAAACGCTATTTAGAGACCTATTGGAAAAAAATTCCCGGCTGGTACCTAACCGGCGACATGGCCCACAAAGACAAGGACGGCTATTTTTGGATTCAGGGACGTTCTGACGACGTGCTCAAAATCGCGGGACACCGCATCGGCAGCGTCGAGGTGGAAAGCGCGCTCGTATCGCATCCATCCGTGGCCGAAGCCGGCGTCATCGGAAAACCCGATCCCGTCAAAGGCGAAACTATCAAGGCATTCGTGGTATTAAAAAAAGGCGTCTCCATCGGAGCGCGTCATGGCGAAGAGTTGAAAGAAAAATTAAAAAATCATGTTCGCCATGAAATCGGTCCGATTGCGGTCATGGAAGAAATCGAATACATCGACCAGCTTCCAAAAACACGAAGCGGGAAAATCATGAGGCGCGTGCTCCGCGCGCGCGAACTCGGCCAAGACGCCGGAGACGTAAGCACACTGGCGGATTGATCCTCTTGTCAGGTGTCAGATGTTATCTTTGCACCACGGTAATCTCTTTTGGATCCGATTGAATCGCGTTTTTGTTGCGGTCACGGATACCCTTCATTGAAATCCTATATTGCTCTAAGGGTTGGCTTGTGATACCGGAAAGGCTAAGACGCGTGACTGCCTGATCCGTTGAAACGCTTTCGATTTTTACCGTGTCTGTCGTGGGACTGATCGCGTTTATGTCCTGGATCGTGTAATTCGCGGGATTATTCACGCTCACGTCATCCATCGGTTCGCTCCATAAAAGACTAATCTGACTCAGGGTGTCGAACTTTTGTTCCAGAACGTAAGGAGGGGTAGTATCCGGCTGAACATGTAGCGTCAGATCGGTATCGCCCAGCAAAGAACCGCGCCAAAAAGCTTTGTCCTCGCGCGCGTCGAAGATATCGCTCTCCAGCATCGAGTCGCGGGGGCCCGTGATAGCCACGAGATAATTCGTGCGATCCGCGGATTGTTTGGTCAGACGCAATCGATAATCGCTGCCTGAAAAAAGATTCCTCGGCAGCGTGTAATCATACGTCCACTCCGCGCTGGGTTTTTCATCCGTGAGTTGCACAACCGTGCCGATCATTTGAAATTGAGAAGTGAGTTCAATTTTGCTTCCATCCGGCATATAAGAAATCGTGTATCCAACCGGTAAAATCACGCGCAAATAGCCGCGGTAAGGATCACTGTAACTGTTGAGCTTTCCCGGAAAATTGAGTTCCACTTTCAAGTGCGCGGTCGGAACGGGCGTGCTGAGATCAACATAATATTCCGCGTTTTTAAGTAAATAACGATCCGCTTTTTTGCTACCAAGATTCGCGAGATTGAGTCCCAAAAAATCGCTTCCCATACTCTGAAGGCGCGATTCCGTAATCGCGCCGGGATACGTCAGCGCGTTCCCCCATCCGCGCGCGATAACCTTCGCTTCCAACGCGGGCTTTTTGAACCAAAAATAAAGATCTTTTTGGTCTATGGCGCTGGATAAAACATTGCGAGTGCGAAAAGGACTCCAAAACATTTTAGAAGTCAGGCTTTGAGCGAGTTCTTTTAAAACATCCTTTCGACTCGCGAGCGCGGCAAGGTTGTGGCGATCGACATTCCCGACCTGAAATTCAAGAAAAGAAAACAGGTTCTTTGAATCAACGGATTGATTTTTAATCGACACCGAGCCCAATTCTTTAAGTAAGTCTTCAATCACCTTGAAATTCATCACGACGACGCCATCAATGTCGCTCGAAGGGAATTTCTTTTGATAAAAATCAACAATCGTTTTCGCCGCGTCAGGAAAATTGGGATCCCAATTCGCGTCGCGAAAAGTATATCCCTGATACCATTCGTTTTTTAGAAGTTCCTCTTGGGGATAGGGCGGTGTGACGTAAGAAGACGTGTCCACTTCATAGGAATTATGGAACGAAAACGACGTAGGAATCCCAAAAAGCAGATTCAGATTCGCGTACGCAGTCACAAATCCGCCTCCGGGTCGCAGTTCGTCATTATTCTGGAACACAATAAGATATTCTTTGTAGCCGAACGCTGAATCCCAAAAATGATTAACAAAAAAACGAAACCGCTCTAAAAAAACATAAAACCCAAGCAATAAAAAAACGAGAACGCTTCCTAAAATTATTAAAAAAGGCCAACGCCGGGAAGGGGGTCTTGGTATGAGGAGCGACCGTCTTGTAGCGGCAAATTTTTCCAATGAATATTTCAATTAAAATCCATATAATGATAGTTGAAAATTAATCTTGAGCAAGCATGAACATCGTTGACCTGATCAAGACACGCCGCAGTGTCCGAAATTATCAACAAAAACCTGTTCCAAAAGCGCTTTTTCAGCAAGTTCTGGAAGCGGGTATTTGGGCGCCGTCAAGCCGCAATCAACAGCCCTGGCGCTTCATTGCCATGAGCCATCCCGACAAACGGAATGAGCTCGCGCGCGAGGCTAAAATTCAGCTCGCCGAGTTCCTGGAAACACAAGAAGCCGCGTCCAAATACGGCGCGCCTGCGGTGGAACGCTTCAAAAAACGGGCGACGGGCGAAGGAGACACCCTGCTCTACAACGCCCCCGTCATCCTGTTCGTCATACAGACAAAACCGGTCGACAGCGATCTGGATTACGGACTATGCCTCGAAAACATGATGCTCTGCGCGCACGGCATAGGACTGGGAACCTGTCCCATCGGCCTCGCGATTCCGCTCAATAATTCAAAAACAGCGCGGGAAATACTGAAGTTAAAAACACCCGAAAAAATCGTCCTGGCATTATCTCTGGGTTTTCCCGATGAGGCGCCGTCACCGACTGAACGTCGTCTGGACGTTATCCAATGGGTAGAATAAACTACAGAAGGCGATGATCCCTATCTTCGTCTTCTGTAAAAAATATAAAAAATGAAAAAAGATTTGAATTCAATGATGTGTAGCCATCGTAGCACGATCGCGGTTGTGGGCACCGGCATGGTGGGCTCTTCCTTTGCCTATGCCGCGCTCATCCGCGGGCTCGCCGCCGAAATCATTCTCATCGACGCCTCTGAAGAACGGGAGCAGGGTGAAGTGATGGATTTGGCGCATGGACTCATCGGAAGTGAAACGGGCAACGTGCGCGGTGGACAGCTTAAAGACTGCCAACAGGCTGACATCATCGTCATCACGGCAGGCGCGGCGCAAAAACTGGGAGAAACCCGTCTGGATTTGGTGAATAAAAATGTGGGAGTCCTAAAATCCATTATTAAGGGTATGGGGGATCTTCGTCCAAGCGCCATTGTCGTTATTGTTTCAAATCCCGTCGACATTTTGACGTACATGGCTCGCAAACTCATCCGACTGCCTGAAAATCAAATTATTGGAACTGGAACCTCTTTGGACACGGCTCGCTTCCGCTACCTTATCAGCCGGGAGCTGAACGTCAACTTGCATAACGTCCATGGTTATATTTTAGGAGAACACGGCGACAGCGAAGTTCCTGCCTGGAGTTTGACCACGGTTGGAGGCGTGAAAGCCACGGAACTGCTTTCCGCCGCGCAACAAAAAAAAATTTTTGAAGGCACCAAAAACGCGGCCTATCAAATCATTCAACGCAAGCAGGCCACCTATTACGGCATCGGAATCACGATCGTAGGATTGGTGGAACGCATAGTCTACGACCAAAAATCAATCGTCCCAGTCTCCGTCAACCCGAAGGGCCTGTACGGCATCCGCGACATCTCCATAGGAATCACGGCCGTTTTGGGCGTTCAGGGAATCAAAAAGGTATGGGAACTCCCCTTGAGTGTCAGCGAAAAAAAGAAACTCGTTCAATCGGCCGCCGCGCTAAAGGCGATCTTAAAAAAGATCAAGTTGTAAAATAATAATTTTATTGTATAATAGCCTACTATTTCTATAGTAAAGGCTATGTCTCCCTCCACCTGCTCACTTTTCCCAGAAAGAACCCCGCTGCTCTGCCAAAGGCATGCAGTGGCAGAAATAAGCCAGGGGACTTGTGTGCAAGAATGTCGGATAGCTCTTGAAGAAGCCCTAAGAAGAGGATCTGCAGAAGCTACCGATCCTCAAAATTTTTGGCGGAACGCACACGACGGCCTTATCGAAAAATTAGAAGACAGCCCTCTGAGAGACGCGCTGATTGAAGAAGTGGAAAGCATACGCCTTGGACTCCTGACGGCGGGAGATCCTGTATGCCAAAGGCTATCTCTAAAATCACACCGCGCAGCGATTCTCGATTTTTCCTATACGGACGCGCAAAGAGCATTAAAAAACACGGCAAAACTATGCTTTGACAGTGGAAATTATCACCAGGGAATACAATGCATCGCCCGACTTCTCAGTTGCGGCCAACATCTGATCGCGGACATCGGAACCATGGGGGCGGCAATGAACGGAGCCCATCAGACAAACCGTCATCCCGAGGCGCTTAGGCTGGCAATACATTGCGCTCAAATAGAAGAAACGTATACATCGCTGGGAATTGCGGCACAGTCTGCCGCACAACTAAGGCTTGATGGAATTGCCCTGCGCTACGCAGAAAGGCTATTGGAAAAAAGATTCGAAAAGCCGACCCTTCAACTGGCGGCCCAGGCGGCCCGCCGTCTTAAAAAATGGAAAACGGCATTCCTATTAATCAATCAAGGGCTCTCATATAAGGATAACTCACGCGGATATCAAAAGCTAATGATTGAAATGCTGCTACATTCCGGCTGGGTTCCGGAGCCAGGACTCGCCCGGCAACTGAGCAGAATAGACCTGACGAACATTGTAAACGGTTTAAGATCCGGAATCAACGAATCGGGAATCAATCCGAATTTACTTCTGGTGATCTCAATATTGTATCGAACGCTTGGCAGAGAAGAGGAGGCGAATCGATTTCAGAAACGACATGAACGTCGTTTCGCCGCCGTGTCGTTATAATATTTCCAGATGAAAAAAACCCATGCGTCTGCTAGCATAAAAGACGACTTCGCTTTTTTCATATGTTCAAAAAAACCTTTGTCGTTCTCGACATCGAAACCACCGGCCTCTATCCGGAAAGCGACGACATCATCGAGGTGGCGTGTATTCGCTATGAGCAGGGAAAGGAAGTCAGCCGTTTCGATTCGCTAATCAAAATCGACAAAGAAATCCCGCCGATTGTCTCTCTCATCACAACGATTCAAAACACAGATTTAGTAGACGCGCCCTTGTGGGAAACCGTAAAACTTGAAGTTCAAAAAATCGTACGGGGCGCGCACATCATCGGCCACAACATCAATTTTGACGTGGGATTTTTGAAAAAAAAGGGCATCGATTTTGAATCCAGCGTTCTTTTGGACACGGTGCCGTTGGCCCAAATCGCCTTCCCGACCGCGGTCAGTCACAGTTTAGAGTCTTTGACGGACGAACTCGATATAAAGCACACGGCCAAGCACCGCGCCATGAGCGATACCGAAGCCACGCTCGACCTGTTTAAAAAAATCTGGAAAAAAATCGACGGTCTTCCGAAGCCGATCATCGATGAAATCAAAGACTGCGTCCGCCGAAGCGAGTGGGGCATGGCAATATTTTTCGACGAAATCCGCGGGAAAGCGCGGGCGACGTCCGACAAATGTAGCTACAAGGCATGCCTTGTAGCTACCGGAACGTCGGCGCCGCCCCGCGGATTATCCGTGGCCGAAGTTTTCAACGAAAACGGTTTCCTCTCGCAGGCATGGGACCATTACGAATCGCGGCCTCAGCAAAAACAAATGGCTACAGCGGTCGCGCACGCCTTCGAACACGAATATCATTTGATTTGCGAAGCGCCCACGGGCGTTGGAAAATCGCTCGCCTATTTAGTGCCGGCCGCTGAAATCGCGCTAAACAAAAAACAGCGCGTCGTGATCGCGACCCACACCATTACGCTCCAGCATCAACTCTTTGAGAAGGATCTTCATCATCTGCACCAGATCTATCAACAATCAGCCCCCATCACTTCTTGCCCCCCTGAGCCTGCCCTGAGCAGGGTCGAAGGGAAGGGGGGTTTGGGTGGTTTGTCTCCCCTCAACGTCGCAGTGCTCAAGGGGCGCGGCAACTATTTATGCCTTCAGCGCCTGCGCGAATTCAAAAAAAGGTCTCGTTTCAGTCCGTCCGAGATCACGTTGCTCATCAAAATTCTCGCGTGGCCGTGGATGAATCTAGGAGGCGATTTGGCGGATATGACCCTCACGCGCGAGGAGCGCATTGTGTGGGATTTTGAACTGTCCGCGGCCAGCAAAGCCATTCATGGCGGCAAGTGCTGCAAAAATCCGGACTGTTATTTTCAGCAGGCGCTCAAAGCGACGCAGGACGCGCCCATCGTCATTGTAAATCACGCGCTCTTAATGGCGGATCTCGTTATGGGCGGAGGACTACTTCCCGAATACAAGTACCTCATCATCGACGAAGCGCACCATTTTGAAGAAGTGGCAACG
Organism: Candidatus Peregrinibacteria bacterium; assembly: GCA_016220165.1. GTDB lineage: Bacteria > Patescibacteriota > Gracilibacteria > UM-FILTER-43-11 > JACRIE01 > JACRIE01. The sequence goes on from JACRIE010000022.1 coordinate 24,739, forward strand.
AAGAGCTACGGAAGAACCGTGACTCAGGAAAACCTGACCATTCCGGAAAAATCGATCGTGGCGCATTTGGGACAACTAAAAAGGAATTACTCGGAAACGCTTTTCGGGCAACAATCCTGTTTTCAGGAAATCGAACCATTGCTCTCCGGGGCAAATGATCTTTTGCAAAAAACAGACAATATCTTTAGCTTAATTTCACTCTTCGTCAACACGCATGTAATGCCGTCGAAGTATCAGGAAAGCCTTTTGATTGATCGCGCGATCATGACGAGCGGAGAGTGGCTGAATCTCGGAGATTCCGTTCAAAAACTGATTGAAGCCACTCAGGAGTGGATCCGAAAAATCGAATATTTTTCCGACAAGCTGGCAGGCGCCGCGTCTAAAGATTTTCCGGAATGCGATGAATTCAGCGAAGAACTGAATCAGGAAATCGCCATTCTTAAAGAACAATTGGCGCAACTGCATCCGTTCTTTTTGCCAGTGGAAACGCCGCGCGATATTCGCTTTTTTTCGTGTAACGACAGCGGCGCCGTCGTTCTCACATCGCTACCGATACTCGTGGGAGAAAATCTTAAAAAGGACCTCTACGCTTCCAAAAAATCGATCCTTCTGACATCCGCTACTCTTAGTACTCCTTTATTCGCCGATGACGCTCCTGATGTCGCTCAAAAACCGTTCGACTATCTTCGTAAAATGCTAAGTTTAGATGAACACTTCGAAGAACTGATTCTCGACTCGCCCTTCGACTACGAAAAACAGGCGCTCATGATTCTTCCAACGGATTTACCCGACGTGCGGAGTCAAGACAGTCTCGCGCCCGTGGCCGAACTCATAAAACAGGTGGCCGAAGCGACACAGGGACGTATGTTGGGACTTTTCACGTCTTATCGCACGATTGAAAATCTTTATCTCAATCTCGTGATTCCGCTCCAAAAAAAAGGAATCAGTGTCCTTGCGCAACGCTTTAGCGGAGGCCGTAATAAAATTCTGCGCGCGTTTCTGAATAATCCGGAACATTCCATTCTTCTCGGCACCAGCAGTTTCTGGGAAGGCATCGACATCCCCGGTGACGACCTCAGTTGCGTCATGATCCATAAACTCCCGTTCGATATTCCGAGCGACCCGCTGCATAAAACGCGAAGCCAATGGTTCTCCAATGGTTTTTATCAATACACCATGCCGCGCGCGATTCTGCGCTTTAAGCAAGGTTTCGGCCGTCTCATCCGCTCCAAAAAAGACGTGGGCATCATGATCATGCTGGACAGCGCGCTCACCAAAAAAGATTACGGGCAATTCTTCCTCAAAAGTTTGCCAAACGTGCCCGTGGAAAAAATAAAATGCGCCGAAATCCCCGCGTTGATCAAGGAGTGGCTGAAATTACAAAGAAGTGACGAGTGACCAGTCACGAGAAAATTTTCTACTCGTCTCTCGCCTGCCCCGAGCTTAGTCGAGAGGTCACTCGTCACTTACTACTCGTCGCTCGTCCCTCGTCACTAATAGTATTTCCTCCCATTCAGTTCCTCTGGAAAATATTCCTGTCCGCTGCTGTCTTGAAGCGGCGTGTATTTGTAATCTTTCCCGTATCCCAAATCCTTCATAAGATCCGTAGGCGCGTTGCGTAAGTGGAGCGGCACGCCTAAATTTCCGAATTGTTCAACGTCCGCCTTGGCCTTGTTGTAGCCCTGATACGCCGCAATCGATTTTTTGGCGTGGGCCAAATAAATCACGAGTTGCGCCAAGTGAACGCTGCATTCCGGCATGCCAAGCTTATGACATGTGTCAAACACATTGTTCGCCAAAACGGTCGCGAAGTTATCCTCCACGCCCACATCTTCCGCCGCGAAGCGAAGCAAGCGGCGCGCGATGTAGAGCGGATCCTCGCCAGCCTCGAGCATGCGGGCCAGCCAATACAGGCCGGCGTGGCCATCGCCCCCGCGAAGGGATTTGTGGAGCGCGGAAATGATGTTGTAATGTTCCTCGCCGTTTTTGTCGTACAAAAGGTTCGATTTTTGAACCACCTGCTTCACGAGTTCCGACGTAACATTTTTCTGCTGTTTGGCGCAGATCTCGAGCGTCGTGAGCGCCGCGCGCGCGTCTCCATTGGACAAATGAGTGATCAGATGGAGAGTATCCTCATCAATTTTGATTTTTTCTTGGCCTAAACCATGGGTTTTATTCGTCAGCGCGCGGCGAAGAATCTCAAGTAGATGCGCTTCGCTCAGGCGCTTGAGAACGAACACGCGCACCCGTGAAAGCAGCGCCGAAATCACCTCGAAACTCGGGTTCTCCGTGGTCGCGCCGATGAGCGTGATGAGTCCATGCTCCACATGAGGAAGCAGCGCGTCCTGCTGGGCCTTATTCCAGCGATGAATTTCGTCCACAAAAAGAATCGTACGTATGTTCAAACGCTTACTCTCTTCGGCGCGTTCGATCGCCGCGCGAAGATTTTTGATGCCGCTCCCCACGGCGCTGAGTTCGATAAAATCCGCTTTTGTTTTCTCGGCAATGATATGCGCGAGCGTAGTTTTACCGCTCCCCGGCGGCCCCCAAAAAATTGAACTGGGCGCTTCGCCCTTTTCAATCGCCTCACGAAGGAAGGCGTTTGCGCCAACCAATTCCTCCTGTCCAAAAAAATCCGCAAGCGATCGCGGCCGCATACGCACGGCGAGCGGTGAAGTTGAATCAGTCATATTCTGGATTTGTCATTCTGCCCCGTAGCACCGTGCGGGGTCAGGATCTTAAAATAAGGTATTGCATTCTTATTATATATCATTATTATAGTAAACGTTTGTTCACTAATCAAAATTCGATTCAGCTCATCTTGACCCTGAGAATCATACGAATGGGTCAACCGCAATTTTTTTATTTGATTTTGTAGCTACAAAAGAATAGTCTGTAGCTACAGAATCCGCGCTTATCCTATATGTCACGACATGAAAAGCTAATTCAAAAATTTACCGAACGACCAAAATCTCTGAGATACCATGAAATTGAATCGATATTATTGTATCTGGGATTCACAAAAGACCGCGGCAAAGGAAGCCATGTGTGTTTTAGACATCCCCTGGTCAAAAGAGACGTCACTATTCCTGTCCACAATAATGACTGTAAAACTATTTATAAAAAAGAAACTGCTAAAATAATAAAAATTTATTTTTCATTATGAAAAAATCTAAAAAATCAGTTCATTTTATCATGGTCGGCAAAAAAAAATATGAATACAGTATTGAGTCTCTCAGTAAAAAAATAGTATTTTTTGAATGCGATGCCGCCAATATAGGCCAACAATTTTTAACCGAGGATATACCCGCTCTCTTAATTGATCTCCCTGAACTGATCATAGGCCGAAAAGAATACGAAAAAAAACAGAATCAGGTTCTGCGCTTCCGCTGCAGCGCGAAAGAACGAAGGGAGATCGAAAAAAGAGCTATTCAAAAACGCTTCCCGAACATTTCCGCTTTCATAAGAGCCCTGGCGCTCACAGGGGAATTCAAACCGCCGATTCGACAAAAAACCAACCTCTAAAACCCTTGATTCTTTTATAATTTCGTGTTAAAAAGCGGGAGAATTTTACCGTGAAAATGATGAAAAACGCTGATCAGAAAGAGAGAAATATAAAGAGAAAAGTGGGAATCGATCTCCTTCAAACCGCCTTGGAATTCGGGGTGATCATCGGGATCCCGCTCATTATTTTCCTGGGAATTGGCCTGCTCCTAGACAAAACCTATCATACCGTACCGATCTTCATTATAGTAGGGATGTTTGTGGCCTTGGGCATCTCAACCTACGCTCTCTATAAAAAAATCAGTGAAATTCTAAAATAAGCATGGAAATCTTTCTTAACGCGGAAAAAGTAGGGCAAATCGGATCTTTCGTCATCACCAATACCTTGGTCGCCTCCACCTGTGTGGTTCTTTTCTTGGTTATTGTGGCCATAAAAATTTTTAGGTCAGGATATGACATCAAAAATCGATTTTATAACTTTGCGGAAATGCTGATCGAAGGCTTCATGTCAATCATTGAAGGCGTGGTGGGGCGCGGCATAGTGGCCAAACAGATTTTCGGCGTCATCGTTACTTTCTTCCTTTTTGTAATATTTAATAACTGGTTTGGTATCTTCCCGGGCATGGGATCCGTCGGAATAAAAGAAGTCGAAGAAGGAAAAGAAGTTTTCGTCCCACTCCTTCGCTCCGCCAACAGCGACCTCAACATGACATTGGCGATCGCCCTTGTTTCCGTTTGCTTCATTCAAATCATCGCGATCAAAAATATCGGAATAAAGTCCTATCTTCACAAATTCTTCAATTTTACGAATCCGATTCTGTGTTTTGTGGGTCTTCTCGAAATTATCAGTGAATTAGTCAAAATTTTTTCATTCTCTTTCCGTCTTTTTGGAAATATTTTTGCCGGCGACGTTCTTCTGATCGTGATGTTTAGCCTCGTCCCATGGATAGCGCCCATCCCGTTTATGGGAATCGAAATGTTCGCGGGATTCATTCAGGCGCTGATCTTCTCGATGCTCACACTCGTGTTTATTAAAGTTTCCGTCTCTCACGAAGAATATTAACGCGACGATCGACAATTGACCTTTGACTTTTGACTTTGAATTTAGGTCAAACGTCAAATGTCAGGTGTCAAATGTTAAAAATTTATTTTATAAACTTTTTATTTTATGACTAAAGAATTCGCTATCGCTATCACTATGGCTGGTGCCGCTATCGGCCCAGGCTTAGCCATCGGTCTGATCGCCTCAGCCGCTATGAATTCCATCGGACGCAACCCCGAGGCCGCCGGAAAAATCCAGGGCAACATGATCTTGGGCCTGGCCTTCGCGGAAGCCATCGCCATTTACGCCCTCGTCGTCTCCCTGGTTCTCAAATTCGTCTAAGGATCGCTGGGCTTTTTTCTGGCTAACAGTTAGCCGCTTCTTAGCTAATCGCTATTAAAATATATGGATCAAATTTTTGAAAAGTTCGGCTTACACCTGAATTTGTTGATCGCTCAGATCATCAACTTTGGCGTCCTCTTCTTTGTCCTTTATAAATTGGCCTATAAACCGATTCTCAAAGTCCTGGATCAGCGCAGGGAGAAAATCGAAAACAGCCTGAAGCAGGCTAAAGAAATTGAAGAGAGGACCCTTCGTCTTGAAGAAGATATCAAAAAAAGATTAGCGGAAACAAAACAGCAGGCGGAAGGAATCTTGGCTGAAGCCAAAGAAATAGCCGAAAAAGTCCATAATGACGGAATGACTAAAACCAATCAGGAGATAGCGGTCATGCTCGCGAAAACTAAGGCCGATATCGCTCAACAAAAAGAAGGAATGATGACCGATATTAAAGACTACGTTGTACAGACCAGCGTTGAAGTGGTTAAAAAGATCCTCAGTGAAAAATTGGATGAAAAAACACGGGAACGTGTCGTCATCGATTCTATTAGGGAACTTGCTTCCAGTAAAAAATGAATCTTAAGCCAAAAATCCTAGCACAGGCGTTCTGGGAAATGATCTGGGAGAAAGGCGATGAGTCTGTCTCTCATACATTGAATGGTCTTCGGGTCTTCTATAATCTCTATTATTTAGATCAAAACGCTCACGATTTCTTCAGCCATCCGCGCATCGCGCTTCAGGAAAAATCAAAAATAGCTCAGGATTTCTTGTCATCATTAAAAATGACTGAGACGGCTCAGCGTTTTTTGGCGCTGCTGCTGGCAAAACAACAGCTACAGGATCTTCCTGTCATTCTCGCTCATCTGCAAAGACTTAGAAATCATCATTTCTCTGTCGCTTCGGTAAAAGTCTCTTTCGCGACTCTCCCCTCAGAAGGGCAACGAAAAGAGTTGGAGGAAGAAGTAAAAAAAGTTACCAAAGCGACTCGCATCGAATGGAGTGAGACAGTAGATAAAACGCTCCTGGGGGGAGTCGTGCTTCGCGCTGAAGACAACGTCTGGGACGCTTCCCTCCGATCCAAACTCAAAAAGGTACAAAAAAATCTTTGTAGCACTTGAGCGCTTAAAAAATTAATCTTTAATCGTCAATCGAATATGACCACGAACGCTAAAGAAAAACTGAATATCATCTTAGAGAACATCAAGTCTCAATTAAGTGGAACCGATCTTTCGTCTAAGATCGAAGAAGTGGGTTATGTGACCGAGGCGAATGATGGCGTGGCTCGTATTTACGGCCTCAAAAACGTCATGATGTCCGAAATGGTGGAGTTTGGAGACACCGGCATTTTTGGCTTGGCTCTAAACCTCGAAGAAGACAGCATCGGCGTCGTTGTATTGGGGGACTATGAAAAAATTGCCGAAGGCATGGAAGTTCGCCTCACCGGCAAAGTGCTACGGGTGCCCGTGGGCGAAGCCATGATCGGACGCGTGGTAAATGCGGTCGGGTTGCCGATTGATGGAAAAGGACCTATTAAAACTCAAACGTTTTACCCTGTCGAACGCATCGCGTCCGGCGTTATTTCCAGAAAGGGGGTCGATACGCCGCTTCAAACAGGCCTCAAAGCGATCGATAGCGTGATCCCGATCGGACGCGGCCAACGAGAGCTCATTATCGGAGACCGCCAAACCGGAAAAAGCGCTATCGCGATCGACACAATCATCAATCAAAAGGGGCAGAATATCATCTCGATTTACGTCGCCATCGGACAACGCAAATCTAAAATCGCCCGTATTGTGCATGAACTGGAGAGAAGAGGCGCTATGGAGCACACGATCGTTGTGGTCGCCACGGCCTCGGATCCGGCGCCTTTAAATTACATCGCTCCGTACGCGGGTTGCGCCATGGGAGAATATTTTATGGATAAAGGGAAAGAATCGCTCGTCATCTATGACGACCTCAGTAAACATGCCGTGGCTTATCGCGAAATGTCACTTTTGCTCCGCCGTCCCCCGGGGCGTGAGGCATACCCCGGAGATGTATTCTATCTTCACAGCCGCCTCCTGGAACGTTCCGCCAAAATGAGTGAAAAATTTGGAGGAGGATCATTAACCGCTTTGCCCATTATCGAAACTCAGGCTGGCGACGTGTCCGCCTATATCCCCACGAACGTTATTTCAATCACGGACGGGCAAATCTATCTTGAATCCGACCTGTTCTATAAAGGTATTCGCCCCGCGGTCAACTCCGGCCTTTCGGTCTCCCGCGTCGGTTCCGCCGCTCAAACCAAGGCCATGAAAAAAGTGGCCGGTCGCCTGCGCCTGGATCTCGCTCAATTCCGAGAGCTGGAAGCGTTCGCTCAATTCGGATCGGATTTGGATGAAACCACGCGCAACAAGCTCGAACGCGGAAAACGTTTGGTCGAAATCTTAAAACAAAAACAATTCGAACCGCTCCCCTTCGAAAAACAGGTCTGCCTCATTTACGCGGCCGTCAACGGCTTCATGGATTCAGTCGAAGTGGCCAAAATCGCCGATTACGAGAAAAAACTTTACGAAAAACTCGACACCGTCCATCTTGCTTTCGCTGAAAAACTAAAAAAAGAAAAACAATTCACGGACGAAATCGAAAAAGAACTAAAACAGATTATCGCATCCATGTAATAAAACACCTGGCACATAACTGATGACATCTGACAAAATTCTTTGATTTAAAAAGTCAGGTGTCAAATGTCAGGAGTCAGGTGTAAAAATTTTATCCGATAAAATTTTATGGCCAAAGATCTCGACATTCGCCGGCGCATCAAATCCGTGAAGAGCACGCGCTCGATCACGAAAGCCATGCAGATGGTGTCTGCCAGCAAAATGAGGAAAGCGCAGGAACAAGCCTTAAAAACGAGAAATTACGCCTTAAAATCTCTTGAAATTCTAGCCACAATTTCAGGAAAAATTACGGATTATCCACACTATTTATTGGCTCGGCCTGAAAAAAAGCGCTGCCTCATGCTCCTAATCACTTCCAACAAAGGATTGTGCGGCTCGTTGAATGCCAATGTCATGAGAAAAGCATTCGATTTCGTTGAATTCATGAAAAGTAATAAAGGCGTCGAGGCGGAAGAAGTTGATTTTGTGACCCTTGGAAAAAAAGGAAGAGACATGCTCTTCCGTGCCGGAAAAAAAGTCATTGCTGATTTTTCGGATCTTGGCGAAAGCCTCTCTGTTCTCAATATAGGGGCCATCACCAAACTCATTTTTGGCGAATTTCAAACTCAAAATTACAGCCGCATTTACATCGCCTACAGCCATTTTGTTTCTGTTCTTTCGCAAAAACCCGTTGTGAAGAGACTTTTGCCGCTCGATAAGGGTATTTTGGAATATTTGGAAGAAGTCCTGAATAAAAAAAAGGAAGATTTACAAAGAGATTCCTATGAGTATCTTGTTGAACCGAATCCAAAAGAACTATTAGAGGATCTGCTTCCGCGACTCGTAGAGATTCAAATATTCCAATCCTACCTGGAAGGCTACGCATCAGAACAATCCGCGCGCATGGTAGCCATGAAAAACGCCACCGAAGCCGCCGGCGATCTGATTGAAGATCTCACGCTCACATACAATAAAGCCCGCCAAGCAGGCATCACGCAGGAGATCTCCGAAATCGTGGGCGGTGTTGAGGCGCTTAAAAAATAATCCGAAACTCGTTACTCGTAATCACTAAGTGATCCCTTTGGGACTTCTAATCTGTAACTTGTAATTTATGAAAACATCTGGGTCTATTACCAAAATTATCGGAGTCGTGATCGATGTCCATTTCGCTGATGAATTGCCCGAAATCTACACGGCTCTTGAGGTGATGCTCGGCGACAAAAAGATCGTTCTGGAGGTCGAGCAACACATTGGTGACCACGAAGTGCGCACAGTCGCCATGACGTCGACCGACGGTTTGAAGCGCGGGATGCCCGTAGCCGACACAGGAAAACCCATCTCGGTTCCCGTGGGCCAGGGAGTCCTGGGTCGCCTCCTGAACGTGTTGGGCGACACCATCGATGAAAAAGGTCCCATTGGCGAAGGCGCGAATCCTAATGTGCGTCTGCCGATTCACCGCGAGCCCCCGGAATTCTCTCAGCAGAACGTAAAAACGGAGATTTTTGAGACAGGTATTAAAGTCATCGATTTGATCGCCCCCTTCGTCAAGGGAGGTAAGGTGGGTCTCTTCGGTGGCGCCGGAGTCGGAAAAACCGTTTTGATCCAGGAGCTGATCCACAACATCGCCGCGGAGCACGGAGGTTACTCCGTGTTTGCCGGTGTCGGAGAGCGCACGCGTGAAGGAAACGACCTCTATCATGAAATGATCCACTCAGGAGTTATCGGAAAGGTCGCCATGGTCTTCGGTCAGATGAACGAACCGCCGGGGGCTCGTATGCGTGTCGGTCTTTCCGCCCTCACGATGTCTGAATATTTCCGCGATCAGGAAGGACGCGACGTCTTACTCTTTATCGACAATATTTTCCGTTTCACGCAGGCCGGTTCGGAAGTTTCCGCCCTCTTGGGACGCATGCCTTCGGCCGTAGGTTATCAACCCACATTGGCCACTGACATGGGTAAGCTCCAGGAACGTATCACCTCGACCCAAAAAGGCTCTATTACATCTGTACAGGCTGTTTATGTGCCTGCGGACGACCTGACCGATCCGGCGCCTGCCACCACCTTCGGCCACCTGGATTCCACGGTCGTACTCTCGCGTACTTTAACTGAGCTTGGGATCTATCCAGCCGTCGATCCGCTCGACTCGACCTCGACCGTCCTGGATCCCAATATCGTGGGAGAAGACCACTACGCCGTCGCCCGCGAAACACAAAGAGTTCTTCAGCGCTACAAGGACTTACAGGATATCATTGCCATCTTAGGCATGGAAGAATTGAGTCCTGCGGACAAACTCACGGTTTCCCGCGCTCGCAAGATTCAAAAATTCCTTTCCCAGCCCTTTGCCGTCGCGGAAGTGTTCACGGGAAGACCCGGAAAATACGTTTCCCGCGAAGAAACCGTCAAAGGATTCAGGGAAATCCTGGAAGGCAAACACGATGCCGTCCACGAAGACGCTTTCTATATGAAGGGAACGATCGACGAAGTTTTGCAACAGCAAAAATAATTTACATTTCTTCCTGAAGGCGAGGATATATATCCTCGCCTTCAGGAATCAAAATTATGTCCGAACAAACCTACATTACCCTCGATCTCGTAACGCTTGAAAAAACCCTCTTTCAGGGAAAGGTCAAAGAAATCATCGCGCCCACAAAAAGCGGAGAAATCGCGGTTCTTCCGAATCACATTCCGCTGGTCACAGCGCTCCAGGCCGGCGAACTGAAATTAAAAGTGAACGAAGGAGAAGGCATCTATTCTCCGGACATGATTTTCATCGCGATCTCAGGGGGCTTCATGGAAGTAAAACCGGACAGCGTGGTCAACATCATCGCCGACAGCGCTCTGAGGGTCGATGAAATCGATGAAAAAAAGGCGCTGGAGGCCAAAGAAAAGGCCGAACAGTTGCTCCGAGAACATGCCGCGGGCATCGCCCGCATGTCCGATCAGGAATTCGCCAGAGCCGCCGCGCAAATCGAACGTGCCGCCGCGCAACTCAAAGTCTTTCGCCGCAAACGACACAAATAATCAATAATTTTCAAAAAGCTTTTAGCGATTAGCTCTTAGCTATTAGTCAGAGCTAAAAGCTAGAAGCTAACAGCTAAAAGCTAATCTGCTATAATAATTCCGCCTAATCTTTTGCTATGTCTGAAACAATCGATGTCATTATCATCGGCGCCGGCCCGGCGGGTTACACTGCGGCGCTCTACGCCAGCCGCGCCAACTTAAAGGTGTTCTGCCTGGAGGGCTGGCAACCGGGTGGACAGCTCACCACGACCACCGTGATCGAAAATTTTCCCGGGTTTAAGAATGGAGTGGATGGAAACGCGCTCATAAAAGAAATGCGCGCCCAGGCGGCCCGCTTCGGCACGGAATACGACACTGCGGAAGTGGCACGAGTCGATTTTTCTCATAGGCCCTTCGAAGTTCGCACCGAATCACGGGAATATCACGCCAAAGCCGTCATCATCGCCACAGGAGCGCGTCCTCGGATGCTGGGGATTCCCTCTGAACAGCGCTTGTGGGCCAAAGGCGTAAGTTCCTGCGCCACATGCGACGGCTTCTTCTTTCGCGGAAAAACCGTGGCCATTCTCGGTGGCGGCGATTCCGCCATGGAAGAAGCGAACTTCCTGACGAAATTCGCCGTCAAAGTCTATCTGATCCATCGCCGCAGCGAATTCCGTGCCTCAAAAATCATGATCGACCGCACCAAGAACAACCCCAAAATCGAATTCGTGCTGAACAAAACCGTCGAAGAAGTGCTCGGCGAGCAACGCGTTACCGGTTTACGACTGAAAGACGCTCAAACGGGCGAGCCAAGTGAGCTGAAGCTGGATGGCATGTTCCTGGCCATTGGCCACGTCCCGAGCACGCAAATTTTCAAAGGACAGATCGCCATGGACGAGGAAGGCTATATCGTGCCACAAAAACACACCATGACCAATGTCGAAGGAATTTTTGCCGCTGGAGATTGCGTGGATCATCGTTACCGACAGGCAATTACCGCCTCCGGAGACGGTTGCCGCGCCGCCATTGACGCGGAACGCTGGCTGGCGGCGCGAACCCTGTAGGCGTGATTCGCGAATCGCGCCTATTTTTTCGGCAACGCCGCCTTCACCTTTTCCATGACCGCTTTGAAAGCTTCTGGTTGCTGAATCGCGAGCTCGGAGAGCATTTTGCGATTGAGCGCGATGTCCGCCAGCTCCAAACCATAAATAAAACGGCTGTATTGGATACCATTGGCGCGGCATGCCGCGTTGAGACGGATAATCCACAATCCGCGATATTCGCGTTTCTTCAGACGGCGATCGCGATACGCGTTTTGGCCCGCATGGGCCACAGCCTCTTTCGCGACTTTAAATACATTCTTACGACGATTGCGATAACCCTTGGAAAGCTCCAAAAGTTTTTTATGCCGGCGATGAGAAGCGACTCCTCGTTTAACTCGGGTCATACATGAAAAAATTACAAATTAGGAAGAACACGACTAAGCGCTCTTTTATCAATAGAAGAATTAACAAAAGCCTTCCTGGAAAGGCGTTTCTGACGGCGAGACTTCTGCTGTAATAAATGATTGTGACCCGCTTTTTGGGAAACAAATTTACCGCTGCCGGTCTTGCGAAAACGCTTCTTGGCACCGCTAGCGCTTCTTATTTTTCCGACACGTGCTTTTCCTGGCATAATATTTTAGTTACAAGTTACAGATTACCATTCGGTCATGAGCTCATGGTCGAAGGACAAGTTACGAGTGACGAGTTTCTAGTTTCGAATTTACTTTATCGGGTTCAAAATCATGAGAAGTTGGTTTCCCTGGAGTTTAGGCGCCTGCTCAATCGTGGCGACCGATTCCAGCATTTTATAGAACAAATTCATCTTTTCGATTCCCAGATCGCGGTGGGCCATTTCACGGCCGCGGAAAATGAGAACGACGCGGATTACATGCCTTTTTTCAATGAATTTTTGCGTTTGGCGCGCCTTAGTTTCCAAATCATGGGTATCCGTGCGGATACTGAGACGAATAGTTTTAGGTTCCACCTGCTTCTGCTGGCGCTTTTGCTTTTTTTCTAATTTTTTCTGTTTATAAACAAAGTTGCCAAAATCCAAAATCTTACAGACCGGCGGTTTGGCCAAAGGAGCGACTTCAACCAAGTCCAACCCCTTTTCAGAGGCCATTTGAAGAGCTTGAGGAGTTGCCACCGTTCCAACGGTTTCACCCCCTTCATTGATCAAAAGGACCTCAGGGACACGAATTTCAGCATTAATGCGAAAGCGCTTAGAAATACGGAAAAAATGAAGAATTAAAAAAAGCTTTCAAATTTTAAGTAAAAAAGGGCTTTAAGTCAAGAGCCACGCGATTCCTATTTCCGCGAGATCCAAAAGAAAAAAGGCGATCAGGGGTGAAAAATCAATCATGCCGGTATTCGGGAGTAACGATCGGATCACTCTCAAAAAGGGATCCGTGGCCTCATAAATGAAGCGAGTGAAGCGCCCCGGAGAGGCAGAAGAACGAATCCAGGACATCAAAACGCGCACCAGAATGGCGTATTTCAGGATTTTGATGACATTGAGGATGAAAATCAGAAAAAATTGCATGAATTTCCCGAATTTAATTCGTAATTACATCATAATAACGGCTCCCATTCGACCCGTATCGCCGGCACGGGCGGAAAAACAAAGGTCATGGGAAGACTGGGTGCAGACTTTCATTAATTCAATATGGGAAGGAGGCACGCCTGCCTCATGCAATTCTGCTTGAGTAAACGCCCATAAATCAACATGATTCTCGGAATTAATGTATGGCGAAAAACGGGGCGGCAGTTCACGATGAGGATCGGTAAACGTGGCACAGCACGGCCCCAATGAAGGCCCTGCAGCGACCAGAAGATCTTCCTGGCGAGAGTCAAAATCCGCCACAAGCGTCCGGATCACGGTGGCGATAATATCCGCCACCAAACCGCGCCAACCCGCGTGCACGGCCGCGATCACGTGTTGCGTTGGGTCATAGAACAAAAGCGCCTGGCAATCCGCCACTTTGATCATTAGGGGGACGCCTTTGAGCTGAGTAATCAAAACATCCGCTTCGGGCATCTCAGACAGAGGAGCAACCGTGTTTACGACATGAATCTTGTTTCCATGAACTTGTCGCAAAAAATGCGGCTCCGTTGGAAGGCTCAGCTCACGCTGAAGCTTTTTAATGGTGTCCTGAAAACCATTTTCGTCGCTATTCAAAGACCCAAAGTCCTTGGTGGTCATCCCCTGCACAACCTCCGGGAAGCCGTTGAATATCTTAAAATCAATCAAAGTCAGGTGTCAGTTTTGTCAGTTGTCAGATGTTATGTGTCAGGTGTAAGTCAGATCATAGTTGTTGTAACATCATCTGCGGTATCCTCTTAATCAATTCATAAGCCGTCAGGTTCGCCTGGAGTTCAATGAGATTTTCAGCACACACCCCAAGGATGTTCGTGGCGGTTTCCGCCGCTTCCACGGGCGTCATTTTCTGCGCCATTAACCCTGCGATAAAACCAGCCAAAACGTCTCCGGTTCCACCCACGGTCATAAAAGCGTTTCCCGTCTCGTTGATCGCGATCGTTTCCTTATTGGCAATGATGTCCTGAGGCCCTTTACACACGATCGTTGTCTTGTAGAAAGCCGCCCACTTTTGAACCGTTTCGGGCGTGGCGTCTTCCCCCGTCATCCGCTTGAACTCGCCGCGATGCGGCGTGAGAACTGAAATCGCGGGGAATGACGGAGAGTCGATCAGAGCGCCACCGTCAATCACCACCGGACGCTTGAGCTCGGAGAAGAGTCGCTTAAGAGCTTTGACGGTTTTGGGAGTTGAATCGAGTCCGGAACCAATCGCCACTACATCTACTTTTTCGCTCCACTCCAAAATTAAATCAACGTCTGAAAGACCCAATTCCTCTTCCCTAAAGGCGTGGAGGATAAAATTAAGCGAGTACGTTTTGGCAGCCTCGATGTGCCGCGGCGGCAAAAAGGGAAAAATAAGGTCAACGCCGGAAGACTGGGCTCCCAAGGCGCACAAAATAGGCGCTCCGTGATAAAGCGAGCTGCCGCCGATCACCATTACTTTGCCGTTATCGCCTTTGTGAGAATTCGGGTCGCGTTTAAGCATAATTTTAGGAATGAGTGACTAGTCACTTCTTAAAGGGATTAAAAGGAACAATTTGCACTTCGGGCTCCAATACAACACGGAACTTCTTAAAAACTTTTTCTTGGATTTTCTTTGCCAACGTAACAATATCTTTCGTCGTGGCGTTGTCCGTGTTTAAAATCCAGTTCGCGTGTTTTTGAGAAACAATCGCGCCGCCTTCACGCATGCCTTTGCAACCAACCTGTTCGATGAGCCATCCCGCCGAGGGGAATTCGCCCGGATTCTTAAAGAAACTACCGCAGGATTTCCCCGAGGGCTGTTTTAAAACGCGACTTTTGATCACCTCATTAATGCGCCGTTGCGCTTGAACTTGAGGCTGGGGCTCGAGCTTAAACGTAGCCGCCAGAACAATGTCCTTTCGCCCTTTGAGCACGCTGGAGCGGTAGGCAAATTGAAAATACTGCGGCTGAACAATTGTCGGGAAGCTGTTTTGCTCCTCCAAAATCATGGAGTGCATCAACCGATCCTGAAGCTCACAGCCGGGGACGCCCGCGTTGCCGTAAATCGCGCCGCCGATACTTCCCGGAATGCCAGCCAGCTCCTCGAATCCGCTCAAATTGAGCTTGGCCGCGGCATGAATGAGCTGGGTAAGCGGCACGCCGCTTTCCACGGTAACAATCGGCCCCTGGAAATGCATTTTGAGCATCTGATTGTAGACCACAAGCCCCTGGAACCCCTCGTCTGCGAAAAGAACATTGCTTCCAAGTCCCAACATAAAAAAGAGAATCCCCTTTTTCTTGGCGAATTCACGAAGATAATACATCTCTTCGCCGCTACGAGCCTCGGAAAAAAATAAGGCGGATCCGCCGATTCCGTAGGTCGTGTAATTCCCGAGGACGACGTTTTGCTTGATTGCAAGCTCCATATGCCCTTATTTTAACGTTTTTTGTGAATAAAGTAAAAGGGCTGAAATAAAATTCAAAACAATATAAAAACAAAGAATCACCAAAAAGGGAAATACAAAAAATAACCACCATTCTATCGACAAAATCGCACGATATAAAACATAAATCATTGCCGACAGAAATAATATAAAAATAACCAATAGAAGCAT
Source organism: Candidatus Peregrinibacteria bacterium (assembly GCA_016220165.1). GTDB lineage: Bacteria > Patescibacteriota > Gracilibacteria > UM-FILTER-43-11 > JACRIE01 > JACRIE01. Next base: position 40,482 of record JACRIE010000022.1, read on the forward strand.
GCCGCCGTACTGTTTACGGACTATCCATAAGGCATGAAGAGGAAAGCGCTCCTGCAAATAATATTTACGAAAAATAATGAACATAATCCGATGAAAGAAGGCGGCTAGGATACCGAACATCGGACTAAGAATAGAGCCTATAAGAAAATTGAAGTTCAATGATAATAGAATTCCCATAAAACCAATCCATGAGACCAGAAAAGTCAACGAAAAAATAAGGTCGCTCAACCTGAAAAAAGCCATTTATTCATCGTTTCATAAAATTATATTTTCTTTGATTTTAATTTCTATCTGATAATTTTTATCGTATCCCATTCTACAATTTCCCAAGCGCAAACTCCAAGCGTTTTAACGTCTCCTCCTTTCCAAGATACACCATCAGCGTGGCAAAATTGGGCGATCGTTCCGCGCCCGAAAGCGCCGCGCGGATGGGCCAGAGCACCTGACCGTTTTTGAGCCCAAGCGCGGGCACGAGCGCCATCATGGCATCGGATAAAACTTTAGTTTTAGCGCTGTCGCCAACATCCCAATCGATATCGCGGACCGCCTCAATCGCCTTTTGAAAAACCGTCTTAGCGATCTCGGGCGTGACTTTAAATTTCTCGTTCAAAATCAATGAAGGGCTGTACGCCGGCAACGCTTCAAAAAAGACACGAAGTTCCGACGCGATATCGCTGAGCTTTTTAAAACGTCCTTCAAAATCAGGATCTTTTAAAATCTTTTTAATCAAGTCTGTATTTTGAGTCGGAATCTTGCCTTCAAAAAATTTAAAATATTTTTTAAAAAATCCATCCACGTCTTCCTGAATCGCTTTTTTGATGTATTCGCCGTTGATCCAGTCCAACTTTTTAATGTCAAAAATCGCGCCGCCGTGATGCACTCGCGAGAGGTCAAACGCCACGATCAGCTCGTCCATCGAGAGGATTTCTTTACCCTCCGGATGACTCCAGCCCACCAACGCCAAAAAATTAACGATCGCCTCGGGAAGATAGCCTTCAGCCAAATAATCGTTGAGCGATACCTTATTTTTCCGCTTGCTCATCTTCGTGCGATCCTCGTTTAAAATCAGCGGCAAATGCGCGAACTCCGGAATATCCCAACCGAACGCGCGGTAAATCAGAATTTGCTTGGGCGTGTTGGAAATATGATCCTCTCCACGGATCACATGGGTAATTTTCATGTCGTGGTCGTCCACCACCACGGTGAAGTTATAGAGGCAGTCATCCAGTCGTCGCGCAATCACAAAATCATCGAATTCCTTACTGGAAAACACGGTCTCGCCACGAATCAAATCCTTGAAACGCAACTCTTGATCTTGTATCACGCGCAGGCGTATTACCGCCGATTCACCCGCTTTCACTCGCGCGGCGCTAGCCTTGGGATCAAGTGTGCTACAGGCGCCGTCGTAGCGCGTCGGAAATTTTTTGGCAGTCTGTTCTTCGCGCATTTTGTCGAGGCGTTCTTTACTGCAAAAACAATAATACGCCGTATTTTTTTTCAGTAATTCTTTGAGATATTTTTTATAATTTTCTGTCCGTTCGCTCTGCCGATAAGGCCCTTCGTCCCACGTGATCCCAAGGAGATTGAGGCCGTGGACGATGTCGTCTTCATACTCCTTTTTACTGCGCTCCTTGTCCGTATCCTCACTGCGAAAAACGATCTGCCCTTTTTCATGCCGCGCGAAAAGATAGTTGTACAGTGCCGTACGAGCGGTACCGATGTGCAATAAACCAGTTGGGGACGGTGGGATTCGGACTCTTATCATAAAAATTATTTAAATAGTTTGTTTTTCAATTTCCTCTTCCACTTTGCGTTTAGCATCCTCTAAAAGCGCCTTCGATTTTCTGCGCGCTTCATGCGATTGACGGACAAGAGCCGAAATCTGCTGCTGAACGGGTAACGGCAATAATGGAACCAAAACATTTTTGATTTGTTCCGGCTTCCAGTGCTGAATAATCGATCCTCCGGCATCGCGCTTAGCCTGCATCTGCCCGATGATGGAGTTGATGCATAAGGCCAGGTATTCAGGGTCAACTTCCTCATTCTTGATTTTAAGCCGCATAATTCCGCCCGAGTTAATGCCTTTTACCGATTCTTTCAATACATAAGCAATCCCCGGCGTTGCGTCTTTGCTGAGCAGAATTTCTCCTTCCTTCGGCTCATAATCCTTTCGGAGTTCCTGATATAATTTTTCACTCAGATATTTCTGGCTATTGTCCGTCAGACCCTCTTTTGAAAGATTACTGACCCGTATAAAAAGTTTATCTCCTTCTTCATAGGCTTCGCTCCCCGGTTCCACGCCTTTTTTCATTGTCACAAGATCGCCCAATTTTGCAGGTTGATGCCTTTGGATAGCTGAAAACAGCTTTCTGAATTTCGGATCAAAGTAATCCGCGTCAATCCTCTCCGCCGCCCTGACCTCAGAAAATCGGACGATGCCAAAAAGGCCAGCGTGCTCCTCAAAATCAGTGAGACCGAGTTCACTGAGAAGCAAAACGACGGCCTGAGAATACAAATTTTTTGAATCGTTGCAACTCCTCAATCCCTGTTTTACTAAATCTGCAATTAACCCTTGCCATTTAGGTATAGATATAAATAAACGATTTTTTATTTTTTCTAAGGCAATATGTGTTTGAATTTGACCAGTTGTTTCTCGCTCAATTTGAAATTGGCCAAATTTTGAATTCAAAAAGGCAATCAAAAAAAAGGGATCAATTAAACTCTGGTCATGAATATGCACTCTGGCAACATCCTGATCTATGTTAGCTGGCAATACATCATCGCTAACAATGCCAACCGAACCGATGGTGCCTGCTGTAGAAATTAGAATATCTCCGAATTCTAGAGCTGAACGTAAATTTTTCCGATTTGTTTCTTCTGCTAATCTGTCAGCCCCATCGTCATTCACCAGCCAATGCGAGACGCTCTTGGCCGTTAAATGTCGGATACTGCTTAAGGGATCTACAATGTGATACCCATGCTGACCATCGGTTATAAAGGCCAATTTTCCCAAGGATACTTCTCCAATTGCCTTCAATTTTTTCCCAAAAACTAAGTACTCTGGTTGGTAATACTCTGCATCTATCCGATGCGCGCCCTCGAGCTGTGATTTTAGGATGATGGAACAAATGATCATTTTTACTTTAAAAAATTAAATCTCTCTTTCCTCCCGAACTCCAAAAACCCTTCCGCAATCTCGTCCAAATCATGATCCAGGACTTTGTGTCCTCTCATATCACGGACAAAATTGCCGTTCGGATCTTTTTTGTAAACATAGTCGCCGGAGTTGTCTTTGCCCGCCTTTTTTGAAACGGCCATGAAGATGGGGTAATCGGGCTGCGGATCGCCCACTTCACCACCCCACTTTTGAAGGAAGAGGACGCTCGTTTTGGTGCCCGTATGGGGTTTGAAAGTATTGCCGTGCAGGCCGACCACCGCGAGAATGCGCACTTTTTCAAAGAGGTACTGGCGCACGTATTCCATGTTGGTGTTATTCAGCACGCCCTGCGGGAGCACAATGGCCATGCGGCCGCCGGGGCGGAGCATGTCGAGAGTACGCTCGATGAAGAGGATGTGGCGCTCGATCTTGCTGACGAGCTTTCCGCGTTTTTTACCAAAAAAATACTGGCGTAAAAGCCCTCCATCTTTGATCTCACCTGCAAAAGGAGGATTGGTGAGAAGAACGTCAAAACCGAAATAATGGAAAGTGCGTCTATTCTCGGCGGCGTCAGCTGAATTTTCCATGGGCAACAACCGCTTCTGCAGTTCGCTACGGGCATGCAGAAGGATTTGTGATTCACCCTGCCATTCACGCGGATCAAGACTGTTTAGCTTGAACATGTGCGAGCGCCCGTCGCCGGCGATCAGCATAAGCGCGCGGGAAACGCGCGAGATTTCCTCGGCAAAATCAATGCCCCAGATGTATTCTTTCGCATATTCTCGCTTGGACTCTTCGCTATTACCAAGATGTTTTTCATTCACATAATTCATGGCCTGAATCAAAAAACCGCCTGAGCCTGCGGCAGGATCAATCACATATTCATCCCTTTTTGGATTCAGCATTTTAACCGCCATCGAAATGGCGTGACGGGGAGTAAAATACTGGCCTTTTTTGCCTTTTGCCACCTCAGGAATCAAATATTCAAACGCCTCGTCAATAATAGAAAGATCTGAACCAAACAAGCGGGTTTTCTCAAGCTCAGCCACCACGATAGAAAGATGCTCAGGCGAAAGGCTGATGTTATCCTGTTCGTGGAATGTATTAGGCCATTTTTTGATCGCTTTTTTAAAAAGATCATTGATGACCGCGTAAGTTTTAGACGGATCTTTATATTTTCGGAAAAATACCTCATGATCCGGCCGGCTTAGACGCGCTTCATTTTCATCAAATAATTTGGCGTAAATTAACTTAAAAACTTCGGTAAAGACATCAACGCCCGCGTTCGCCAGCACCAGCTCTTCCATACTCTCGACAATTTTCTTAAGTTCGGTTTTGCTAGTCGTATATTCAAACAGGGTCTTTTTGGACTCCAGAAGATCATCAATCGTCTGACTGGCTTTTGGCAGATCGGGCAAAGTGTCATCAAATTCCTTGGGATAAGGACGGTACAGGATGATCCGCTGGACGCCATTAGACCAAAAACCAATTTCCGCCCCTTCGGCACTCAGATAACTTTTCAACTGTTCTATCCCCTTCTTTTCGGACGGAGATTTCACTTCAATAATGATATAAGGAGTGATTTTATCCGACTTATAAATAATGATGTCGGCCGCCTTTGCATGAATCTCGCGCCCAAAATGAATACTTTTTTCGGTATCAATACGGTCAATTGGATATCCATATGAGCGGGTCAACTTATAGAGCCAAAGCTGACGGATAATTTCTTCCGGCTTCCCCTTGCCCTTATTTTCATTCAGCACTACCTTTTTCCCTCCCGATTTCAAATCTTTTACAAAAAATTCTCCCTGTTCTTCCTCGGTAATTTCAAGAGCCTCATCAAAATTGATTCCATCAAATTCTTTTAGGCCGTAAGCCATATCCGGATCATGGAAGATTTTATCCAGAATTTCCAGGGTCTTGTTTAACTTTTGAGTGGGCATTTTTTAAAATTTTAAATTATTTTATGGGTTTCCAGTAACTATTTTTCAAAACCGAAATCACTTTCCCCTCCATTATGACCTCATCGGTAAAAAGCTGAATTTTATATTTTGGATTTTCCGGCTTTAGATATAAATAGGGCGGCTTATCTTCAGAAATAAAGCGTTTTACCGTGGTCATATTATTTCCTATACGGGCCAAAACGATATCACCCGAAGCAAATTCTTTATGACTTTGAACGAGAACAATATCGCCATGATCAATACCAGCGTTAATCATAGAATCCCCGCAGATCCGAAGAAGAAATATGTTCTCTTTAAGCTGCGCAAGCTCCGAAGAGACCATTTGCCACTCGCCAGATATTTCAATCGTTTCAATAGGCGCTCCGGCATGAGTCACACCCAGAAAAGGGGCCAGAGGGGATTTATTCAGCAATTGATAAGCAAGAGGTAATAGCGCAATACTGCGCGCCGCGGATCCATTTTTCTTGATAAAACCTGCTTTTTCTAGTTTTATCAAAAGATCAATAACCGACTGATTAGAAACAACATTGAGGGATTGCTTCATTTCCTCAAAACTGGGCGGATAACCGGTATTTTTAATATACCGATAAAGAAAAAGAAGAAGGTCTTTTTGCCTAGGGGTGATAGTGGTTATCATGCCACGAATATACCCGACCATTTAGTCGGGTTCAATTAAAATTGAATGACAAAATTAAAAAAAATCGCGAAATATCATAGGATCCGCCATCGGACTCTAATAGGCTTCCACCGCAACCTTGTTCATCTTAATATCCGTGAGCGGCTTATCATTCGCGTCGCGTTCGGCATTGACGATTTTGTCCACCGTGTCCATGCCTTCGAACACCTGCCCGAATACGGTATGCTTGCCGTCCAGCCAAGGCGTGGCCTGCGCCTGAACGATGAAGAATTGGCTTCCGTTGGTGCCAGGGCCTTTGTTGGCCATACTAAGCGCGCCTTTGATATTTTTGAGATTGGGAGTGAACTCGTCCGCGAAATCCTTGCCCCAAATACTCGCGCCGCCCGTGCCTGTGCCCGTGGGATCGCCGCCCTGGATCATAAAATCAGGGATGACCCGATGAAAAATCAAACCGTTATAATAGCCCTTCGACGCGAGTCCGAGGAAGTTTTCCACGGCCTTGGGCGCGAATTGCGGAAATAAGCGGATTTTGATCGTCCCGTCCGTAGTTTCCATGATCACGATCTGTTCGCCCTTTTTGGGCATGTCGGCTTGCTTAAAATCGCTCATAACGGTGTCCTGGTTAACTTGGCTTTCCTGCGGCGAGCCTTGATAAAATTTATTGATGTCATCCTCGGGCGACGACGCGCAGGCGCTTAATAAGAGTAATGCCAAACCCGAAATAAAGGCAAAAAGAAAAAGTGATTTCTTAGATCCAATTTTCATAAAAAATAAATTAAATAAACTTTATGTCGCTGGCGTCACGAGATAAGGCAAACAAGTCCCTGCGTCAAGAACTGAATCACAATCAGAACTATCTGCCTTTTGACCAGTCAAAGTCGGAGGCGTTTCCCCTTTGGTAACCACATAGGCGAGATCATTATCCTTACCGGCATCATTTTCGAGTGTGGCCGCTAAAATATAATTGGAGCCGCTTACTTTATATCGATATTTCTGCCCTACTGTTACTGGCTTTGGATCAGTGGGAACTTTAGATAAATATTTTCCTGTTAACTCAGTGGCGCTGATAGTATCGCCTGCTCCTGCCACAGGATAAGCGTTATTTTCCACAAAATACAATTCCAGTCCACTTTGTATTGACGTAAGATCCTGTTGTCGTCTGGAGTCCCTCGCCTTCGCAGTCTGTCCGCCCACGGCCGTGTAGGCCACCACCGAGAGAATCGCGATGATCGTGACAACCACCAGCAACTCCACGAGGCTGAACCCTTTATTTCTTCTTAATTCGTAATTCGTAATTCTGTAATTCGTAATTGCTTTGTCCATATTTTTTCTTTTAAGGAATTGTTCTCAAAAATTATATTACGGGGGCTCCGTGAAGGCAATTTGATTCTAGAACACCTCATCCATCTCAATCTTTTTGCCAAAATTACCCACGGGGATCTCCGCATGGAGCGCCCATTTGGCTTTATTGAACGCGCCAGTGCCCGAATGAGTGATCCGGTAATGCAGCGGCGCGTTCATGGATCGAAGCAGGAACGATGGTGGAGGAGAAGAGAGTAGCTGAAAGCTATCCGCGTATTCTCCGGAAGGACACGAAGCGCCTCCATGCGGCTTAGGAGGATCTGTCACGATCATTAAATCACCCGCTTCCTCCCCGCACAAATTCCAATGAACCGTAATAGTTCCGAGATCGCCGGATCCGCTCAAATCAAGAGTAGTACCGGCGCCGCTATCCAGCACGCCGTCAATCGTAGGCTGCCGCGTCATGGACGCTTTAATTCCGTCAAAATCCAATGATGGAACTGGCCCTGGCGGATGAGCCTTCAAATAAGCCACATAACTCTCCAGGTACGCCTTTTGGCTGTGGTACGCAATCGTATCCCGCTGGGCATCCCGCATCACGCCCAGGCGAACCGCCAAAAAAAAGAACGCGGTCGTAAGCGCCAAACCGATCGTCACAGTCCAAATGAGGATGCTACCCCTTCTTCGATTGAAAATTAAAAATTGAAAATTAGTCATAGTGGTGCATCTATTTTATATTCTTTTGTCTTCCCATTGCCAAAATCCAGGCCAATCGTAGCCTCAAGAATCTGATACGGCGCAACGCCATATTGATGGAAATTCAATCCAGTTACCGTAAAACCGCTCGTCGCATAATCGAATTGAGAAATAGATCCCGGATCCAAATAGTTCAGACCACGAGAACTTCCTACACCGAAAGGAATAATCTGACCATCAAGACTGCTGGCCACATAGGCATCGGTGACTCCTGTAGGAAAATTCAAGCCAGTGTCTTTTACAACTTCGATCTTATCTTCAGCAGTACCAAGCACTCCATCCCCCTGGCGCAAGATAAAATACTGGGTCTGCACGATCGCGGGAGTCTGATCATAAATTTCCATTTTGACCGTATTGAACAAATTCGGCAATGTGGCTGTACCGGGAATAAAATTCAAATGCCATTCAAAGGGGTCTTCGGCGAACTCTTTAAAAAGTCGAATAATCGTGCCTGCTGGATAAGAATGAGTGGTTTCATTTTCAATAAAGTAGACATCGTTATTCTCTGGATGATCTACCCTAGCCCAAGGCGAGCCGCTGCCAATCTTGAGATATTCTCCATTAGCATTAAAAATATTTTCTCCTCCTTGTACCGTCACAAATCCCAAAGTACAAACTGGAGGACCTGAAGGCGCGGGATTAGTGCAATACGTAAGACTCGTATCTTGAGACAATGTCGTGCTAAAATCCGAGGTCATGGCATTACCGGAAAAACGATAAATCGCTTTATGTAAATCATTAAGACCTTCCGTGATGTCGCTAATGCCTGCGCTGCCATCCGGAAACGTAAAAGTGACTTTTGATATGTACGTTGGATTATCCAAAGTGAACGCAAAGTCATAACTTAAAAGCGTCCCCGGATCACTCACTTTTAAAACTCGTCCGCTGCCGCTGTCTGCGATATAAAGGCTATTATCCTGAACCGAAAGACCTGTCGGCATATTGAGCTTGCAATAAAGCGCGGTATTATCGCAAGCAGTCGATTCTCCGCTACCCGCGATTGTCGTGACTTTTTTGTCAGCGATATTAATTTTTTTCACGAGATTATTCAGCGTATCTGCCACAAAAAGGGTTGGACTACTCCCAGTCGTACTATAGGCAATCCCCGTTGGAAAATTTAGACCGGAGGCAATCTCAGTAAACGTCGTTCCGGTTGCGTCAATTTTGACCACGCGGTTATTCCCGCTGTCCGTAACGTAAAAACTCGTCCCGTCCGTTATAATGTCCGTGGGCGCGCTGAGCCCGGAAGTAATCCAATCGATGCAAGCGCCACTTTCACATTTCTGAACCTTATTTTCTAACGGGAACACCACGTAATAGATACTTCCATTCGCAACAAAACTCGAGGCATTCGTAACGCCGGAAAGAACCTCCGTCTCATCCGATAATCGTTTAATCTTACCTGCACCCGAATCCAAATAATTCCCGTCTTTAATGCCATTAAAAATCATCAGATCCTTGAAAGCTAGTTGGGTGCCGCTTTTAGCAATATAGTTAAAGGAAACAACACCTTTTTCGTCGCTCTGGAACAAGATGTTGGAGGCGCTGGAGCCGCCTGGGAGAACCGTCTTCACGTGTCGCAATTTTTCACGAAAAATTTCCCCCGACGTAAACTGCTGTTGAGAAATTTGCGTCTGTTCCTGAGCCTGGAGCAGATTATGAAACGTACTCGAAAAAAACGTGCTGAGTCCGAGCATGAGGATCGCCGTAATCGCAACGGAGACGATCAGTTCTACGAGGCTGAAGCCTTCCTTTAATTTTAAATTTTCAATTTTCAATTTTCAATTAATATGATCCGCTTCACGTCCACCGAATGCGGACCCGTATTGTCCGTCCATTCCACGCGCGACGTAACTTTATAAGCACTCGTTAAACCGGTCCCGTCAGCGAGAATTAATCGTCTGAAAACACCTCCGATTAAAGGTTCTTGAGTATCTGCAAGGTTATAAGGCGCACTGGAAAGGTATTTCGTGCAAGGTGAATGGGCGCAAACAGGCTGAATAGCCGCGTATCCAAGCCCTTCCGCGATCTCAATACCCTGATTCGCCCAGAAATAAGCGTCCGACTCTTTTTCCGTCGTATTCGACAGCATCAGATTGCTCGTTTGGAGCTTTATGACGCCAAAAACAATGAGTGCCAAAAAAACCATGGCGAACATGAGCTCGATGAGGCTGAAACCTTCTAGTGACAGGAGACGAGTGACGAGAAGTGAACGTTTCATTTTTATTTTATATTCAGCCGCTATTATATCTCGTTCCTCGTCACTAGTCATTTGTCACTAAAACATTGTAAAAACAGCCTTTTTTTGGTATAATATTTAGATTCTTAAAAAACACATGACAACTAACAACTGACACCTGACGTTGAAATGCATTTTATGGTCAATTGTCAGATGTCATATGTCAGATGTAAATTATGTCTTTACTCGATACATTTCAAAAAAAGGAAAAAGAGGAAGGCCAACTGCCGACAACGGATTTCGATGACGAAAAAATTCCGGGCCTCGTGGATGAAATTTTCGCCGCGGCAATCAGCATACGGGCCAGCGATGTGCACTTCAAGCCCGTGGATGAGAAACTAAAAGTGTATTTTCGCGTGGATGGCGCGTTGCAGACCTTCCAGGAATTCGAAAAAATTTACCATCACCCCATCATCGCCCGTATTAAAATCATCTCGGGTCTCAAAATCGATGAACGCCGCTTGCCGCAGGATGGCAAAAGCAGTTTTGCCACTGAAGGAAAGGAGGTCGATCTGCGCGTCTCCGTTCTGCCCACGAGTTTTGGAGAAAAAGCCGTCATCCGTATTTTGGAAAAAAATCCGGAAATGATCAATCTTCGGGACTTGGGAATGTTGCCGAATATCCTGCTCCGAATCGAAAAACATCTAAAAGCCACTTACGGTATGATTATGGCCGTGGGCCCAACCGGAAGCGGAAAATCGACCTCGCTCTTTTCCATGATTTCGACGTTTGACGCGACCAAGGTCAACATTTCGACTCTGGAAGATCCCATCGAATACAAAATCCCCAACGTGACGCAGACACAAATCAACACGGACATCGGATTTGACTTCTCCGACGGATTGCGCACGCTCGTCCGCCAGGACCCCGATATCATCATGGTCGGTGAAATCCGCGACAAAAAAACAGCCTCGCTGGCGATCGAATCCGCGCTGACCGGCCACCTGGTCTTTTCCACGCTTCACACGAATACGGCCGTGGGAAGCATCCAGCGCCTCCTCAACATGGAAATCGACCGCTTCCTGATCTCAACCGCGATCAAACTGATCATCTCTCAGCGACTGGTGCGCAAGGTGTGCAGTTATTGCCGCGAACCCTATGCCGTGCCGTCCAAGTACCACGAGCTGTTGCAACGGGAGACCGGCATGGATCCGGCGAAAGCCTTCTTTTATAGAGCCAAAGGCTGTGAGCGCTGCCACAACATCGGCTACCACGGCCGTATCGGACTTTTTGAAGTTTTGGAAATGTCGCCCGTGATCGAAGAGATGATCGTGAAAGGCGTCACAAACCAGGAAATCGAAGCGCAAGCCGCGAAAGAAGGCATGATTCTCCTCAAAAAAGACGCGCTCTACAAAGCGGCCACTGGAGACATTACGATTGAAGAAGCGATTAAGGTTATGACGTAGGCTGCACCTAACATTTGACAACTGACATTTGACAATTGACCGAATAACCGATGAAAAAATTTCGCTTCAGAGAATTTCAGGTCTATAGAGATTCAAGAAAATTTAGTAGTAAAAATTTAAAATCTTTAACAAGGATTAAATTTCCTAAGGAGGAACAATTCTGCCTCACTTCACAGCTCTGGAGAGCTTTGGATTCAATAATATTAAATATCGCAGAAGGTTCCGATCGAGGTACGGACAAAGATTTCGCGCATTTTTTAAATACTTCACACACTTCTCTTAATGAAGTTGTCGCGTGTCTGGATGTCGCCTTAGATAGCAAATATCTTACAGAAAAAGAACATGATGAATGTCTTAAGGAATCAGAATTATTAGGAAATCAATTAACAGCATTCCGAAAAAGACTTCTGGATAATCCAACCAAATAGGAACTATGCCAAAAGTTAAAAGCCAGATATCAACGGTCAATTGTCAAATGTCAAAAGTCAAATGTGCGAACGGTTTTTCGCTCGTTGAACTCCTGATCGCCGTCGCCATCATCGCGATCATCAGCGTGGGATCTATGGCGAGTTTTAGCTTGGTCGGAGACATCGTTCGCGTAAAACAGGGCGCGGGACTCATCCAGGACATCATTCATCAAATGGATGGACAAGCGCTTCGTGGCGAGTATCAAAAAATGACAGTTCATTTTTTAACGAATTATTTAGTAATTGAGTATGAGCCAAAAGGCCTGGAATCCAATCTCTTAAAATGGGATTCAAATAACATCACGGCAACTCAAGGCGGGAATCTTTATAAATCGGATAGCGCTGGAAGACAGATTAGTATTAATGTGGTGCCTGCGGGATCGGTTCAAAACCTCGATACAAATTTTCGAAATGCGAAAGAAGATGGTTGGCAATTTCAACTCAAAAATGGCAATCAATTTTCTGAAATCATTGCTCTGCGCCATTTCAACGTAAACCGCGACAGTCAGCAGACAAACCTACTGAGTCTCGATCCAAATACGGTCATTTTAACTGTGGAGGCGCCTTATGCAAAACATAGCGTCTCCGGCGGAAACACCCTGAAAATGCATGACGCCAAAGCAAACAAAGAAGAAACCATTGAAATAAAATAAGGATTTTAATTGGTTATTCATTCTCTTTTGTAATAAAATAATGAAGCTTTTTTGAGCTACAAATGAAAATTCTAATCATCTACGGCACCACAGGCGGAAATACAGAAATGGCCGCGGAACAAGTGGCGGACGTGTTGCGTAAAAACGGTCATACAGTGGAACTAAAGCGCGTGGAAAAAAGCACGCCGCAGGACGCGACATCAGCGGATCTCTGTATCCTCGCCTGCCCCACCTACGGCCACGGCGTTCTTCAGGAGCATTTTGTGCCATTCCATGCCGCCTTGAAACAAGCGGATTTGAAGGGAAAAAAGTATGCGGTTATCGGACTGGGAGATCCAAAATACGACGCCCAATATCACGTGGAATCGGCGACCATTATAGAAGAAGCGATCAAGGGGGCAGGCGGTGAACTCGTCTGTCCAGCCCTCAAAATCAGTCGCTCCCCTGTCCCATTCCTCGACACGCTCATTCAAAAATGGGCCGAAGGACTTTCTAAACTATTATGAAACGAACCGTTATTAAAGTCGCAGGCGAAAGCGGTATGGGTCTCCTCAGTGTGGGGAATATCGTCTCGAAAGCCCTCAAGGGAATGGGGTTCTATGTCGTATCCGACCGCGAATACCCTTCGCTCATCAAAGGCGGCCACTCCAATCTTCAAATCGACTTCAGCGCCGAACCGCTCCACTCGCTGAGCAAATCGGTTGATTTCGTGATCGCCTTGGATCGGCCGGGATTAGTGGAATACATGAATATCGTGAAACCCGGCGGCGTATTGATCCACGGATTCGAGCGTCATCAGAGCATCCCAAATCTGGAAACGCGGGCCAAAGAGCGCGGCATTCACATGATCTACCTTCCAGCGCGCACGCTCGCCTACTCGCTCGGCGGCACGGAATTGATGGCGAACATGGTTCTTTTAGGACTTTTGTGGCGCCTCTTGGGATTCGATCTAAAACCATTAGAAACAGGGATTGAAAAACAGTTCGCGAATAAGCCGAAATTGCTCACAATCGATCTTCAATGCGTCCGCGTCGGATTTTCCGCCCAAGAAGGGAACGGGGGTTTTGTAGGGGCGTGCCATGGCGCGCCCACCCAAACCCCCGACACCATCCTCGTCAACGGCAACCAGGCGATCACGCTCGGCGCGATCCAGGCGGGCGTGCGCGCGTACTACGCCTATCCCATGAGCCCCGCGAGCTCGATCCTGACATACATGGCCGAATACGCGCGTGAAACAGGCCTGCTCGTGAAACAGGCCGAAGATGAGATCACAGCGGCGCAAATGGCCGTGGGATCGATGTTCATGGGCACGCGGGCCCTCGTCGCCACCTCCGGTGGCGGCTACGATTTGATGACGGAAACCGTATCGCTCGCGGGCATGATCGAGACGCCGCTCGTGATCGTCATTGCCCAGCGGCCGGGGCCTGCTACCGGGCTTCCCACATGGAGCGCGCAAGCCGATCTGAATCTGGCCATCCATTCCGGCCATGGCGAATTCGCGCGCGTGGTCATCGGCGTCAGCGATCCCGCGTCGTGCTACGAATTGATCCAGCACGCCATGAATTATGCGGATGAATTCCAGACGGCCGTGATCGTACTCACGGAAAAAACCATCTGCGAAATGCAGACGACCGTGCCGCCGTTTGAAGAAGGAAAAATTCCAATTAAGCGCGGTTTATTGGTAACAGACCCGAAAGAGCTCGAAACTCTCAAAGCTTCAGACCGTTTTAAAATCACGGAAAACGGGCTATCGAAACGATGGATTCCGGGAAGTGGCAAAACTTGGTTCTATGGCAACGGCGACGAGCACAAAGAAGACGGCGTGCTCACGGAAGAGGGCGCCGAAGTGAGCGCCATGATCGCGAAACGCATGAAAAAAATGGAGACGATCGAAAAAGCGCTCCCTGAACCAACAATCCACGGAGTTAAAAAGGGCGCCGCCATTTCATTTGTCGGCTGGGGTAGTAGCAAAAACGCCGTGCTCGACGCAATTCAAAACTGCAAAGAAAAAGGAATAACCGTAAATTATCTCCATTTCGATTACCTTTGGCCGTTCAAAACAGCCACGCTCACGCAGTTCTTCAGAGACAACCAAAACGTCCACCTGATCGAAGGAAACTATCAGGGCCAACTCGGCAACTTGATTGAAGCCTTACCCAATCTACGCTTCAAAGGCCGCCTTCTCCAATGGAACGGCCGCCCGTTTTGTATGGAAGACGTCACCGATTACATATCTCGTCACTCGTAACTCGTCACTCATGTCCTGTCCCAACAATCAATCATCGTACCTTCGCGAACTCGCGGCCAAAAAAAAGGACTTCATGGCCTATGAATCCACGGAAGTCATGACGTGGTGCAGCGGCTGTGGCGACTACGGAATCCAAAAAGCATTGGAGCGCGCGCTCGTGCTCGAAGGAATCAAACCGCATGAAACGCTCCTCTGTTTCGACATCGGTTGCAACGGCAACGGCGCCGACAAAATCAACGGTTACACGCTTCACGGCCTCCACGGCCGCGTGGTGAGCGTCGCGGCCGGCGCGTGCCTTGCCAACCCGAAAATAAAAGTCATCGCCGAAGGCGGCGACGGCGGCACGTTTAGCGAAGGCATCAACCATCTCGTCCACTCTGTTCGCAGCAACTATCCCATGGTTTTCATCCTGCACAACAACGAGAATTACGGCCTCACCATTGGCCAAGCATCCGCTCTGACGCGCAAAGGGCAGGCCATGAACGGCACGCCTGATGGAGTGGTACTGCAACCCATGAACACCTGCCAATTTGTGTTAGGACTGAACCCGACCTTCGTGGCGCGAGGATTCAGTAGCGACGTAAAACACATGACCGAAATCATTCGCGCGGGTCTGCGTCACAAAGGGTTCGCTTTCATCGAAATCATGCAGTTGTGTCCCACATTTAATAAAGTCACGTCCGCAAAGTGGTTTTGGGATCGCGTGCGCTATACAGACCAACAAAAAAATTACGACCCGACCAATCTCAAAAGGGCCCGTGAAGCGTCTGAAGATCTTGAAAAAGAGATCATGCTCGGCGTCTTGTATCAGGACAAATCGCGACCGAGCTTCCCTGAGCTCTTTGAGTCCCGAAAAGGCATTACGACCTCTTTGTCCGAAGAAGTTAGGCCTTATTCCATAAAAGAATTAATTAAAAACTTAAAATAAAAGATCATATGTCTCATCAAATCAAAGATTTTAGCCATCTCATAGGCAAGCTCGAAGGTCTGAGCGCGCCTCAAATTGAAGCCCATCTGGGTCTTTACGCAGGCTACATTAAAAAACTCAACGAAATCGAAGGAAAACTCGCCAAGGCGGACCGTAGTCTTGCCAATTACTCCTTCGGCGAGTACAGCGAACTCAAGCGCCGGGAAGTCGTCGCCTTCAACGGCGCCTATCTGCACCAGGCGTATTTCGAAAACCTGAGTGGCGGCAACCGCGGCAAAAGATCCGAGGCATTTGAGGAGGCAGTCATCGCCTCGTTCGGCTCCGTCGAGGATTACCTCAAAGACCTCAAGGCCTCCGGAATCTCAACCCCCGGTTGGGTGCTCACCACCAAGAATAAAGTGGACGGCATGCTCCACAACTACATCCTATTCGAGCACCACATCGGCTTGCCCGCCTATCAAGACATCGTCCTCGCGCTCGACTGCTGGGAGCATGCTTACATGATTGACTACGGAACCAAAAAAGCGGATTATCTGGAAACCTTCCTCTTAAATACTGACTGGAACGTGGTGAATAAACGGTTTAAAAATTAATTGAAATGGACGACCTCTACAAAATTCTCGGCGTCGATAAAAAGACGGACGTATCGGAAATCAAGCGCGCCTATCGCAAACTGGCGCAAAAATATCATCCGGACGTCAGCGGCAAAAAGGACGCGGAGACCGAAAAAAAATTTAAAGAAATCAACCAGGCCTATGAAGTCCTGAGCGATCCGCAAAAACGCGCCCAATACGACCAGTTTGGCTCCGTGGGCAACGGCCCGGCGGGCCCGGGAGGGTTCGATTTCAATGGATTTGATTTCGGAAATTTCAACGGCGCGTTCGATTTCGGAAGTTCTTTCGGCGACATTTTCAGCTCAGTTTTCGGAAGAGGAACACGGAGGGGGTCGGCCGGCCCGGAACGCGGGGACGACATTGAAATCGCGATCAACGTCTCATTCGAAGAGTCCGTGCAGGGAACCGAAAAACCCATCGAATACTCCCGCCTCATTCTCTGCGCACACTGCAAAGGAAAAGGCGCTGAGCCCGGAAGTAAGATCGTGACCTGCCACACGTGCCAGGGCACGGGCCAACAGATACGTGTTCAACGCACGCCGTTGGGGCAAATCCAAACCGCCACCGTCTGCAGAACATGCGAAGGAAGCGGAGAAAAAGCCGACAAAAAATGTGCCAAGTGCCACGGCGAAGGAAGAACCCATGAACGCAATCGGATCACCGTGAGGATCCCAGCCGGAATTTTTGACAAAGCCGCCATCCGCCTCAACGGAAAAGGAGAAATCGGTCGCCAAGGGGGCGAACCGGGAGACCTTTACGTACACATCAAAGTCACTCCAAGCCGTGAATTTGAACGAGTAAAAGACGACATCCATACCACGCGAAAAATTCACGTGCTTCAGGCGATTTTGGGAGACGAAATTCAGGTAAAAACCATTCACGGGGACGCCGCGCTTAAGATCCCGGCGGGGACGCCCGGCGGCAAAGTGTTCGAACTTAAAGGATATGGCGTTCCCAAGGTCGGCGCCGGCACGAAAGGCGATCATTTTATAAAAATAGATGTAGAAATCCCGACGAAGCTCTCTAAAAAAGACCGCGAGCTCTACGAACAGCTGGCAAAAGACGCGAAACTAAATATCAAACCGCAATCCAAAGGATTCTTTAATTAATTCGGATGGCGGCTCGTATCGTAGCTCGTATTGTGGGTCGAATTGTATTGTAGACGACCATCCGAGCCACTATTCGAGCCGCCATCCGAGTCGCAATACGAAATATGAATATTTTATTCATCGGCGATATCTTCGGGCGACCGGGGCGTGAGACGATCCAAAAAATCGTTTCGACCCTCAAAAAAGAACGAGCCATCGACCTCGTGATCGCGAATGGGGAAAACATGGCTCACGGAAAAGGGGTCAATTTAAAAGCCTATCGGGAACTTGAGAAAGAAATCGATCTTTTTACAACGGGAAATCATACCTGGGCGGATGAAAAAATCCTAGCCGAAGTAAACAAAGAAAACACGAAAATCCTAAGACCCGCCAACTTCCCGCCGGGCAATCATGGCAAAGGGTTTCAGGTGATTGAAAAGGAAAGGCGTAAAATCCTCGTCATCAACCTGATCGGCCGCGTGTTTTCGAAGCATCATTACGACTGCCCCTTTCGAACCGTCGATGGAATTCTAAAACAATTTGAGCATAAAAAAATGGACGCCATTCTGATCGATTTTCATGCCGAAGCGACCAGCGAAAAAATCGCCATGAAGCACTTCGTGAATGGCCGCGTCACCGCGCTTTTTGGGACACACACGCATGTCCAAACCGCCGATGCTGAAATTACGTCAGAAGGTATGGCTTACATGACAGATGTAGGAATGGTAGGGCCCGCCGACTCCGTTATTGGCATTGAAAAAAATGAAATCGTAAAAAGTTTTATTTATCAAACTCCCTTTAAAATTGTCGTTCCGTCCGGACCTTGTATTTTCAATGCTGTTATGATAGAAGTGGATGAAAAAAAAGCTCATACAAAAGCCATTAGCCCGATTCATTTTTTTCTAAAAAATATCTAGCGCACTATGAACACACCCTTTCAATCATTCAAAAGACAACACAAAGAAAGCCCTTCCGCTCCAAAATATGTGGGGCTGCTTATTCTGGTGTTTTTTGTATTCATCCTTGGATGGAATGTGGGCGCCAGCCACATGCGCATTCAGCTGGAAAAAGTGCAGAAAACCAACATTTATTCAGCGACCGACAGTCTCCTTCTGAAAAATATCGACATGGATCTTTTTTGGGACGCGTGGCAGATCCTCAATGACAAATATGCTGATCCGGATTCCATAAATTATAACAAAATGTTAGATGGAGCTATTCATGGACTCGTTACCTCCTTTGGCGATCCTTACACAGCCTACATGAACCCTAAAGAAAATCAGGAATTCCAAAATAATCTTGAAGGAATGCTGGATGGCGGCATTGGCGCGGAGCTTACTTTAAAAAACAATCAGCTAACGGTTGTATCTCCGCTTAAAAAATCCCCGGCATCGCGAGCGGGTCTCCAGCCTGAAGATGTCATCATAAAAATAAACGGTCAGCCTTCCGGAAATTTCACCTTGGAACAAGCGGTGAATAAGATCCGTGGTCCGAAGGGTTCTCCGGTTACGCTCACAATTCTCCGAAAAAACACGGAAAAATCTTTCGAGATTCGTATAGTGCGGGACGCCATTAATATCGACTCAGTGAATTGGAGGATGAAAGACAATATAGCGATTATCGAAATCAATCAATTCAGCAATAAAACACAGGAAGAATTTAGTCAGGCCATTAACAAAGCGCTCAGTAAAAGCCCTCAGGGACTTATCTTGGATCTAAGATTCAATGGGGGTGGCTATCTGGACAGTGCCGTGGCAATCGCCTCTGAATTTATTGAAAAGGGGAAAGTCGTTACGATTAAAAAACGTGATCCTGCCGACGACGAAGTCATTTATGTTAATGGGAAAGCGCGCGTCACCACGCTTCCCATGGTCGTGCTCATTAACAAAGGAAGTGCTTCCGCCTCTGAAATCGTTGCGGGCGCGTTACAGGATTATAAACGCGCCTATCTCATCGGGGAACAAAGCTTTGGAAAGGGAACCGTTCAGGAAGTAGACAATCTGATTGGCGGTTCAAGTCTTCGTGTTACTATCGCTAAATGGTATACGCCGAACGACAAAAATATTACGGAAGTCGGTATCACGCCGAATTTAACCGTTGCACGCACAACCGACGATTTTCAGAAAGGTCGCGATCCGCAATTGGACGCCGCGTTTAAATATCTGAACGAAAATCATTAAATAGGATTATTTGAGGAGCTTTCCCAATTCTTCTTTAAATTCTTCCACGTCTTTAAACTGCCGATACACGCTGGCGAAACGGATGTAGGCGATGTGGTCGAGAGCTTTGAGCGCTTTCATGACATCTTCTCCGATCGTTTGGCTGGAGATCATTTTCTTATTGGCGCTCCAGCGCTCTTCAAGGCCGCTGATCATGTCGTCTATTTGATTTTGAGTGACAGGCCGTTTTCCACAGGCGATCCAGATGCCGCTTTCCAGTTTACTGCGATTGTAGGGCTCAAACGTCGCGTCCTTTTTCTTAACCATTAAACTCGCCATTTCAGCCCGCTCAAAGGTGGTGAAACGTCGGCCGCATTGATCGCATTCGCGTCGTCGTCGGATCACGCGCCCCTGCTCGGTTAGACGGGAATCGATCACCTTGGTATCCAGATTTTTACACTTGGGGCATTGCATAATTTCGTATAGTAGCTAGAATAGTTGATCGGATAGTGGCTCGGATGGTCGTCTACAATTGGATCTACAATACGAGCTACGATACGAGCCGCTATTCGATTATAATTTACGATACATTTCCAGCGCGAAGTTGTCTGTCATTCCGGCAACGTAATCCTTGACAAGGATAGCGCGAGGCTCGGTCCGATCCGCGCGCGGATCCAAAGGAATCGCTTCAAAATGATCCATAAAATACGCGAAAAGAACCTGGATCGCTTTTTGACCGGTCAAATTATATTTGGTCACCCCTTCGGACTGATAAAAATGACTGTGGAGAAACATTTTAAGCTCATCATTCATCATTTGCATCTCGGGCGAAAAGGCAATGAGC
The DNA here is from genome assembly GCA_016220165.1 of Candidatus Peregrinibacteria bacterium. Taxonomy (GTDB): domain Bacteria; phylum Patescibacteriota; class Gracilibacteria; order UM-FILTER-43-11; family JACRIE01; genus JACRIE01. The sequence goes on from JACRIE010000022.1 coordinate 60,944, forward strand.
GGCGCGGCGGTTTGATAAACATCCTCAAGCGTCCGAATAAAATGATGATTAAGAAGCGCATCGCTGTGACGGCAGACATCATGAATCATGAGCTTAATCAAAGCGCTTACCGTCATCGAGATCCAAACCTCTTCACCCGGCTCCATGGTTACTCCCTCTTGGGCTTTTTTCCAGAGAGCGATTCCATTAAGTTTTTTAACAGTCAGAATTCCCGAACGTAATCCGTCGTCAATGTCATGATTTTGATAAGCGATCTCGTCGGCCAGATTCACAAGCTGGGCTTCCAGAGAAGCCATGGGATGATCAATCTCCACCCCTGAAGGCGCGGATCCAAATCCGCGCTTTGGGGGATGATCGTACGTCGTGCGGTGTTTGATGAGCCCGTCGCGGACCTCGTACGTCAGATTGAGTCCGATAAAATCGGCATACCGATACTCCAACCGCTCGACAATGCGCAGACTTTGCTCGTTGTGCTCAAAACGAAGGCCGTACGGCTGCATCATTTCATGAAGGGTTGTCTCCCCTGCGTGACCGAAAGGCGTGTGTCCCAGATCATGCGCCAAGGCGATCGTCTCGGCCAGATCTTCGTTGAGCCCAAGCGTCCTCGCCATGTCGCGGCTGATTTGCGCCACCTCCATGCTATGCATCATGCGTGACCGGTAGTGGTCGCCGTAATGCGCCACAAAAACCTGAGTTTTGCCCTTGGAACGACGAAACGCCTTGGAATGAATCACGCGATCACGATCGCGTTGAAAAGAAGTACGGGTAAGATCGGATTTTTCCGTATAAAAACGTCCGCGCGATTGCCCGCTTTTCACCGCATACGACGCCAAACGGGATACCTCCTGCGCTTCAAGTTGGGAACGTGTAAAAATCATTCTAAGATGGCCTTACAAGCGTATTTACGTTATCATATTTCCGTTGAATTTGTAATTGGGTTTTAAATGCACGAACTTGAATTCCGTCGACAAATTTTGCACACGATTTATGGATTCGTTCTGGTAATCTTGCATTTTTACGGTTTTCTCCCCCTGCCTTTACTTTTTCTCATCATTTTAGGGGGGGCGCTAACATCATGGCTGGTTCTAAAGAAAAAAGCTTCCTTCGTGGAACGTTTGTTGCGAATTTTTGAACGCGAGCATCATCTTTTAAATTTCCCGGGGCGCGGCATGCTTTTTTTCACGATCGGCTCTTTTCTAGTACTATGGATTTTTGAAAAGACGCCGGAAACAGCCTATGCCGGAATTCTAATCTTAAGCGTTGGCGATTCACTGACCAATGTCGTTGGTCGGCAATGGGGGCGTATCAAAACTCGCCTCAATCCCCATAAATATCTGGAAGGAACGCTGGTGGGGATTTTGGGATGCCTTCCTATCGCGTACTATTTTTCTCATAATATTTTTGCCGCCCTGGCGACCGCCTGCGTGGCTATGTTTCTGGAAATCCCGAATATCCGCATATTCGGCTTTGAAATCGACGACAATCTCATTATTCCCCTCGGAGCGAGTATTACCTTATCTTTTTTTACTTGATGCGAAATCAGATCTCAGGACAAAATGGGGAAGATGTCGCGCTGGAATACCTGCGTCAAAAAGGCTATACAATCCTCGGGAGAAACTACCGGAAACGCTGCGGAGAGATCGATCTGATCGCCTTTGATCCGACGAATAAAGAGCTGACATTCATTGAAGTTAAACTACGAAAAAATCTCGTCTTCGGAACACCTGAAGAATCAATCACGGCCAAAAAATGGCAACGGATCATCAAGACCGCGCAGTGGTGGCTTAATGAAAAAAAACGGGCGGAAACGCGCTGGCGAGTCGATCTAATCGCCATCGAATACATCAACGATAAAATAAATATCAATCACATTCAAAATATCAGCCTATGAATCGATGGAAACAACTGCTCTTCGTGAGCCCCTTTCTTCTGGCGATCATTCTCATTATCGTCTGGTTCTACGTGCTCGATAAAGGGGATGTCCGCATTCAAACCAATGTGAGAAACGCCACAGTGGATAGTGAAAACAAAACGATTCCCTGTGTCAAAAAACAATGTCTTCTAACATTAAAAACAGGGCCGCACCTTCTCACGATTAAAAAGGATGGCTATCATCCCGCCACCAAAGCAATAGGCGTGGAACGAAACAAGACGACAGACCTAACGATCACCCTTCTTAAAATAGCACAATTGATTTCGGTCGAGGGAAGCCCAAGGTTCCCCGCCGCGGCGGGCGAGGGGAATTTGGTCTTTCTGGATCCCGCTGATAATCGCGTCAAAATACAAAAAAAAGAAGGCGTTAAGGTCATCACGAGTCTTATCAATATCAAAGGAGCTCTGACATTTTACACGTCACCTAGCGAAGAATGGACTATAGGACAAAATGGAGCCGACTTATATCTAATGAATATCATAAAAGGGACGCGTCAAAAAAAACCTCTTTCTGAAATAGCCTATAGCATCAACTGGGCTCCTGATAATGCGGGAATTTTATACAACAATGAAGCCAAACAGATTTTTATGTTAAATACGACAGGAGAAACACGGCCTCTCAATGCTACAATCGACATCTCTTTGATAGGCTGGATTGATCCGCAGCGTTTTATTTATATTACGGTAGACAACGGATTAACCTCCATAAACGTTTTTGATATCTCTTCGGGTGTCACAGAACAACTAATAACTAAAACCAATTTTTTGATCGACGTCATTCAATGGGATGAAACACAAAAAACTACTTATTTTCATGAAAATAAAGAAAAAAAATGGTATCGTTTAGAACTTTAGGGATTTCTCTATCCTCAATAAAACATATATTTCATGAAGGAGTCTAAAAAAACCGTCAGAATTTTCGCGCTTGCCTCTTTTTTAAATGACATGGGTTCGGACATGATCGCCCCGCTGTGGCCGGTTTTTGTCACAAGCGTGCTGGGGGCGAATATGGCTATCCTGGGCTTAATTGATGGCCTTGGAGAGGCCTTAATGTCTCTTTCTCAGGCTATTTCAGGATATATCTCAGATAGAATCAAAAAAAGGAAAGTGTTTGTGTGGTTAGGATATTGCTGTGGAGGTCTTTCGCGCGTCGGATATGCCTTCTCAACGGTATGGCAGGAGCTCATCCCCTTTCGAATACTGGATCGGGCGGGAAAAATGCGTGCGGCGCCCCGGGATGCCATTATTGCGGAAGTTTCCACTCATAAAAATCGCGGAAAAAATTTTGGAATTATAAGAATGATGGACAATCTGGGCGCAACCGTAGGCATTATTCTTAGCATTCTTTTATTTCAATGGTTGAGCTATAAGCAACTTTTTCTCATCGCTTCGATCCCTTCAGTGGTAGCGGTACTCCTGGTGTTTTTTTTCATAAAAGAAAAAAAAACATCTGAAACAAAAATTTTTAAAGGAATCAAACTAAAACATCTCACTAGAAATTTAAAGCTATTTTTCGGGATGAGCGCCTTATTCGCGCTCGGCGCTTTCAGCTATTCCTTTTTAATGATTTACGCGAATCGATTCGGCGTCAAGCCCATCGCTCTACCTCTGCTTTACCTTCTTTTTTCAGCCGTCGCATCGCTTGTCTCCATTGCGTTTGGGAAATTGGCAGATAAAAAGGGCCGAAAATTCGTGCTCTGGATCGCCTATGGGCTATGGGGCCTTGCATGCGCTAGCCTGATCATATCGCAGAACCTGATCATGATTATTATTGTGTTCGCTCTCTATGGCCTTCATAAAGGGGCTTTGGAACCTGTGCAGGCCGCGTTTGTCTCGGAACTGGCGCCTCCGGAATATAAAGCGAGCGTTCTTGGCGGCCTTCGAATGATCGTAGGACTTTGTGCGCTCCCCTCGTCGCTCCTCGCTGGTCTCCTATGGGATAAAAGTGGCCTCCTTAGCCCGCTATACTTTTCTCTGGGCCTCACCGTCCTCTCGCTCATCTTGTTGGCCTTCATCAAAGAAAAACGTACAAATTAAACCACAATCGGGTCCGCTATCAGTAATTCAAAATACAATATGATCGACCTAATCCTTCATCTCGACGCCAACCTGATCGCCCTAGTACAGGCCTACGGCCCCTGGGTCTATGCCATCGTATTCGCCGTAATTTTTTGCGAAACAGGACTCGTCGTCACGCCGTTTCTTCCGGGGGACTCGCTCCTATTCGCCCTCGGAGCGCTCGCGGCGACAAAGTCACTCAACCTGGGTTTGCTCCTGGTTCTTTTGGGCGCGGCCGCGATCCTGGGAGACACCGTCAACTACTGGATCGGACATACGCTGGAGATCAAATTGGTTGAAGGAAAAAAAATACGATTCATCAAAGAGTCTCACCTAAAAAAAACCGAGGAATTTTACAAAAAATATGGCAATAAAACCATCATCCTCGCGCGTTTCGCTCCGATCGTCCGGACACTAGCCCCTTTTGTGGCTGGCGTCGGTAAAATGAATTATTCGCACTTCCTCCTCTACAACATCATCGGAGGCGCCGCTTGGGTCACGCTCTTTCTCTCGGGAGGCTATTTCTTCGGAAATATCCCATTCGTCAAAAAGAACTTCACGATGGTAATCTTGGGTATCATCTTCTTCTCAGTCCTTCCAGCGATAATCGAATACATCAAAAGCAAAAAGCGAACGAATATGCCTTCTACCGTTTCGACCACTGTGGAGCGCGACGAGCGCGTTTGAGACCGAACTTTTTGCGTTCTTTAATGCGGGCGTCGCGCGTCAGGAATCCGGCATGCTTCAAATCACGACGTAAAATGGGGTCAAACTGCAAAAGAGCTTTGGCAATGCCATGGCGCACCGCGTCAGCCTGAGAAGAAACTCCGCCGCCAATCACACGAGCTACCACATCAAATTGTTTGGTCGTGTTAGTAAGTTTTAAAGGGGCCTTCACGTTACCGATCAAAGCTCCAAAAAAATAGTCTTGAATGGGACGATCGTTAACTTCAATATTCCCCTTTCCATCTTGATATAAACGGACACGGGCAACCGACGTTTTGCGCTTTCCATTCGCGTAAAAATACTTCCATTTCCGCTCGGCGGGAACTTTTTTTTCAGAAACTTTTTCGATTATTTTGGCCTTCTTGGGCATAATAGTCAGATGTTAAATTTCAAGTTACAAGTCCCAAAGGGATCACTTAGTGATTACGAGTTACGCATTTAAATTTTATAGGGTAACCGATTCAGGTTTTTGGGCGATATGCTCATGTTGCTCACCGGCATAAATCTTAAGTCGCTCCATAACAAAGCGTCTGGAACGATTGCGGGGGAGCATGCCGGAAACGGCATCCTGGAGAATCTTTGCGGGATTTGTTTTGCGAAGATCTCCCAATACCTCGCGATGTAGGCCATTCGGATAGCGCGTATGATGGAAATAATCTTTATCCAATTCCTTTTTACCGGTAACGTGAATTTCGCTCATGTTGATAACGACGACATAGGCGCCAACATCCACATGATGAGTAAAAATTACCTTATTTTTACCGCGTAAAAGATCAACAACTTTAGTGGCTAAATGACCCAAAGTCTGTCCTTTGGCGTCAATTAAATACCATTGTTTTTCAGATTTTGTCTGAAGTTTGGGGAGCGTGGTCTTAGTCATAAATAAATTCAAGAATTATACGAAAGCAATTTGAGCTTTGATGGCGGCATCCCCTGGACGAAAGCCCAAATGAGTAATGCGAACATAGCCGGATTTTCGATCCTTAAAACGAACCAATAACTCCTCAACCATCTTATAAGAAGCGCGTGGATCAAAAAGTTCGATATTTAAAGTACGATGAGCGTTTAGAGGTGTTTTTGCCTTTCTCGCGCGATCCATCAGGCGTTCAAAATAAGCCTTTAGTAATTTAGCCTTAGGAAGAGTTGTTTCGATCTTTTCATGCAGAACAAGAGACGCGGCCATAGTACGCAACATCGCCCTGGTTTGAGGACTATTACGGCTGATCCGCTTATTTTTAACTAAGTGACGCATAAGATTTCAAAGTTCAGGATTCGTAAATATAAATAAAATTTTTTGACAATTAGCTTTTTGGAATTCTGATCAATTGTCAGATGTCAGTTCTCAGGTGTTCTTTAAGATTCTTCTCCCTCACTCATCAATTTCAATCCGCGTCCGGCGAGTGCGTCATCCACTTCACTCATTGCCTTCTTTCCGAAACCTCGGAAATTGGATAATTTGCTGGGAGTGCATTTGACCAACTGTTCGATCGAACCGATGCCTCCGTTGATCAAAGAATTAAGCGTGCGTGGAGAAAAATTAAGAATTTCGATTGGTGTATAGGATTCCTTTTTGGATTCCTCTTCTTCTTCCACGCGCTCCAGCTCTTTCACTCGCTGAATATCCGCTTGGAATTCCGGTTCCACAGTTTCCCCTTCAATCGTGAAAAGATTAAAATAAGACGACAAAAGATCCGCGGCGAATTTTAAAGACTCTTCAGGCATCATCGAACCGTTAGTTTCGACTTCAACAATCAATCGATCAAGATCAGTCATCTGGCCCACGCGCGTATTCTCAACATTATAGCGGACTTTCCGAACAGGAGAATAAAGAGCGTCAACCAAAATCAGCCCGATCTCCTGATCAAGCTTCTTTCGCAGGGAGACGGGGACATACCCCACTCCCTTCGTGATTGTGATATCCATAGCCACTTTTGCCTTTTTAGCGGTAATGGTGGTGATATAGAGATCAGGGTTCAAAATCTCAATATCACTCGAATGCTGAATATCCTTAGCGGTAACGATACCTTCTTTTGTGGCTTTTAAATGAACCACTTCTGGATCCTTGGTATGTTTTCGAACACAAAGCTGCTTAAGATTCAGAATAATATCCAAAACACTGTCTTGAACGCCTGGGAGAGTGGTGTATTCATGCGTAACGCCCTCCATTTTAATAGCGCTTACAGCGGCCCCTGGCAGAGAAGAAAGAAGCACGCGACGAAGCGCGTTGCCCACGGTCATCCCATATCCGGAAGGAAGTGGTTCCATGACAAAACGTGCAAGATTTTTTCCAGAACTTTCGGTTTTAATTCTAGGTAAACCGATCTCTTCCTGAATAATATGCATGGAATGAAAATTAAAAAATAAAGGAGGGAATTAACGAGAGTAAAACTCAACAATCAATTTGCTGTCCACGCTCTTTTCCAATTCATCTGCCTGAGGAATATCAGTAATTTCGATCATCAAATTCTTAAGATCGACCTTCATCCATTTTGGAGAATAGTCTTTCAATTTTTCAAATCCCTGATAAAGCGGGGAAGTCTTTAGTTTTGGACGAACCTGGATCTTATCACCCGCCTGAACTTGGATAGAGGGAATATCGACGCGACGGCCATTGAGCAAAAAATGTCCATGCCCTACTTGTTGTCTGGCTTGCAAACGAGTGACGGCAAATTGAGAAACATACATCACGTTATCCAAACGCAGTTCCAAAAGACGCAAAAGATTTTCACCGCTCTGGCCGGGTTGTCGAACGGCCTTTTTGTAATAATTATGAAATTGTTTTTCGGAAATGCCGAAAATACTGCGCGCCTTTTGTTTCTCGCGAAGTTGGCGGCCATATTCACTCAATTTAGCATAGCGTTCACCGTGCATGCCGGGGCGGGAACCGGAATTACGCATAATTTTGGTATACTTCTCGTTTCCAAAAAGATTGACTCCTTCTCGACGGCATAAACGTGCTTTTGGACCTGTATAACGCATAGTAAATTGAAGATGATAAATTAATTTTTAATTTTCAATCTTTAATTTTCAATTAAAGTTAAACTCGACGGGCTTTCTTGCGACGGCATCCATTATGAGGCATCGCTGTAATATCAAAAATCGCATCCAGATCAAGCCCCGCGGCTTGGAGACCCCGAACCGCTTGTTCGCGTCCGGTTCCAACGCCTTTAATGAAAACTTTGAGGCTTTTTACGCCATAAGGAGCTAATTTTTCAACCACTTTTTCCGCTGTCACCTGGGCGGCGTAAGGAGTAGCTTTCCGGCTTCCCTTAAAACCAACCGATCCTGAACTGGCCGCGGCAATCAGCTCGCCATTAGGTTCTGTAATGGAAATAATCGTATTATTATAAGAAGCCATAATATAGGCATGCGCCTGAGAAACTACTTTGCGAACCCGCTTCTTGGCAACCTTTTTACCGGCAGGAACAGCTGCGGCTGGTGTGGCGGCAATAGGCTTGTCCGCCGATCTGTCCGCCGTAGCGGGAGCGGAGGAGGAAGCTCCAGCGGAGGCGGAAGCGTCCTTAGGCTTGGGTTTGATTTCAGTCATATCCAATTACAAGTTACAAATTTCGAATTTTTATGTCTTGGATTCTTTAACGCGACCGCTGCCAACCGTCACGCGCTTGCCGCGCTTAGTGCGGGCATTGGTACGAGTCCGCTGTCCACGGGCGGGAAGACGCCGACGATGACGATAGCCACGATAAGAACCGATTTCTTGCAAACGCTTAATGTCCGTGGCGATTTTACGTCTTAAGTCACCTTCTAATATCCATTTTGAAACCGTCTCACGGATACGATCGCCTTCTTCATCTGTGATAGCTTCAACGCGCTTATTTTTATCAATTTTTAATTGATCCAGGATTTGGCGGCTCCGGGAGCGGCCAATGCCGTAAACATAAGTTAACGCGGCCTCTATACGCTTTCCTTTAGGTAAATTGATTCCGGCAACACGCATTTCAAAATTTTATAAGATAAAATTTTTACATCTGACGCCTGACATTTGACATCTGACTTTGAAATGCTTTCTGGTCAAGTGTCATGTGTCAATCGTCAGACGTTCTTCAGCCTTGTCTTTGTTTATGCTTTTTGGATTTTGGGCAAATCACACGAACCACTCCTTTTCGACGGATGACACTGCACTTGTCACAAATTTTTTTTACAGAAGCGCGAACTTTCATGGGCTTAAAAAATTAAGAGGCGGAAGTAGAGAGAGGAGGAGGAATTTCTTGTTTAGGCTGAGGAATACCTTTATGACGATAAACAATCCGCCCTTTAGTCAAATCATAAGGAGTCATTTCGACCGTCACATAATCACCAGGAAGGATACGGATATAATTCATCCGCACGCGACCTGATATATGAGCCAAAATCTCATGATTTTGATAATGGGGATCAAGAAGTTTTACCCGAAACGTAGTATTGGGAAGACATTCCAGAATCACTCCCTCTACTTCAATCACTTCTTTGGTCATAAGTCGCAAAAACTCACAAAAGCGGACAGATTTTACACGATTAGAATGGGGGGCGCAAGAGAATTTTCGACTCTTTTTTCTAATCGATTTATGGCAAAAATAATAAGCGCTTAAGCAAGAATTTCAGCCCCCGTTTCAGTCACTAAGACCGTATGTTCAAAATGGGCTGAAAGACTGCGGTCGCGGGTAATAATAGTCCACCCATCCGAAAGAGTCTCGATCCCGCCGCTGCCCATAGCGGAAATAGGCTCAATAGCGATAGTCATGCCCGCGCGTAGTTGCGGTCCTGTGCCACGCTGTCCCGCGTTACAAATATCGGGCTCTTCGTGAAGCTGTCGCCCTACACCATGTCCCGTGCACTCAATAACCGGACTATATCCTTGCCGTTCTAATACGCGCTGAATCGCCGCAGAGATGTCTCCGACAGCCACACCGGCTTTAATTTGTTTAATCGCCTGGTCAAGGGCTTCTTTGGTTACGCGAACAAAAAAACGAACTTCAGGTGGCGCGGAGCCGATAATAACCGTTTTGCAGGCATCCGTATGAAAACCGCGGTAATAAACACCTGCGTCAATACCAACGATATCGCCGCTTTTAAGCGCATAATCCGACGGGATCGCATGAACCACCTGTTCATTAACGGAAGTGCAGAGAGCCGCCGGATAGCCATGATACCCCTTAAAACTAGGCTCACCTCCGAGATCACGGATCATGGATTCAGCAAAAATATCCAATTCTCGCGTAGTCACACCCATTTTAGCTCGAGCGCAAGTGGCATTCAGAACTTTTTGAAGAATCCTGCCCGATTCTCGCATAAGAACGATTTCCTCAGGAGTTTTAATATAAATAGGAGTCATTTTAGAAAAAAAATAGGGACTCCGTCTTATGAAAAAGCTCTTGAGTAACCGCGGGAATAGGTTGCGCGCCATTAATCTCAGTCAGAAGCCCCTGAGAACGATAATGTTCCACGAGAGGAATCGTTTCTTTATTGTAATTTTCTAAACGCTTTTGAATACTGGCCGTGTTGTCATCGGCGCGTGTAACCAGGGCCGCACCGCAAGTTTCACAAACATCCTTTGGGTAATCAGCGGGATAAACTGCCTTACACGCGGAACAAATGCGACGCTTCGTCAGCCGCTGAATGGCCTCGTCCTGGGAAATATGGATCAAGATACCGTGATAGGAACGACCGTGTCGCCGAAGAAGCGTTTCGAGAGACCGAGCCTGATCAAAGGTTCTCGGAATCCCGTCAAAAAGAATCGGGCGATCCACGGGGTGATGGGACAAAAATGACTCAACCACCTCCATAATCACCTCCGCGCTCACCAATTGGCCGCTTTCGACAATCGTCTTGATCTGATTGCCCAAAGAAGTGCCTGATTGAATCATTTTTCGCAATTCGCCGCCCATTTCAAAAACAGTGAGTCCGTATTTTTCCGCCAAAAGCTTCCCCTGAGTTCCCTTTCCGGATCCCTGAATGCCGAATAATAGAATATCCATAAAAAAAGCTTTTAGCTCTTAGCGTTTAGCTTTTAGTCAGACTAATAGCTAAGAGCTGATAACTAAAAGCTAGTAGAGCTTATCGTAATCATGCATCACAAGCTGGGCATTGATTTGGCGCATGAGTTCAAGCACAACGCCAACCACGATAATCATTCCTGAGCCGGAAATAATCAAATCTCCGGAAGAGAGGCTGGTATATCGTGTAAACAACATAGGAACTACCGCCACAATAGCAATAAATAAGCCTCCAAACAGATCCATACGATTCGATACCTTTCCTAAAAATTCGGCTGTTTGGCGTCCGGGACGAATGCCTGGAATAAAGCCGCCGCGTTTTTGGATGTCATCAGCGATTTTCTCGGGATTAAACGTGACACTCACATAAAAATAGGAAAAGGCGATCACTAAGAGGAAGTACGATATCAAATAAATAGTGGTTGGATTATTCGTATTAAAATACTGGAGCAAAAAATCGGCAAACGCTTTCAGTTTTGGCGAAGCGGAGGCTTGAAAAAATTGGGCTAAAACCGAAGGAAAAGTGATAATCGAAATAGCGAAAATAATCGGAATCATGCCAGCCTGGTTGACGCGAATTGGAAGAAATGACTTTTCACCTTTGCCGCCCGTCGCGCGAGTGGCGTAAGTAATCGGAATATTTCGTTGAGCTTCTGTCACGAGGACGACAAAAATCAACATGACGGCGGAAATGACAATAAAAATGAGAAAATCGATCATTTTACTGCTATCGCCCGCCTGAGCAACGCCCAACATGCGTCCGATTCGGGTAGGCATATCCGAAATGATGCCGGCAAAAATCAAAATAGAAATACCATTCCCGATGCCGCGTTCAGTAATCTGCTCTCCAAGCCACATAGAAAAAACAGTGCCCGCGGTAACCGTGATCATGAGGGGGAGCAAAACGCTGAAACTGCTAGCGTCCGGAATGAGCTGGCCATTGGCGCTACGGTTAAGAAGAAGGATCATGCCGTAAGACTGAAGAATCGCGAGCGGAATAGTAAGCCAACGAGTGTATTGATTGATCTTGCGTTGCCCCTCCATCCCTTCTTTGGAAAGAGCTTCGAGCGAAGGAATAACGACGGTCATTAGCTGAAGTATGATAGAAGCATTGATATAAGGAGAAAGTCCCATCAGCACGATGGAAAAATTTTCCATGCTTCCTCCTGTCAGCGCTGAAAAGACGCCTAAAAGGCTATTTTGCTCGAAGATTCGACGAAGAATAGTCACATTCACTCCCGGGAGCGTCAGATGCGCGGCCAGCCTAAAAACAAACAGTAAAAAAAGCGTGAAAAGAATTTTGGTTCGCAGGGTAGGTGAATGCCAAATTTCACGAAAATATTTAAACACAGTAGTACAAGTTACGAGTTACAAATTACAGCACCTTTCCGCCGGCGGCGATGATCTTCTTTTTAGCCGTTTGAGAGATCCTATGAACACGAACGGTGAGCGGCTTATCCAAAGAACCTGTTCCTAAAATTTTAACAGGTGTTTCTTTTTGATTAATAAGCCCATGTTCGAAAAGGGTTTGAAAATTGACTTCCTGCCCTCCGGAATATTTGTTTAAAGCTTGGATATTGACTACTTGATAGAGAATTTTTGTTGGACTCTTAAAGCCTTTTAATTTAGGGAGACGACGGATGAGAGGGGTTTGTCCTCCTTCAAATCCGGGACGCACAGGAGTGGAATGCTGACCCTGCCCCTTACAGCCACGTCCGCAGAAAGTCCCGCGACCGGAACCATTTCCGCGACCCACTTGACGGCGGGGGCGTTTGGCCGCGCCGATCTTTGGTTTAAGTGAATGAAGTTGAATCATACATGAAGGGCGTTAGGGGAAAACTATTCGGCAATCTTGGGGGCGGCAGGCGTTTCAGACGTATCTTTTTTGGAAGAAAGAGGTTTTTTGGATGAACGATTTTGGAAAGGCTTTTTAGTCATATCGGAAACAGGCGCTTTCTTCTCTTCATGTTTTTTCTGATCCTTCGGAGCCACAGGGCGGAGATTCTGCAAAGCCCGCATAACCGCTTGAGTGGTCACTACGCGATTGCTCGTTCCGTAATTTTTACTCAAAACATTTTTAACACCGGCCAATTCCAGAATCTTACGAAGCGTGCCCCCTGCGATTACTCCGGTACCCGGAAGAGCGGGAAACATAACCATTCGGGCCGCCTTATACTTAATTTTAACATCATGAGGGATACTATCATTTTTATTGATAGGAACTCGGATGAGCCTTTTTTTCGCGGAAGCGACGGCCTTTTGAACCGCTTTGGAAACCTCAGCGGCCTTACCGATACCCATCCCCACGCGTCCGCGTCGATCTCCGATGGCAACCGTAACGCGGAAGCGCAGACGGCGGCCTCCTTTAACCACGCGCGTGACACGATCTATTTGCAAAACTTCATCGTCAAACTCTTTCTTCTCTACCTCTCTCATTGCCGTCCGTTCATGGTTGTGTTTACCCATTAGATATTAGAAATTAGATATTAGAAATTTAAAAATGAAGTCCGCCTTCGCGAGCCCCTTCGGCCAAAATTTTCACTCGACCATGATAAAGATAACCGCGACGATCAAAAACGCAACCGGTAATGCCAATTTTTTGAGCTGCCTTAGCCAAATCAAGACCTACAGTCTTGGCCAATTCCATAGGCTTAGCTCGTTTCATCTTCAGAGAAGAACTGCTGGCAAGAGTTTTTCCTTGTGTATCGTCAATCAATTGAGCTGAAATCTGACGGATACTACGGAAGACAACAAGACGGGGACGAGTGGGAGTGCCCGAAACTCTTGCCCGAATTCGGATATGCCTTCTGAGACGCTGCTGTGCTTTAAAATTTTTAATCATGACTTTTTAAAATGGATAATAATCGGATTATTCCTTGACGCCGCTAGTAGCTCCTGCCGCCGCCTTGCCGGCCTTATGAGGCACATATTCGCCTACATAACGAATACCTTTACCCTTATAAGGTTCTGGAGGGCGAAAACCGCGGATATTGGCAGCGACTTCACCGACAGCCTGGCTATCAGCCCCTTGGATAATCATAACGTTCTTATTCTCTTTATCCATTTCAACCTTAATCCCCTGTGGTAAAAGATATTCAATCGGATGAGAGAAACCGAGATTCAATGTGACTTTTTGACCGGAAACCTGCGCGCGGAAACCTACGCCGATAATCTCGAGTCTTTTTTCAAACCCGCGCGAAACTCCTGTCGCCATATTATTAATGAGCGCCCGAGCCAGGCCGTGCAAACAGCGATCCTGACGCTCTTTACCGGAGCGTTTAATTATTATTTTGTTCTCAGTCTTGTCAACGCCAATGGTAAGGGGGCAATCATAAGAAAGAGTTCCTTTGGGACCTTTTAATGTGATTTTTTGGCCCTGAATCGTCGTTTCGACGCCTGCGGGGATAATGATGGGTTTCTTTCCGATGCGAGACATAATTTTTTACAAGTTACCAGTTACAAGTTACCAAATCTCACAAATATATTCTCCTCCTGTCCCGTTCTTTCGAGCTTCCTCATCCGTGGTTACTCCATTGGAAGTGGAAATAATGCCAATTCCATAGCCGTTCAAAACAGGAAAAATATCTTTACTTTTTACGTAAATTCTTTGACCGGGTTTACTGATACGCTTAAGATTAAGCTCTTTATATTGAGGATTAAAGGTAACCTTAATCTCTTCGCGCGGGCCATTCATCACCTTTTCATAGTCTTGAATAAACGCGCGCTTCTTCATAACTTCTAAAATATTCATTTTTAATCGGGAATAAGGCATAACAACGCCGCTTTGCCTGGCCTTTACGCCATTTCTTATACGTGTCAATAAATCAGCGATAGGATCTGTAACCATAGCTATTAAATAATTGAAAATTGAAAATTAAAGACTTGTCCTGAATAAAACTGAAGGATTGAAAACTGGGAAACTACCAGCTGGATTTGGTAATACCGGCGATTTCTCCTTTGCGCGCGAGCTCCCGGAAGCAAATGCGACAGATATCAAAGAAACGCATATATCCATGGCTTCGACCGCAAAGTCGGCATCGGTTATAAACCCGCACCCATTTAATAGTTTTTTTGCCTCGGGAAAGGGCTTCAAGATATTTTTTCTTCTTCCGCTGACAGCTGACAATAAGGGCAGTTCGTGCCATAAAAATAAAATTAATCTTTTTTAAAAGGAAATCCGCAAGCCTTAAGCAAAGCAAGGCCTTTTTCATTAGTTCCTGCCGTAGTAACAACCGTGACCTGGACACCGTGGACGTTCATAATATTATCAGGGTTGATTTCTGGAAAAACCAAGGCCTCTTTCATACCGATAGAATAGTTTCCATGGCCATCGAAAGAGCGTTTGGAAAGCCCCTGAAAATCACGAACGCGAGGCAATACCACATGAATCAATCGATCTAGAAAATCAAACATTTTCCCTCCTCGAAGCGTTATCATGAGGCCGACAGGAACACCTTCGCGAAGTTTAAAGTTGGAAATGGCCTTGCGAGATTTGGTAACGACTGCCTTTTGGCCTGTTATTTTGGCAAGATTCTCGACAATTTCTGAAAAATCTTTGCTATTCCTCATAAAAGAGCCGATGCCAACGGAGACCTTGACCATCAAAATGCGGGGAACCGCCATGGAATTTTTAAGATTAAATTCTTTTTGAAGCTGAGGAATAACCGTTGTTTTAAAATGATGAGAGAAGGACATAGAATGATTAATGTTTAATTTCCAATTTCTAATGTCTAAACTAAATTCGTATTCTTTGAAAATTTGAAATTAAATTTTTTGTTAGAAATTAGGATTTACCCCAACGGGGCCCCTTCGGGGGGAATTAAAAATTACTTTTTTTTCTTATCTGCCTTGGTAATAGCTTGCTCAAGGGACTCATTGCACTTTTTGCAAACACGATATTTCTTCTTATTCTCAGGAATGCTATAGGCTACCCTGACCGCTTTTTTGCAGTTAGGACAAATGACCATGAGATTGGAGACATCAAGAGGCGCCTCCGTTTTAATTCGTTCGCCCGCGCGCGTGGAAGTCTTGCGAACATGGCGAGTTCGTATATTGACCTTTTCGACGACGACCTTGTTCCGGTTAACATAAGTTCGGAGCACCTTTCCGGTTTTTCCCTTATATTTTCCCGCGATCACCAATACATTGTCATTAGCCTTTATCTTCATAATCTTCTAATCTTGAATAAATAATTTTATAATAGTTAGAGCACTTCGGGTGCGAGAGAGATAATCTTTTGAAAACCTGCTGTACGAATCTCGCGCGCGACGGGACCGAAAACGCGAGTCCCCTTAGGCAATAAATCGCCTCCGATAATAACGATCGCATTCTCATCAAAACGGATATAGGAACCATCGGGTCGACGAGCGGGAAACGTTGTCCGAACCACTACCGCGCGTTGCACGGAATGCTGTTTAACGACTCCTTTGGGAGAAGCTTGCTTGATAGCGACCACGATAACATCGCCCAGGGTGGCATAACGGCGTCTGGAGCCGCCCAACACTTTAATACACATCGCCTTTTTGGCTCCGGTATTATCAGCAACGTTGAGAATAGTGCGTGTCTGAATCATATAAATGGATAATTTTTAATTTCAGTTATAAGTCCCAAAGGGATCACTTAGTGATTACCAATTGCAAACTTGTCCTGAATCCAGCCTGTCCTGGATTACATTGAAGGATTGAAGGATTACGCATTTTTAATAACTTCCCAGCGCTTTAACTTGCTCAGGGGACGCGTTTCACGGATCGTCACCTTGTCTCCAATCGCATACGATGAGCTGTCTTTGCAGTGGGCATAAAATTTAGAAGAAACGGCGTAACGCTTTTTATATTTAGGGTGACTGACATAGCGATGAACCATAACCACAAGGGTTTTTTGCATTTTATTACTGGTGACGATTCCGGTCTTGGTGCGCATAAATAGTTACAAATTATTTAGAATCCCACGCCTCGGGCGGGGTGACGAGTGACGAATGCTGATTTTTATTTTTTCTTAGCAATCGTTTTCTTGGTTATTTTTGTTGCCGTCTTTACCTTTTTAGTCTTCTTCTCCTCTTTCGCTTCTATCCGGCTTTCCGACGCTTCCCCGGATAATTTCTCGTCACTCGCCACTGACACCTTCTTATCATTTTGAGTCTGACGAAGCATGGTTAATACTTGCGCGATATAACGCTTATGCTTTGGGATGAGGCTCGTATCTTTAAGATGTTTTGTTTTCGTGCCCATATGGATTCGGAAGAGTTCCAAACGAGCATTCTCTAGTTCCAGTTGCAGTTCTTTGACCGTAGAAGTGTGTAATTCCTGAATGGATAACATAGTTACAAGTTACGAGTTACAAATTTTTAGTGCAAAATCTAGTTCTGACGGGTAATTTACTTCCTGCAAGTTTAAGAGCGAGACGCGCGGATGCCTCGGAAATACCTTCCATCTCGAACAATACGGTTCCGGGCTTCACCACCGCGGCATAAAATTCAACCATCCCCTTTCCGGCTCCCATAGGGACTTCAGCCGCCTTACAAGTAACCGGTTTATGCGGAAAAATACGAATCCAAATTTTACCGCCACGTTTAATTTCATGAGTGACCGCGCGGCGAGCGGCTTCAATCTGGCGGGAAGTCACCTCGCCTCCTGTTTGTGCTTTAAGTCCGTATAAACCGAAAGTAAGACTATTGCAACGCTGAGCTTTCCCGCGGGTAAAGCCGCGATCACGGTGAGACTTTCTGAATTTTTGCTTAGTAGGTTGTAACATAAGAATGACAGCGAAAAAGTATTATTTAACCTCGGCAATTAAGCGGTCTTTTTTAAAAACAAGTCCTTTATAAATCCATACCTTGACGCCAATCGCGCCATACGTGGTAAAGGCATGAACCTGGGCATAATCGATATCGGCCCTCAGCGTGTGAAGAGGAATATTCCCCTCTTTAAACGTCTCATCACGAGCGATTTCCACTCCATTAAGGCGGCCGGCCATCTGAATTTTGATCCCTTTGGCGCCGGCTTCGATAGCCTTCTGGATGGCCAATTTGCACGCCCGACGGTACGCGATGCGTTTTTCGATCTGCGTGGCGACCATTTTGGCCAACAAAACAGCGGAAAGGTCTGGAGCTTTTACTTCCATAATATGAATATCAATTTGCTCTTTGAATTTCTTTTGAAGGAAATCGCGGAGGTCTTCGATGGCCACTCCTTGACGGCCGATAATAAGCCCTGGCTTAGCCGCGTGAATCGTAATCGTTACCTTCTTGACCGAACGCTCAATCTCGATTTGAGTAAGCGCGGCGCTCTGTAATTTCTCGCGAATGAGTTTTTTAAGCTCTAAATCATTATGAAGGAATTTTGCAAAATGTTTCCGTGAGGCGAACCATCGCGAATCCCACGTGTAGATAATACCGAGCCGTAAGCTATTGGGGGTGACTTTCTGTCCCATCTGAAAAATTTATAAATTATAGAATTATTGTTGCTCTTTTTTTGGTTCTTTTTTTTCAACTGCCTTCAATCTCTTTACAGAAATTTTTGCCGGTTTTTTGGCAACCTTAGGCTCTTTTACAACTTCTTTAGCGGATTTTTCTTCGGAAGGAATCTCCGTCGTAGAAGAAGGAGCGGGAGCTACCGAACTGCTCACCTCAACCCAGATATGAGAGGTCTTTTTGAGAAGTGGATGCGTGCGCCCGCGGGAAATAGGGAGAGAACGTTTAAGAGTGGCGCCCTGTGTCACCACAATTTTAGAAACTATAAGGTCTTCGATTTTTTGATGAAAATTATGTTGGGCGTTGGAAGCGGCCGAACGAATAACCTTATAAATAGTCTTAGCGCCCTTTTTAGGAAGAAACTTAAGAAGAGTGAGGGCATCGGTGACTTTTCGGCCACGAACCATCCCGGCCACTAAACTGGCTTTCTTAGGAGCGATCCTGGTTCCGCGTAAAATGGCTTTCATAGTACAAATTTCGAGTTACGAATGGATTACTTAGTGGGAGCGGCGGCGGTAGCGGCATCCGCCTTGGCGATCTTGCCGCCGTGAGCTTTGAATTTACGAGTAGGGGCGAATTCGCCGAGCTTGTGTCCAACCATATTCTCCGTGACAAAAACAGAAATATGGGATTTGCCATTATGGACGCCGAAGGTAAAACCTACAAAATCGGGAGTAATGGTGCAGGAGCGGGCCCACGTGCGGATCACTTTCTTGTCGCCGGATGCGTTGGACATTTGAACTTTTTTGAGAAGATTCAGATCAACGTAGGGACCTTTCTTTAAGCTGCGGCTCATCGTAAAATTTTACGAAATAAAATTTTTACTTTTGACAGTTGACCGTTGACAATTGACTTTTTGAATTTTAAGTCAAGTGTCAGGTGTCAAATGTCAATTGTTATTTAACGCGTCTATCCTTATCAATCCATCGATTGGTGTACTTTCGTTTACGGGTCTTGTAGCCAAGCGTTGGCTGACCCCATGGCGTCATAGGATGAATATGCCCGATCGGACTGTGGCCTTCTCCGCCTCCATGGGGATGATCACAGGCATTCATGGCCTTGCCGACGACCGTGGGTCGAATACCCATATGACGTTTACGGCCGGCCTTTCCGATACGAACGTTATTGTGATCAGGATTACTGAGAATACCAATCGTGGCGTAACAATTTTTGTGAACGAAACGGATCGCGCCGGAAGGCAAAGCGACTTGAGCGTAAGGACCTTCCAGTGAAGCCACCTTCCCCCAGGATCCGGCCGTACGGATCATTTGTCCTCCGCGTCCTGAAATAAGTTCCACATTATGGACATTGAATCCGGCAGGAATATTACCAATTTGCATGCAATTGCCTGGCTTAATTTTAATCTTTTCGCTGCACATAATGCGGTCTCCAACCTTCAACTCCTGAGGGCAAAGGATATAACGTTTTTCACCATCCGAATACTGAAGTAACGCGATAAACGTGGAGCGATTAGGATCGTATTCGATTGTCTTCACGACAGCGGGAATGTTCAATTTGTCAGAGCGCTTAAAATCGATGAGGCGATAATGACGTTTTGCGCCTCCGCCACGATGGCGGACGGTAATTTTGCCTTGGGAATTACGACCGCTTTTCTCAATAAAAGGCCTTAAAAGCGCCTTATGGGGTTTACGGGCGGTAAGTTCCTCATAAGTGAGGACGCTCATATTCCGTCTTCCCGGGGAAGTAGGTTTATAGATCTTGATCGGCATTTTTCAAATTACGAATTACGAATTACAAATGGCTTTGTTGCACAAATATTTTTTTAGGAATATGACGTTCCGACCCCTGCTTTCCGTTATGCCGCCCTGAAGCTTTCCGGCATCCCGAGGGCGTTCATACGGTTGAGGGCCGATCCCATGATACGGGCTTC
>JACRIE010000021.1 GCA_016220165.1 Candidatus Peregrinibacteria bacterium
CATGGGATAATGAACTGAATAAATATTCGCTCATTATCCCAGACATCTCAATTGAAATCGAAAAATATTGTTACATCAACTTTTACCCTTGTTTAAAATGAAAAATTAACTTTTAATTCGGGCTTAACCGTCCACTAGTGTAATCTTGTAATAACGAATTTTGTAATAGATAATTAGCTCATGGTCGCTTTGCGTTACATCCTCGTCTTCCTGCTCGCCATCGTTCCGGCTATTGTCTGGATGATCGTGTTGCTTCGCCGCGAACGGACCAATAAATGGCTCATAGCGCTCACGTTCATTGGGGGAATGGCGGCGGCTAAATTGATCCTTATTTATCAGGGGTACTGGGATCAGACCGCGAATTTTATCTTTTTCAGGATCCAGCTCGTGGATTTCCGTTCCAACCTGCAGGCCATGATCGCCAACGGGCTGTTCGCGGCGTTTGTTGTTTTTTTGGGCGTGGGGGTTATGGAAGAATATCTCAAATTGTGGGTTATGAGATTGATAGACAGCCATTTTTTCCGTTCCATCAATGATGTCATCGGACTGGCGCTCGTGTCCGCGCTCGGGTTCGCGTTTTTCGAAAACATCGTTTACTTCATTAACAACTGGAACAAGCTGTCCATCGGGGGTTTCTTCGTCTTCGTGCTCTTTCGTATCACCGTGGTTACCATGGTGCACCTTCTATGCTCGGGCGTTTTCGGTTACTACTACGGTATGTCCTATTTCGCCTCGCCCATGCTCCAAATCCACGCCATGAAAAACAGGACGCACCCGGTTCTGAATTTTATAAAAAAGGTTCTTCGCATCCGGCGCGCGCGGCTCTATCACGACTCCATGGCTGTTAAAGGGCTCTTGCTGGCCATGTTTTTACACGCGATTTATGACTTTGTCATGTCTCAGCAATTCACAGCGCTAACCCGGGGATTCCCCGTTTATCTTATCGTAATGATTCTTTATTTTTTCGGAGGTTTTTGGTTCCTCAGAAATCTAATGAAGAAAAAAGAGTTCCAATTGCGCCTGGGGCTTGTGGGCACGCAGGTGATGCCCAGAGAGGATTTTAAAAAATTACTGGCCGAGGTTCAGGAAATCAAGGAGCGTATGCGCGCCCGGGGCGAAACGGTACACCAAAAAACGAACGAAGTTAATTGAAGGCGCGGATATGGATTCGCGCCTTCAGATCGGATGAAACAATCGATATGAAAAAATCCTTTGAGACGCTCACTCGAAAACAGAAGTTTGAAATAGTCGAAGCCCTTTTAAAGAAAGAGGTTTATCCCATGCTTGCCTCGGACGCCGGAGGGATGAAGCTGTTGGAAGTCAACGGGTTTAAAGTTCAGGTTCGCTATCAGGGGGCGTGCGTGGGGTGTCCTTTGGCGGAATCGGGTACGGGGGAGTTTGTGGAGCATCTGCTGAAGTCTCGGCTCCATCCGCGGATTCAGCTGAGGATTGAGCCGTGACCGTTGATTTTTGGACGCGCTTTCTTCGATAAACGAACCACAAAGCTCCCGCGAAAACAACCAGAAGCGCGGAAAGACCGCCTTCATAAACGAAAGGAGTCAGGGCAAGGCCTTTTGGAATACGGAAGTGAATGGTGACGCTTTTGGAACGGATATTTTTTCCATTAGCGTCTTTGACCGCGTATAGCGTCACCCGATGACTTTCATCGGTGGGAAGTTCTTTGGGGGCCTTGAAGGCGAAAGATCCTTCAGCGCTATCCGAAATAACCGAAGAGGCGAGCACCACGCTTTCCCAGACCGCGACGACCTGAGAATTGAAATCAGTTTTTCCGGCCAGTAAGGGCTGTTTTTCCGAGACAAGCATTTCAATGGCTCCGGTCATACTTTTCGCGGGAGCCAATTCGTTATCCAGGCTGACCTTGCTTGGCATGCCGATAGAAACCCCGGAATCGATTTCAATGGAAACGGGTGCGCTTTCAACAATGGCGCCATTCCCAAGAGTGGCGATAGCTTTAATGGAATACGTTTTATGATCCGTAAGCGCCTGAGAGTAGCTGCCGCCCTCCAGATGGAAATATTTCACCTGGCTGTTGACCGCGTCCGAAGCGGAATAGCGGCTAAAAGCGGTAACAGTCCCAAGGACAAGAGAGGCGTCATTGGCGGCGCCGGATTCAGTGGCTTCAATAACCACCTTCCTTGCGCCGGCTGAAACCATGCCGGAAATATTTGGATAGAGATCGGTAAGAATATCGCCATTCGCAAGATCGGTGATTTTAGCGATACGTTGTTCGGGAGCCTTCGCGATTTCCTGAGTATCGACTCCTAAAAGGACACGCGTGCTATCGCTGATGCCTTGGACGGTCTCGCCTGAGCTAAAGGGATTGGTTCCCAGTTTTATTTCCATTTCATCCGAGATACCGTCCTTATCCGAGTCGGTCGCGGTGGTGATGGACTTAAAATCAACGGAAATGGTTTTACCGGCGGTCTTTTGAATGTATTGCTGAAGGGAATTTTGAAGATCGTCCGCGCGCTTTTGTTTCTCGGCCTGTCGGGCCGCTGTCGCCTCTTCGGATGAAGAGGATGAAGATTTTTCCGCAGCGGGATGGGTCGTTATTTCTTCCGAAGGGGCGACCGCCTCTTGTCTCTCGTCACTTCCTACCTCTTCTTCAGCTTGCCCCTGAGAAGAGTGTCGTTGTGAGCCGGTAGACTCTTCTGTGGGCTGGGTCAGTTCAGGCTGGGGCGCCTCCGGAGTTTTTTCTTTAGCTTGTTTCCGGGCTTCCTCCTGTTTTTTCAGTTCCTCTTGTTTCCTTAATTCTTCCTGCTGTTTCTTTAACGCCTCCTCTTTTTTTCTCTGTTCTTCCTGTTGTTTCTTTAATTCTTCCTGTTTTTTTTGTTCTTCCGCCAGCCTATCTTCCTCTTGCTGCTGCGCTAAAGATTTAATGGCAAGGGTCACGTCGGTTCCGGTTCCGCTAGTGACAACAATATCGTTGCCTAAAATAAAATCGGCTTGGGTGACATGAAAAAGGGCTGAACCGCCGGCAACCGCGCTGAAAGTGAAACGTCCAAGCGGCGCTTGTCCGGTAATCGTTTTCGCGCTGTCTCCCTGAGAGATTCCCATGAGTATGATTTCGCCGGCCTCCGAAAGATCTAAAAAATTATCAAAAACAGGATTAAGAACAACGGAATTGACAGTGACCTTACTGGATTCATAAGTAATATGAAACTCGGCGCCCGAAGCCACACCGGCTCCCACATCCGCTGTCATAGACATGACACCCACCTGCCCTTCAGTATAGGATAAACGTGAGGAGCTTATAGAAAAGGTGAGTCCATCGGCTTGTGTCTTATTCAGAAAGGGGCCTGAAACGAGATTCGCCGCAAGGCCGAGCGCTAAGGCGAGAGATAGGATTTTTTTAGAGTTGCGCATGGGATCGAGTTAAATCCCATTATTATACCAAAAAAGGGCCTAAAAAACAAGAGTTTTGTCTTTCTTTTGATTAAAATCTTCCAGGTATTTGAGAAAGGTCATAAATTAGCCCCTCAACTCTTTCATCATCTCCACCCGTTTCCCGATCAGCGCCTCGGTCCCGATATCCCGTCTATAGAAAATCGGCCCGTCCACGCACTCAACGCCTTTCTGGGCAAGCCGCTCCGCCTCGGAAAGTGTGGGCGCGATGCCCACAAACGCCATGGCGCGCGACGAGCTCAGAACAATCTGTCCGTCTTTTTTGTCCACGGCCGCGTAATAGGCGCTGACGCCTTCCGGCAACTCCTTAATTCTTATCCTTTCTCCTTTTTTTGGTTTCTCCGGGTATCCCTCGGGCACCGCGTATTTGCACACGGTGCAGCGGTCGCTGAATCGGGCCATTTCGGGCGTGAGCGTGCCGCGGACGATGGCCAGGCACAGTTCCGCGAAATCGCTTTGAAGAAGCGGCAGCACATTCATGGCTTCCGGATCGCCGAAGCGGGCATTGTATTCGATCAGGCGCACGCCGTTTTTGACCGCGATGAATCCGCCGTACATGACGCCTTTAAACCCTTCGCCGCACTCCTGCCGGAGCGCATTGGCCACGGCCACCGTGATGGCATGGGCCTGGGTCAGGTCGTCCTCCGTGAGGAAGGGGAGTAGCTTCCCCGACGAATAGCTTCCCATGCCGCCCGTGTTGGGGCCAAGGTCGCCGTCGTACGCGCGCTTGTGATCCTGCACCGGCGGCATGTCCACCACATGCTCGCCGTCGCAGAAGCTCATCAGGCTGAACTCCTGTCCCGTCAGTTTTTCCTCAATCACCACCTGGCCATCGGCGCTCAGGCATTCCTTGGCATACGCCAGCCCCTCTTCCGCGGTGGAAAAGTGATCGCCCATCACTTTGACCCCCTTGCCGCCGGTCAGTCCGTCCGTCTTCACCACAAAAGGGCCGAGATCGCGGACGAATTCCTCCAGTCCTTCATCATTTTTAAAAATACGGAAGCGGGGATTGCCGACGATTTTATATTTTTCGAGCAGCGCGCGTGTGAACCCTTTGGAGCTTTCAAGCCGCGCCAGACTCTTCTTCGGCCCCACGCTCGGAATGCCGATTTCAGCCAACACATCCGCCGCGCCGTCCGCGATGGGATTGTCCGGCCCAAGCACCGCGAAATCGGGTTTGTGCTCGGCCCCGAACGCCTGAATCGCCTTCATGTCCGCCAGGTTGCCGACGTGATACAGGCTGGCCAGGGCCTCCATTCCCGGATTGACCTTATTCGCGAAAACCAGCAGTTCGGAGCAACGCTTGGATCTCCGGAGCGTTTCCGCGATCACATGTTCCCGCGCGCCATTACCAACTAATAAAATTTTCATTTAATCTTGTAATCTTGAATAATGAATCTTGAATCGCAAATTAGATAAGTTTCAATTGATCCGACGAATCCATCCCCATGCCGCCGCACTGGCGCAGAATATCCGCATTTTTGAGCACGTTGTCGTCCACATCGCCTGTGACGTATTTACCGTCCATGCAGGCCGCGCACGGCGACATTTTTCTGTTGTAAGGAACGACGCAGTCTTTCAGGTCTTTAATCGTTTGATAGATAAGACCATCCACATTCAATCCCTGTCGGATTTCCTCAATGGTCAGTTTGTTGGCGATAAAATCTTCGCGATTCGGCATGTCGATGCCATAAAGGCAAGGGTTGCGCAATTCCGGCGCGGCCGACGCGAAGTAGACTTTCTTTGCTCCGGTATTGCGGACCATCTCAACAATTTTTCGTGAGGTATTGCCGCGGACAATGGAGTCATCCACCAAAAGAATGTTACGCCCTTCGATTTCATGAATAATGGGATTCAGTTTATAGCGGATCGATTTCTGGCGTATGGATTGTCCCGGCATGATAAAGGTGCGTCCGATGTAACGATTTTTCACCAATCCTTCCCGATATTTGATTCCCAAAGCGTCAGACACCCCCACTGCGGCGGGGCGGCTGGAATCCGGAACCGGCACGACCACATCAATATCCCATTTGAGCTTTTTGATGCGATCGCCGAGCTTCCGACCCATACGCACCCGGGCGTTATACACGGAAACGCCGTCAATGATCGAGTCGGGCCGGGCCAGATAAATATATTCAAAAATGCATGTGGAATAAGAGCGCTTCAGAACCACTTTACTGTGCATTTTGTGCTCAGAATCGATATAGAGGACTTCTCCGGGATAGAGGTCGCGCACCATCTCAAATCCAAGAATATCCAAAGAAATTTTTTCAGAAGCCACAATATAAGAAGGCGTTATCCCCTGACGGATCCCCAGCACCCCGGGGCGAATAGCGCGAGGATCGCGAAACGCGATCATGCCATGCCCTGCAATAATGGCAACCACCGTATAGGCGCCGCGTGCGCGCTGAAAAACGCTTTTAACTGCGCCGCAGATGGTCTCAAACGACAATTTTTCATGAATTTTTTTTCGCGCCAGCGCGCTCGTAAAAAGATGAAGAAGCACCTCGGCATCGCAGGTCGATTCCACAAGGCAATGATCCCGCTTGAACAGCTCCTGTTTCAGGTCACCGCTGTTGTACACATTTCCATTATGAGCCAGCGTTACCCCAAAAGGCGCGTGAACTAAAAAGGGTTGAGCGTCTTCCACGCTCATGCCGCCAATCGTGGGATAGCGGACATGGCCAATCGCGATGGGGCCCGCCAATCGTTTCATATGTTCTTCTTTGAAAATATCGCGCACCAATCCCACGCCTTTTTTCAGATGGAAACGTCGTCCGTCAAAACTGCAGATACCCGCCGCGTCCTGACCGCGATGCTGCAGCGTGATAAGCGCGTCATACACTTCGGGCGCCGCGTGATTATCGCCGTAAATGCCAACGAATCCGCACATGGTATTAAATTTTATCGGATAAAATTTAGTGACGAGTGACCAGTGACGAGTTTTTTCCTTTCTCGTCTCTCGTCACTCGTCACTTCTCTGCCTTTCCGTCGCCCGGATCGTATTCAGAATCAGTGCCGCCACCGTCATGGGGCCCACGCCTCCGGGCACGGGCGTGATATAGCTCGCCTTCTTGCTCACGGCCTCAAAATCGACGTCCCCCTGGAGCGTGCCGTCTTTCATGCGCGTGATACCCACGTCGATCACGACCGCGTCCTTTTTGACCATGTCCGCCGTGATCAGCTTGGGTTTTCCTGCGGCCACGATCAAAATGTCCGCGCGTTTCGTGTGCGCCTTCAGATCGCGGGTGAAAATATGGCACGTGGTCACGGTCGCGTTCCGGTTCAGCATCATGATGCTGATGGGTTTGCCCACGATATTGCTGTGGCCCACCACCACCGCTTCCTGCCCCTGAATGGGGATTTTGTAATGATCCAGCAGTTTGACGATGCCGAGGGGCGTTGCCGGCGGCAAGTCCTCGAATTCCGGACTTAGAACCGTCTTACCTATATTATAGGCGTGAAATCCGTCCACATCTTTTTTGGGGTCGATCGCGCGGATCACGAGCGGAACGCGGATGTGCGGCGGCAAAGGAATCTGTACAATCAGCCCGTTGATCGCGGGATCGCGGTTCACTTCATCAATCTTGCGGAGCAATTCCTCTTGGCTAACCGTCACGGGAAAGTGAGTCTCCAAATAGCGGATGCCGGCCCGCTCGCAGGCCTTTTGCTTATTCCGGACATACGTCAAAGAGGCCGGATCCTCGCCCACCAGAATCACGGCAAGCGCGGGTTTCAGCTGCACGGCCTTCTCCCGAACCGAATCGATCAATAGCGTCGACAGCGCTTTGCCGTCCAGAAGGATCATGGGAGGAAAAAATAAAAAAAACCGTAGAGATATAAAATTTTATGTCTCTCAAATAAGTATTTCGATTATAGCAGGATTTCATCCATGAACAAGAAAATAAAACAAACAAAAAAAGACATGCCATTCCGAGCGACCGATGACCGCCAAAGCGGTTGAGACAAACCCACTGGATCCCCAAAGCGGGATCCTACCCCCCTTCTCAGGGGGACTCTTGAGTTGCCCCCCTGAGAAGGGGGGTAGGGGGGTTTGTCTCAAAAGAATTTGTTTTTTTAAATTCATTCGATTATCATGACCTCCAATTTTTATTTCAAATATTTATGGATTATTAAAAAGCGTTAAGAGATCACAGTGAAGACGATAGTCAGACCTTGAGAGGTCAACTGCAAGGATTAAATAGGTCAGAGGGGATGAGCAAGGGTGTCCGCGCCGGACGCAGAGTATTAAAATTCGTTAAAGAATGGTGGGAGTAAAAAAGTATAGGTGATCCCTTAGAAAACAATCGCCTTATCAATCCTCTTCGCTGTTTCCTCGATCGTCCCGCTCGCGTCGATGGTAACGAAGTTTGGATAATCCTTTGAAATCGCTTCATAGTTGGCCAGCACTTTTTTCAGCGCGGCTTCTTTTTCAAATAGTTCAAAATCCTGTCCGCGGCCGCGTATCCTTTCAAGGCAGAGCCGTGGGTCTAGCCGTAAAAATAAGGTAATATCCGGAAGGCGGAAGTTTTGATTAAGCGACTTCAGAAGTTCCATAGGGACTTCCGGCGCGCCGTAGGCCAGTGTGGAAAAGAGATACCGGTCCGTGATCACTATTTCTCCGCGCGCGAGCGCAGGTTCGATCACGTCCTTCAGATGGGCCGCGCGGTCTTCCACAAAAAGGCGCTGAAGCGCCTCGGGCGAGGCGGCTTGTTTGTGCCGGAGGATGTCTCGGATCTGTCTCCCCGTGGGCGTGTCCGACGTCGGTTCTTTCGTCAAAAGCACGGGCTTCCCCGTGGCGCGCAACCGCTCCGCCAGCAGTCTGGCGTGCGTCGACGATCCCGAGCCGTCCAATCCTTCAAAAGCGATGAACATTTTTTCTATTACAAGATTATTTATTCAAGATTACAAGATTAGGATAAGGAATTCCAATTTTAATTTTGTAATCTTGTAATAATGAATCTTGTAATAAATAAATAATCTTGAATTTTGTAATCTTGTAATCTTGTAATAAAATACGCTCATGTTTAAAAAAACCTTCTTATTATTGGTGGCCGTTCTGGCTTTAACCGGTTGCGGATCCGCGCCCACGCCTCCGGACATTTCGCAGCGCGCGCCTGTAGGGTCGCAGAATATTGCGGCCTCTTCCCCCGTTTCATTTGAAGGCACGATTCAATCGATTAAATTATCTCTCTATCAAAAGGGAACACACCTCCTCACCACCAAACAGGGGAAGGAGATCATCATCGCCAGTCCCACCATTAATTTGAACACCTATATTAATAAGGATGTGGTGGTCGGGGGCGTTTACGAGTCGGGCGCGGATGACAGCGAAAAAGTGTTTATCATCACGAGCGCTCCGCGCCTCGGCAATGAGGAGGGGGTCGCTGCCGGGCTAAAGGATTATAAAAACAGCGCGTTCGGCATCCGGTTTAGCTACTCCGGAAGTCTCACGCTCGATGAAGAAGGCGTCATTATGCGGCTTAAGAAAGAATCGTTATACACTATAATCGCCCTGGAACTATTCAATGTCAAAAGCGCGCTCGCGGATTTCATCAAAACCCGCGAAGTGGAAGATGGCGCCTCAATCAGTGTGGCCGGTCAGCCGGCATTTCGTTTTGCCGAGGGCGGGAATATCCGTGTGTACGTGGGCACGCCGAAAGGCCGGATCATTCGTCTTTCATTTCTGAACGCGACCCCGGAAACCCTGGATCAGGATCGACAGATGTTCTACGGCCTTTTGGAATCACTCACGTTCCTTTCCTATGCCAAGGCTACAGGGCCCGAATGCGGCGGTTCCGAAAATAAATCCTGCGACGCGGGGTTCCGTTGCGAGCTGGAAAGCGGCGAAAAAGACGCCAAAGGCGTATGCGTGGATATAAACGCTGTAGACACCCAATCCGTATGCCCTTTTGTGCCGCCCCCCAAGGACTGCAGGGATTTTCAGGTGAGCGACTCCAATTCCGACGGTTGCCCTGTTAGCTACAAATGTCTGGACACAGCCCCGCCTCCAGACAAAGAGCCATCTTCCACCGCAACCACTCCGCCACCCATATCCACCGCTCCGACTACCACAAAGGATTCAAAGCCTCCAGCTTCAACCTCCCCACTACCGACTACAGACTACAGACTACCGACTACCGACTTGGGCCGCACCTACGAAAACACCTTCAAAAATTTTAAAATCAGCTACCACAAAAATTGGTATTTTAAAAGTTTCGGGGCCGCGGACGACGCCTTATGGGTTGTGGGGTTTTCAGATAGGGCGCTAGTGGAACGTGCGGACGCCCTGATTGTGCTGAAAATCGCGAATGGGGTCGAGGCGTCCCGTCGCGGAAAGGCCGAAGGAGGGGTCTACACGTTCCTGCTTCCGCGGGACAGCGCCAGTCATTTTATCCTGGAAGGCCCTTCCTCCTTCCAGTCCCTCATCGAAGAGATGGCGCAATCATTATCATAATCCTGTTTTTTTGCAACACATTTTTTTTGCTTTTGCAACACATTTTGATTAAAATAACGTCAAACCTGTTTAAAAATTAACACAAAACATATGAAATACAGGGCAAGTTTCTTTGAATCTTTTAAAAGAAGAGTCGCCAAGGCGAGTCTTCTTATTCTATTGATCTCGGTCATCGCGCCGGGGTTGAGCGTATTCACTATGCCGACCGCGTATGCGGCGGTAAGCGAGGTTATTTATCAGGCCGTAGGAGGACAGGGCAACACCTCTCAGATCATAGTAACGTTCAATACAGCCATAACCGATGCCGAGAAACTGACGTCGGAGCAATGCAGCCAGGTGCCCACCGGGGTCACGGCTTGTTACAACAAGTCCGGCATCACGCTGGTCGGAGGATTTGCCAATGGAATTACGGTAGATACCATCAATAGAGTTTTCCGAAACGACAATGTCTCAAACGCTACTTTGGTAATCACGTTCACCCAGGGCAATGTGGTTGCGAATCCCGGCGATCTCACCACCGCCAGCATCACCATAAATGGTTTCGGCGGTCTCTCGAATGCGACGACCAATCTGGCGGGGCAGCAACAGCAGGATCCTATTTCCAACGTCGTCGGTTCCGATCCGGATACCACCAGCTTCGGTCTGGACGGCCGCGATTTCCGGGTCGTATGGACGCCGGGCGGATCAACGCCAGCCGGATTTGTGGCCTACAGAATTTTCATCGTTCCTAACGCCACCACTATCACCGCATCCAACGTTCTTACGAACGGATGCAACAGCGGCCCCTGCCAGGATGTCGGTTTTTATCCGAATTTTGCCATAGCCCAGCACAACGTTTATCAGGGGCGAACCCAGGATAGCGCCATGACCGCCTGGAACGCCGCCACGCAATACAAAGCCTGCGTTTTAGTGGATGCCACCACGGATACGCTGACCTGCAGCAGCGCTTTTTCGATAACCAATGAATCCGGTGAATCCGCAGGAGCCGACACAGCCGCTCCGATGATCGAGCACACTTCCGCCTCCGGTTATCCGTCCGGATCTCAATTCATTACATTTGCTACGATTGGCGATCCGGACAGCCGGACGCTAGTCAGCGAAATGATCGCCGGCACAGAGGGGGCCTACGTTCAGATGATCACGGATGAAGCGACGCAGAGCATTGTGACAGCCATTCAATCCGGCACGCTGGTAAACGGAACTTCCAAGCTCATCCGATTCGCGACAACCGGTCTGGCCGCAGACCGGACTAGCGTCAAATACTATCTCAAAGCGCGCGATAAAGCCGGCAACATACGTTACTTCACCACGAATCCGGCATTCGATACCGCCGCCTCAGGCCAGACGGATGCGCAGGCCGCCAACTACGCCTTCGTGGCGAACGCGGGGGTCGCCGGATCCTACACGCTGAGCGGAACCATCAGTACAAGCGAAGCCGGTGGCGCCGTAGTCTGGCTTGGCGGATACGGAAAAGATAGCGTCACTGCGGGAGGAGACGGAGCTTATACGTTTTCCAATCTCCCTGTCGGCGGTTTTGATGTCTCGGCCATTAAGTCAGGCTACTCCAAGCAAAGCCGTTTCGAGATGGTCAAAGAAAATAAAACCGGGATTAATATGACGCTGAATAAGGGCGAATTCTCTTATACGGCCGTGTCGGGCGGCGGAACCGCGGCCATGAGCGGCGGTAAACCGCACGTCATATTCTCGGGTCCGCCGGAGGGATCGAAGGGCTTTCCGCTGAGCGACAACATCAGGGTCGGATTCGATACAACGATTAATGCCTCGACCGTGAACACGACTAATGTCTATCTGACCACGGACGATGGCACGACCAAAATCACAGGAACCGTTACGTATTGTATAAATCAGGCCGCTTCCGGATGTTCCGCGATCATGGCCGGGGATACCAAGACCATTCTTTTTGATCCCGCGGCTAATCTGACAGTCAACACCGAATACACGCTGGTCATCACGAACGCGGTCACGGGCGATTCCGGTCAGTCAGTCGAAGGCAATCGTGAGGGAGGGGGCCAGAATATCCACTTTTCGACCGGCGGCGGGGCGATCACTATGGCATCGGTCTCCACTGGCGATTACGGGAAAGGACAATATGCGGCTCCCTACGTCAGATCCATGGTTCCTGGCCCAGGCATGAGCCATCCGCTTACCGGAAAAATCATGCTGGAATTCAATGAACAGATGAATACGGGTACGCTGACCCCCACAAACATCGAGTTATGGAAAATAACCGGGGCCACTCCGACACAGGTTACGCTCCTGCAGAGCGCCATCACAGTGGACAGCGCGGAACAGAAGTTCGTCACGATTGACCCGGGCACGCTCATCGCGGACACCGAATACGAGGTGCGGGTCAAAGGCGCCGTGGCCAATGCCAATGGCGTCACCATGCGGCCGCCTGCGGAAATCGGTAATAACGAAACGAAATTTCAGTCCAGGTTCAAAGCTTCCGCAAGCGTCTCAGCCGGAACTTTATCTATAACAGGCCTTCTGGCAACCGGAGCCACGGTTCCCGTCAATGTCGGCGCATTCCAATTCGGAGCTTCCAATCAGTTACTCGCCTCCACCGTATCCACCAGCAACATCACGCTAACGCGTGGCAGTAGTTCCGTACCGTTCAGCGTCAAATACGATGGCGGAGAGAATATTGTTTATGTAATCCCCAGCGCCGTATTGGCCTCGGGAGCGTCGTACACGATTACGTTCATCGCAAACGGCGTTCAGAGTTTGAAAGGGGCCGCGCTCAGCGCGGCTTCCGTATTCTCCTACACCGCTGGGGCCATGGACAATACTGCTTTTGGCCTCAAGGAAGCGCGGTGCGACGACTACACCTGTTCCCTGTTCTTCACCGAACCGGTCAATAGCGACAGTCAGGTGGATTCCAGTTGGGCAAACAGCATCATCAATCCCGCCAATATAACTCTTACCGGCGGGGTGGATACTTCAGGCAACGGTGGAACAGTCGTAAGTCTGGCCTCGGGCAGCGGAAAAACATTGAGCTACGATTCTGCAAAAAATAGCCTCACCATCAAAGGACTCGCGCTGACAGTGGGACAGAGCTTTAAGATAGCGATCGGAGCCAATGCCAGAGACCTTTCCGAAAACGCCGTATCGGCTAGCGCCAAAACATGGATAGGTAAAATCGAAAACAGCAGCAGTACAGCCGGCGATTTCAGCGGCGGCGGCATGTTCGGCTCGTCCACCACGGGTGGCGCGGCCGCGGGCGCCGCGTTTAAACCGCAGGGTTTCGGCTCCGCCACCGCGGAGCAGTTCTTCAACGGCTCGGCCGACAACGCCTTCCCCTTCAATCCGGTGGCCAGCCAGGATTCCAACGTCTTTCAGATCCGCTTCAATCCGGGCGTCGCGGTTCAGGACGACGACAAGGTTATCATCACTTTCCCTGCCGGCACAGATGTGACGAGCGCGGTGCCGGACACGCTTTCGCCTTTTTATCAGGATATGAACGAGAATTTCCATCCGGGAACAGTCACTTTTGACAGCGCCCTGGACACCGACGGCGTTTCCGTGGATGCCGCGGCGCGCACGGTAACCGTCCAATTATCCGTCTCAAACGGAACTCCGGGCGCTAACGACCCCATTGTGATCGACCTGCGCGGTATCACCAATCCCGCCATTCCGAAAGGTCCGGAGACCTCCGGTTACACGGTCGGCCTCAAACTCCAGCGGGGCAGTACCGTTCAGGTCAACAAGACCAGCATGCCCTACTTCATCAAAGCGGGCGGCAGTTATGGCATCACCGTTTCAATCAAGGCCGGCAACGCTTCCAGCCCCGATAGCGTCAGCGGCAATGTTTTCCTGCATGGCGGCGGCCCCACAGGCGCTCTGGATCGAAACGTGACCGTCACAAACGGCAGCGGTAGCGTGACCTTCAGCGGTCTCGTCGAAGGATGCTACTTCATGGGAACCGAGCCCTTTGTCACCCTGGGCGCGAACGATTATTTCGGTCAGATGTCCCCCGAACCCGTATGTGTGAACAGTGGGAACACGGGGCCGACCAAAACCATCGTTCTCGGATCCTCCTCGGGCACCGCGTCCGTGTCCCTCACCGTGAAGTTCACGGGCGTCAGCAACTTCAACGGAACGGACATCGACATCTTCGCCGGAGGCCCGGGCCGGTTTGTAGTGAAAAATCTTACAGGCGTCAATGCGCCTGAAGTGAACGGTTATACGATCAAGATCCCGCAGAACGGCTTATGGATGGTAGGCGTAGGCCCGGGACG
Source organism: Candidatus Peregrinibacteria bacterium (assembly GCA_016220165.1). Taxonomy (GTDB): domain Bacteria; phylum Patescibacteriota; class Gracilibacteria; order UM-FILTER-43-11; family JACRIE01; genus JACRIE01. Next base: position 14,143 of record JACRIE010000021.1, read on the forward strand.
CCCCAAGGGCACCTCGGCCGAATTTATGCCCAAAGCGCTTCCGGGCGTTCCTCCGCCCCCTGCGTCCCTGAAAGTGTCCGGAGTGGGAACAGCCAGTCCGGTAATTACGGCCATAGACACTGAATTGCCTGAAAACGTGACGTTTAATTCCGGAACCAGAACGCTCACCGTCAACTTCGGCGCCGCGGACAAGACCGTCAGCGGCATCGTGAAGGACGGCAGCGCCAACGGACTTCAGAACGTCCAGATATTCATGGGTCAGCAAGGCCGCGGCGCCCCGCTGTTCGACAGAACCAAGGCGGACGGCACCTTCTCGATCGCTGTGTCTAAATACGGCACTTATGAAATCGGCGCCATGAAGGATGGTCTTCCTCCGGCGATCAATAGCATCGAGGTCAAACCGGACAATACCGTGACTCCGAACGATGCCAATAGCGACCCGGATATCATTTATAAAGGAAAGCTGATCACCGCTGATAATCCGCTGATCATCACTATCAGAAAGCCCTCGTACAGCATCTCCGGAAAAGTGCTGGATGCCGAATCGAATGGCAACGGTATTGCGTACGCCCCTGTGTTTGCCAGCGACGCCAACGGCAACTCGGTACCGGGCGGAACCGCGGACGCGAACGGCAGTTACACGGTATTCGTGGATGCCGGAACATGGACGGTGAGTGCCGCCCTGCCGCCGGATAAGACAGACAGTTGCGGAACGTTCAGCAAGACAGTGACCATCACCACGGAAAGCAAAGCCAATGAAAATATCATACCCGCCACTTCCACGTGTTACGAAATATCAGGAACAGTGCAGGTAGGCGAGACGCTCCTTGCGAACTCCCCCCTCTTTGTAAGTGAATGGGATACCGTAAATAGCCGTTCGGCAGCAAACGGCATGTTCCGCCCCAGCTCTACGGATAGCAATGGCGCGTATAAAGTAAAAGTGGCCGGCAGCAAGACGTACCGCATCGGTACATTCCACTCGGATTACGGAGAGCTTTCCGTGACTCAGGCGGTCACCACAGCCAGCGTAGCCAATGTAAACATCACCACCGGCGCCACCGGAACGCTTACCTTTGCCTTCACAGGAGGCACATCTTCCATGAAAGCCTTTGTGGAAGTCAAGAAGTCGGACGACGCCACGGTTCGTGTGGCGAAACCCAAGACCGGCCTGGACACCAATCTCACGCTGACAGTCAAACAGGGAACTTATAACTATTTCGTGAATGTGGATGGCTGGAATCAGCGGTTCACAGGTACGATCCAGACCGGAAATACCGCCACGATCAATCTGGGTTCCAGCAGCTTCGTCACGCTCTCCGGAAACGTCAAAGATGGCAACACCGCCCAATCCTCGGATGTGCCGGGCGCTCTGGTGATTGTACGCGACAGCTCAGGCGGTCAGATCGTCAAGAACGCGGTGACGGACGCAAGCGGCAATTACACCATGAGCCTGAAGGCGGGAACGTATACGATAGGCGTCTCCGGTTCCGGTTACATCGCAGGACAGGCGGATGCATCGCTGACCCTTTCTGCGGACACGGCTAATTATGATTTTGGCGGCGCCAGCGGCGACCAGCTTGGAATGGTGAAGGCCGACCGTGTGATCACAGGAACAATTTTTCAGACTGATGGTATTACGCGGGTAAACGACGGCTTCGTTACAGCCGTCAATAGCACCAATCTCACCGTAACAGGCCCCATCAGCAAGGCGGACGGCACTTATTCACTTCCTGTGCCTGCGGGCACATGGACGCTCTCCGCCCGTGTCCCGGGTTACAACAAAGAAACCAAATCCGGTACAGTGACGATCACCACCGCCGATTCAAACGGCCAGAACATCACCATGACGACCGTAAATGCGGCCAGAAATTCAAAAACAGCCAACAAATCCATTGACGGAGGCACCGGAGGCTCGCTGGATGACCGGGGTAATACCGGCATTAAACTCACCGCTCCCGGAGGCTCGCTCCAGAGTAAGTCCGGAAACGTGGCCCTTGAATTTATGAAAAAATTCATGTCCCCGGATCCAAAAGGATGCGTTCCTTTGGGAGGCGTGCTTTTTGACATCACAGCCACGGACAGCAACAACACGACCGTCAAGGATCTGAAAAATGATGTTGACGTTCAGATCGACATCAATGATTTAGTAGGCTCCTTGCCAAGCGGCATAACGGAAGCCGATCTGCAGTTGATGTACTATTCGCCTGAACGGGACGCGTGCGTGCCTCTGGAAGGGGGATCTAACGTAGACGCGGCAAATGATACCATTACAGGATCAACCGATCACCTCACCTCCTTCATTGTGGCCTATTCTTCAACAGCGGGATCATCTGTTGCCTCCACTACCAGCCGTCAGCGTGAGGAGCAGGTCGCTCAGGCGCCGGCCACAGGCGGCGGCGGTGGAAGCGCCCCCGCGGTCTCGACCAAAGATTCCAACACAACGACGAACACGATCAGCAGTAAACTGGAAGTCACCGTTTCCAAGGCAACCGTCCTGGATCGGCCGATAAAACTGGACGCGGTATTGATGAAGACGGATCCATCCGGAAAAGGCAAAACCGCTCAGCTGACGGGCGAGGAAGGCTCCATCACTCTCAAGCCGAACGAGAATTCAACCGTTTCCGTCGAAGTGCCTGCGGACACCACGGTGACAGGCACGCAGGATTGGAACGGCAATATCACTCCGCCGCTCGTGAAACCGGTCACATTGATCAATAGCGGCGGCGAATCCATAACAGGAAGCAGCGCTCAGAAGCTCACGCGTGATAACGTCTCCACAATCGTCTATGTCGGCTCCACCACCTCAGCGCTCACATTCTCTAATCCGGTCACACTGAACGTGCCCGTCACCACGGTTGCCGACGGCACCGTGGTTCAGATCTATTCCTCCGAGGATGGCGACCACTGGACATTGCTTTCTCCGGATAAACTCACTGTCACAGGCGGCAAAGTGTCCTTCCCCACCACGCACTTCACGTACTTCGCCGTGGTGAAGACGGGTGAGACGGCTCCCGCCCCGTTGGCCGCCGCAGAGGAACGGAAGACCGTGGAGCAAAAGGCTTCTGAAGCCGCATCTGTCGCGATTATCACGCCTTTCACCGATATCGTTAATCACTGGAGCGAAGCGTTTGTTGAAAAACTTTTGAGCTTGGGTGTTGTCAGCGGCAAGACCGCGACCGCCTTCGCTCCGGATGACGCCATCACCCGCGCCGAGATCACCAAGATCGCGCTCAACGCGTTCGGCTACGATGTCCCGTCTCTGGGAGGCGCCAAGGCCTTCAAAGACATCGATGCGTTTGCCTGGTACGCGCCGTACATCCAGGTTGCCAAAAATGAAAAAATCATTGGCGGTTACGAGGATGGCACTTTCCGTCCCAATCAGCCGGTCACTCGCGCGGAAGCTCTCAAGATTCTCGCAAGCGCGGCCAAAACAACCATCGATCCTAAAGGCGTCTTCTTATTTAAAGACGTCGAAGAGACAGCGTGGTATATGAAGTTCGTCGCTTATGCTAAAGCGAACGAAATCGCCGCAGGATATTCTGATGGCACCTTCAGGCCCACCGCCCCCATCACCCGCGCCGAAGTCGCCAAGATCGCGGTGAAGATGATGGAGAAATAATTTATTTCAATTCATAAAATAAAAGAAGGCGAGGATATATATCCTCGCCTTCTTTTTAGGAAGGTGAGTTTTCTTTACACTCCTCCCTCAAAATGCTAATCTTTGATGGCTCTTCTTTCTGGCGCTTTGAGGACTTGAGCACTTTGAATTCAGCACTTAATTTATGATGCGTTTAGCCGATATCGCAAAGGAACTCCGTATTACGTCGCAGGAATTGCGTCGCGAATTAGCCAAAACCAATTTCGGCATCACCCCTGGTACTCACGAGGTCGAAGACGCCTTAGCGCGGGGCATTGTTCGTTTTTTGAAAACGCGGGTCAGGCCCACGCTTTCACACGAAAAGCGCACGGCCGCGGTCGTGAATAAAGAGGGAAAGGTCATCATCAAAGAAAAATCCGTAGGGGCGGTAGGGATAGGTGTAGGGACAGGGCATGCCCTGTCTGCCTCCACCGAAACATCCAAAAAGAAAGAAACGCGCCAAGTCATATTCCTAAAAGATGAATTCCCCGAAGAAGAGACCGCTGCCCCTCGAATCGACGAAGATCGTAAAGCCGTACCTAAAGAAAGCCCTACAGAAAAGGCAGTCAGTCTTGGAGTATCCCGTCGTATTGAGCTTGATAGTTCTTCAGCAGCCAATACAACAGGCGCTCCTTTGCCTCACACCTATTATAAGGCAGGCAAAAAGAAGCGTCATAAGGGCGCGGAAAAAGAAGAAAAAATTCTGGAAATCCTGGGACGTCATCCCAATACAGCCGCTCGTCGCAAACAGCAGGTGGCCCGCGTGCGTCACGTCGCGGAAGAGGGGAGCAATTTGACCCTTCAGGAAATCGAAATCGAAAAAGAGCTGGATCGCGAGCGTTTCCGCGAACAAAAGAAGCATCGCGCAATCGGACAAAAACGCGGCGCCAAGGCTCAGCCTCAAATTAAGGCGAAGATAGGAATCGTCGAATTGCCGGAAATTACGCCCATTAAAGAATTCGCCGAAAAGACAGGGCTTCTCATTCCGGATGTCATCAGCCGTTTGGCCAAAAACGGAATTTTGGCCACGATTAACCAAAAGATCGATTTCGACACCGCCGCGATTATCGCGGAAGAAATGGGCGTGCAAGTCAAAAAAGCTCAGCATGAAGTGACTTCAGCGGATCTCTTTGAAGGAGATCTTAAGAAGCTCCTTCAGGAAGACGATTCCAAAAATCTAAAACCACGGCCTCCTGTTATCAGTGTGATGGGCCATGTCGATCATGGAAAGACCAAAATTTTGGACGCGATCCGCAATGCGAATGTGGTGGCCAGCGAAGCCGGAGGGATCACTCAGCACATCGGCGCCTATCAGGTTGAGGTGCCGTCTCCGGCGTCGAAATCCCGGGAAGGCGAAGCGGACAAGGGGATCGTTCGGAAGATTACTTTTTTGGATACTCCCGGTCACGAAGCGTTTACGGCCATGCGCGCGCGCGGCGCCAAGGCGACGGACATCGCCATTCTGGTGGTCGCCGCGGATGAGGGCGTGAAGCCTCAAACCATCGAAGCGATCCATCATGCTAAAGAAGCGGGCATTCCTATTATTGTGGCCATCAACAAGATCGACAAGCCTGCGGCGGACATCGATCATGTCAAAGGCGAGCTCAACGGATACGGCCTTCAGGCTGAAGATTGGGGCGGCAAGACCGTCATGGTTCCCGTCTCCGCGCTCACAGGCGAGGGGATCGATCGTCTCCTGGAAATGATCCTTTTGGTTGCGGAAATGGAGAATCTGAAGGCCAACCCCAAGCGTCCCGCCGTGGGAACCGTGATCGAATCCAATCTGGATCCGGCCATGGGCCCTGTCGCGACTATCGTGATTAATACAGGCACGCTGAATATTGGCGACAATGTAGTCGCGGGAACAATTCCCGGGAAAATCAAAGCCATGGTGGATCACACGGGCAAAAAAGTAGAAACCGCCGATCCCTCTGCGGCCGTCAAAATTTCAGGGCTTTCCCGGGTGCCTCAGGCCGGCGATCTTGTTCAGGTATTTGCGAACGAGCAGATCGCCAAACGGCGCGCGGAGGAACTCAAAAACTTACAGCAGGAACGTGAGAAGGCGCTGAGCGGATCCATGGTGGAACGCATCGTTTCCCAGATTCACACGGGGAAGATCAACTTCCTCAAGATCGTTTTAAAGGCGGACGCGAAAGGATCTCTTGAAGCGATCACGCACGAATTGCAGAAGATCCAAACCAGCGAAGTCGCCATCAAAGTGATTCACTATGGCGTGGGAAATATCACGGAAACCGACGTGATCATGGCATCCGCGAGCCAAGGGTTAGTTATTGGTTTCAACACCGAAGTCAGTTCCCACATGCGCCGGCTGGCCGAGAAAGAACATGTGGATATCCGTGTTTACAACATCATCTACAAGTTGGCGGACGATTTAAAAGCCATCCTTTCGGGTATGCTGGAACCGGAAGAGGCAGTCGTTGAACTGGGAAAAGTAAGAATTAAAAAGATTTTCCTGACTGAAAAGAATTGGACAATTATTGGTGGCGAGGTGACGCAGGGAATCGCAGAACAGGGCGCTAAAGCTCGTCTCGTTCGGAACGGCCAGACGCTTTTCGAGACAAAAATCGACGCGTTGCGACGCGTCAGGGAAGAGGTCAAAAGTTTGGACAAAGGCGCAGAATGTGGCATAAAAATTAATACACCCAAGCTCGTTGCCGAAGGCGATATTCTCGAAATATATAAGGTTGAGCGCAAAGAACGCTCCCTATAATTTCATTGTCTCATCTTCGAATATCCCTCGTCCGATCCGCACCATGGTCGCGCCTTCTTCGACCGCCATTTTATAATCCTCCGTCATCCCCATCGAGAGTGTCTCCATAATAACGTTCGGAATTTTCTCGGACTTAATTTTTTCGGACAACTCGCGAAGCCGTCGGAAACAGGCGCGAATTTTTTCCGGATCGTCCGAGTCGCAAGCGAGTGTCATCAGACCACGGATTTCAATCGCTTTAAATCCGGAAATAGTCCGGATGAGCTCCACGGTCTCCCCGGGATCAGCGCCGGTTTTTTGAGGCTCTCCCGAGGTGTTCACCTCGATTAAAATCGGCATCGTCTTACCGATTTTAGAGCACTCTTCATCGATTTTTTTTACCAGGCGGAGGCTGTCCACGCTCTGAATCATGTCAAAAGCCAGGACAACGGACGAAACTTTATTCGTTTGCAGGTGGCCGATAAAATGTTTCTCAACGGACGGCAGCTTATGAATTTTTTTCGAGGCTTCTTGCCAGCGGCTTTCTCCGATAATGGCAATCCCCGAGCGAAGGGCTTGATTGATCTCTTCCAACGTGCGCCCCTTTGTGACCGCGACAATGGTTATGGGCGCCACTGTAGTGACAAGGCATGCCTTGTCACTACAGTGGCGAATGGCCTCTTGAATCCGCTGAATGTTTTGAGCAATAGGCATAGAAAAAAATTAAAACATTCTCATTCTACATCAAATTGCGAAGGAGGTTTAAGGATGCTAAAATGTAACCGAATCTTTTAAAGTCAAAACAATGAAATTATTCTATTTAGTGAGCGCGATTCTGGTGGCAGTACTCATCCTTGTGATCGCCTCGGCGCAATTCGGCGCCGCATGCAGTTGGTATTTGCTGCCCGCATCGGCGTCCGCATGGAGTGTCATTCTGCAAATGTCTTTTTTGGGAATGATCGTAGGCGGACTATTGGTTTTATTTTGGAAAGCGGAAGGGAAAAAAGATGACGAAGACGGGTCTGATGAATAATAAAATTGTTCAATAAACGAACTAAAAAGGTATACACGAGCAAAAAATAAGTTCTATTTTTGAAATAATAATATTTTTTGTCAATCATTATTATTGGCTGGATAAAGCCAAAATATTTTTTAGTGTCCAACTTTGTCTATAGAAAAGCTTGCATGCGAAAAGGGCGTATGTATAAAATATGTGCACAATAGTCCCTTAGGCATCTTTTTCTCAGCCGCTTTTTGTAATCCTTGTTTTTATGCTGAAGGCCATTTTCAGTTCCAAGGCCAGAATCAAGCTCCTCAATCTTTTTCTGCTGAACCCGGATGAGGAGTTTTTTATTCGTGAGCTGACGCGGAAGCTGGATGAACAGATAAACTCGATACGGCGGGAGCTGGATAATCTTAAAAGAATGGGATTACTCAGAAGCAAGATGAACAACCGTAAAAAATATTTTTTAGTCAACAAAGGATTCATCATTTATCCGGAGCTTCGAAGCATCATGATGAAGGCGATGAATAACGAAGAGGATATTGCCAAAAAACTCGCCAAAATCGGAGAAGTGGATCTGCTCGTGCTGTCGGGGATTTTTGTTGGGATCGCTTCCCCCTCGGACATTCTCATTGTCGGCGACATCGATAAGGAAAAGCTGAAGGACTATGTCGGTAATGAATTGAAGTCCAAGAAGGATCTCAAATACACGGCAATGTCCAGAAAGGATTTTTTGTATCGGTTGGAATGCAACGATCGCTTCATTCTCGACATGATCAAAAATGATCAGAATATCATTGCGATCAACAAGCTGAGGAAGGAACTTGAAAAAAGGCATTTTTAAAATTCTCTTGCAAAACTGAAAAAAGCCCATTAAATTATATGAGCATTTTTAGGCGCAATCAGAAACATAAGTTTAGAAATTAGTCATTAGAAATTAGTAATTATCTTATATGCATCCCCTCATCCACGAAGCTTTAAAATCTCAGCTCAGGCAATTGCCCGACCTCCGGCCCGGCTATTCTGTCGAAGTGCATCAAAAGATCAAAGAAGGCGAGAAGGAGCGTGTGCAGATTTTTGAAGGACTCATCATTAAGATGGGGCGAGGAAGCGGATCCGAAAAGACCATCATGGTCCGCAAGATTATCGAAGGAGTCGGCGTTGAAAAGATTTTTCCCCTTCATTCACCCAATGTAATAAAAGTGGTGGTCAGGAAGAAAGGCAAGGTGCGCCGTTCCAAGCTATATTACATGCGAGATCGCTCCGGAAAATCAGCGCGTTTACAGGAAGCTCAGAACAATGAAAAAATGGATCAGCTGATTGAAGAAGCCGTTAAAGAGAATGCTAAAAAGGAAAAAGCCCAAGAGCAAAATAGCCCAAAGAAAGAAGAAACGGTTGCTAGCGGAGTCGAAAAAGCTGTTTAATAAATTTTATTCCAAGCTTCGCCTTGTCGGCATAACAATTGGCCGGCGGTTTCAGGGTGCGCCAAAACTAATTTTACAAATTTTTCCATACGCACGCGATCCTGAGACCCCTTAATAAGTATTAAATCCCTGGGCTCAACAAGAGTTTTTGAGAAATAAGCCGCTTCTTCCGAGTCCAAAAAGGTATAAATAGCTTCTTCTTTCATGCCGGCAGCAACAGCTCCGCGTTTATAAAGATTGGCCGAAGCTCCTACCGCAATTAAAAAATCCGCGTATTTCGCGGCGAGCGCGCCCGCATCTCGATGAGCTTCTTCATGGAGCGAGCCTAATTCATTCATGGTCCCAAGCGCTGCGATTTTACGTTTAGCGGGAAGAGCTCCTAAGAGTTCAAGCGCGGATTTCATGGTTGCCGGAGAGGCATTATAAGAGGCATCTAACAGCGTGCTTTTATTGATTCCGGGAAGGACGCTCATTCGACCCGGAGGAAGACGGAATTGTTTGAGACTTTTAGCGCAATCCTGAAGAGAAAGGCCCAGCTGGAGCGCGACAGCAATGGCGGGAAGAAGGACAGCGACCTGAAAAGCCCCAACCACAGGAACTGAAAAAGAAACTTTTTCAGTTTTATAATGAGCCAAAAAGCGAATCCCCTTGATCCCGATTTCAACTTCAGTCGCTTTGAGATGAGTGGCAGAGGAGGGGGCGGGAGAATCAATTCCATAGAAAATTTTTTGGGCTTGTGTTTCCATGGCACGAACTAAGGGGTCATCCCCATTTAAAACGGCCACATCGCCAGGCGCCATGTGACGGATCAAAGCGCTCTTTTCCTTGGCAATCGCCGCGATATCCGGGAATTGGCCTTCGGCAAGATGAGAGGGGCTGACATTAGTAATCACGCTAATCTTAGGTTTCGCTGTTTTTATGAGTCTCCTAATGTCTCCCGGGCGGTTGGCTCCGAATTCTAAAACAATTTTTTGATACGCCTCTTTTTTAGTGAAAAAAGCGCGGTATAGAATTTTGAGCCATCCAAAAACGGAAGAAAACCTGGATTCTTCCTCCTGAAGAACTGCCAAGCTTACTCCTAGATCGGTATTAAAGCCTTTAGCGCTTCGATAAGTTTTAAAATGATCCCTGAGGATCGTATAAATAGCCTCTTTTGTACTAGTCTTTCCGATAGAGCCTGTCACGGCGATCACTTGGGTGCGGTGGCGTCGAAGAAGCTGACGCGCCCGCAGGGCAAGTATTTTAGTGACAACAAGCTTGAGGAAAGATTTCATAGGATCAAAAGGTAAACAAATCCTATCTTACCGTAAAATAAAATGAATGAAAATTTAATCGACATTCCTTCGCCTTTACTAATTTGGCGCAATCACTTTAGAATCGGAATATGCACATTGGCCTTTTCGGTAATTACGGCGCCACGAATATCGGAGATGAAGCGATTCTGGAAATGATTTTAAAAAGTCACCCCGATCACCGCTTCACGGTCTTTTCCGCGAACCCCCGGGAGACGGCAAAGCGATATAATGTTGAGGCAGTGCCCCTCTTTCCCTGCGGCGTGCGTTCCTTCTTGCGAGGAGGCCTCATAGACTCGAAGAAGGCGTTGCAGGCCGTGGATGCCATTGTCCTCGGCGGCGGCGGCCTTTTTCAGGACGATCATCTTTATGCCTGCCTTATTTGGGCATGGCAAACGATGTGGGCGAAACACTTTAAGAAGCCCCTCTTTATTTATGCGGTAGGAGTGGGCCCCCTAAGAACATGGCTTGGAAAAAAACTGACACGGTATGTTTTTAATTATGCCTCGCAAGGGACGGTTCGGGATGAGAATTCAAAAACCGTTTTAGGGACGCTCGGGGTCGATGACTCAAAATTTTTTCTGACCGATGACCCTGTTTTTCTATCGAATAAAGGGGCCGACAAAAACCGAACAAATAATTTGTACATAATTTCGGTTCGTCCTTGGAAAAAAAATCAAAATCAGCGGACAATAGACAGTATGACTAAATTCTTAAAATGGCTCAAAGAAACTAAAAATGCCACTTTTTTATTCACAGTCATGCAAAGTATCAAAGAGTCGGACGACACGATGGCAAAGTTCCTTGCGAAGCAGTTCGATGAACAAATTTTTTGTCCAAAAAATTTCAATGAACTCATGAACAGGATATCCGAATGCGAGGGCGCGATCGGGATGCGTTACCATTTTGGAATAGCGGCTTTCCTCACCGATACTCCCTATCTTGGAATTAGCTACAGTCCGAAAGTCACCGCCTTATTCAGGAAGTCTCCCGAAGCGCTCGTTCCTTTGGAAAATGTGACAGCGGAGGCGCTTCAAAAGACATGGGGAAAAATTATCGGGAATAAAGAGGTGATTCTTAAAAGGCAAAAAGAGGTCGTCGATGAGTCGAGGAATCAGGCCAACAAAAATAGTGAGCACTTGGAAGCGTTTTTAAAAAAGATTTGACCATCTTAAACGTTCCTGCTAAAGTGCTCTGGCGTTACTAGCCACCAGTTGCAAATTACAAATTTCGTATTTTTAAAAATATGCTAGCCGTTGCTGAAATCAAGGGAAACCAATACCTCGTCAAAGCCGGAGACGTCCTGACGGTTCAAAAAATGACCGGAAATAAAGAAGGGGAGAAGCTCAAGATCGACCAGGTTCTCATAACGATCGATGGCGCCACGACCGTCATAGGAGTTCCTTATGTTAAAGGCGCGCAGGTGGAATTGCTGGTCAGGAAGCACTACAAAGGGGACAAAATCCGTGTGTTTAAAAAGAAAGCGAAGAAGCGTTACGTGCGAACGCAGGGGCATCGTCAATGGCACACCGACGTGGAAGTGCTCAAAGTTACCTAGCGCCTTAGGCGCTTAAGGATTGCCTTGAGGTCAGCGGGAAGGGGAGCCGCAAGCTCAATCCACTCGTTATTTTTCGGCAAGCGGAATTTAAGCGATGCCGCGTGCAGAAACTGGCGCGTGAGGCCAAACGCTTCTTTGAAGTGAGTGTTCAAAGCGGCATCTCCGTACATCTCGTCTCCGCACACGGGATGGCCGATCGAGGCAAAGTGAACGCGGATTTGATGGGTGCGGCCCGTAATGATTTGGATTTCAACAAGACTGCAATCGCCCACGATTTTTTGAACATGGTAATGCGTCAGCGCGTATTTGGCATCCGTGCGATTGGAGACGCGCACATCCTTTTCGCCCCGTTCTATCAAAAGCGGCGCTTCGATACTGCCGGAGGCAGGCTTCAGAGGGCCGGAGATCAGCGCGATATATTTTTTGACGATTTCCCGCCCCGCCCATTGCTTGGCCAGAAATTGGTGCGCGCGATCGTTTTTGGCCACCACAATAAGCCCCGAGGTGTCTTTATCCAAACGATGCACGATTCCGGGGCGCCGCTGACCTCCGATGCCGCTCAGAGAGGGGCAGTGATGCATCACGGCATTCACCAGCGTTCCGGACACATGTGCGCCGCGATCCGTGGGATGCACCACCATGCCGGCGGGCTTATCGACGACGAGGATGTCGTCGTCTTCATAGACGACCTTGAGCGGAATTTTTTCCGGCTGGATGCCAACCTCCTGAATCGCGGGGACGACCAGAACTAGCTTTTGGCCCGATTTGACGCGGATGCTGACTTTAGTGATTTTTTTATGATCGATAAAAACACAACCTCCTTCAATCATTTTTTGGATGAAGCTTCGAGTGAACTCGGGCAACATGGACGAAAGGGTTCGATCCAGCCTAAAATCAGCCTGTTCGGGAGTCACTTCATAATGACGCATCGTCAGGAGTGTAGCATCAATGCGGGATAACGTATATTCAACGGAGTTTTGAGTATTTTTTTTCTTTTTGTTTTTGTTTTCAAATCCCCCTCGCCCCCTTTCTCAAGGGGGGAACCGGTGCCCCTCCGCGCCGTCTGACTTCCCGGCCAAAGCTACTAAAGCGAGAGTCTAACCTGGGCTTAAGTGATCTGTTGAACAAAGGTTAGTCCCCTTGGACACCGAGCTTTGGCGGTGGCCGGGGGCGCCTCCTGGAGATAAGCAAAATAAAGACCGAGCGATCAGCTTTGGCCTAGCGTTTTGGGGGATGTTACCACCTTTGTGGCGACTGACAAAGGGGGTAACGAAGTATAGACCTGGGGATAAGCTTCGAAAAGAGAGGGGAAGGGATAGTGCGGGAGATTGGCACCCCGTCCAATATACGTTATCCAAACTTTGTAATACTTTCACACATTTAGGACACCGTAGTTGAGTTTCTGGCTTGTTAATTGAAATTTTAGGATTCCGAATTTCAGCGGCGGAAGGAAATGTTTGGATTTCTGAGGACGTTTTCCGTTGAAATATTTCAGCGAATTC
>JACRIE010000020.1 GCA_016220165.1 Candidatus Peregrinibacteria bacterium
CATGGGATAATGAACTGAATAAATATTCGCTCATTATCCCAGACATCTCAATTGAAATCGAAAAATATTGTTACATCAACTTTTACCCTTGTTTAAAATGAAAAATTAACTTTTAATTCGGGCTTAACCGTCCACTAGTGACAGAATGTTTTATTTTTATTCGTTATCCTTTTAGTATCAGCTGAAAAAATCCTGCTGCTGATCGGTCTTGATCCTGAAAAAGTAAGTTTAATTTCATTTATTGGCGTCTGGATTTGGCTGGGCGCAGTAGTTTCATTGATTTTCATTGGAATATTCCGAATTATCAAATTTTTTCTTTATTTACCCAAACGTTATACCGTCGCAAAAAATCGGTGAGCCCGAAATAGTGTCAGTAGTCAGGTGTCAGGTGCAAATTTTATCCGATAAAATTTTCATATGCTTCGCTCCATTCGTTCTCAACTCACCTTGGGAAGTTCAATCCTGATCATTCTCATTCTCGGACTGACCGCCTATTTCGTGATAGACCAGAAGATCAAGGAAATCAACTACGGCATTTTCCAGAACGCCAGCAGTTTTTCCGAACTCACGGCCGAGCGGATCGTCAATAATTACGAGCAGAATTATAAAGAAAAAGCATACGCTAATTTTGACCGTGAACTGGCCGAGATCTACAGCTTAAACACAGACATCAAAGGCGTGGAAATTTACAATTACCAGGGTAACGAATTGTATAGCGCCGTCGCTTCCAATGAAAAACTCAATGCCGAAGCGCTCGAACGCGTTCAGGCATTCAATTCCTCAGTGAAGGTGAGGGGGAGTGGACGGATCGTCTACCTCCAGAAGGAACAAGGCGTCGTCAAATACACAAACTTCAACGGCCGTGATGTGGATCCGATTCAAAACACAGAGCAAATCAGGGACGTTATCTATCCTTTTCGTGATCCCAATAATTCTCTGCGATCTTACTCCTTGCGTTACGAGGTTTCCTACGCGATGCTGGATCAGCGTGTGCGCGAAACCGTCACGAATATTTTAATTCTGGCCGCGATCGGTATTCTTATCGCGCTTTTTATGGCGGGCATTATCGCGGGCCGCATCACGTCGCCCATCAAGGTGTTGAGTCAGGGCGTACAGGCCTTTGGTAAAGGCGATCTCACGCGTCGTATCCAGGTGAAGACCCAAAGCGAAATCGGGACGCTGGCTAAAACATTCAATCAGATGGCCACGGATCTTGAAAAAAGTACCAAGGAGCTGGTCGAAAAGGAGAAGCAGACCAAGGAACTCGAGCTGGCCGGGCAGATGCAGAAGGAACTCCTGCCTAAGCAGCTCCCTAAATTGGTTAATCTGGAGTTCGCGGCGAGCATGAACCCCGCGGAGCAGGTGGGCGGCGATTCGTACGATTTCATCACGCTCGATAAGGATCGGCTTCTTTTTTACGTCGCGGACGCGACCGGCCACGGCGTGCCCGCGGGCATTTTGGCCACCCTGAACAACGCGCTGGTGCCGGCCTTTCTGGAACACACGGAAAAACTCGACGAGCTGGTCGTTAAGCTCAATCGTATTCTCAAACAAAAGAGCCGCCCCAACGTCTTCATGACCATGGTGATGGCGCTGTGGGATACCAAGACTGGCGCTCTTTCTTTCGTCCAGGCTGGCCACGACCCGATCCTTCACTACGTCAGCGATAAAAAGGAAGCCAGGGCGCTCGCCACGGGCGGCATGGCTCTCGGCATGGTGCTGGATATCAGCAAATTGGCAAAGGTTGAAAAAGTGGCCACGGCCAAACAGGACGTCTTCGTACTCTACACCGACGGCATCCCCGAGGCGTTCAGAAGTGAAACGGAACAATTCGGCATGGACCGCTTCAAAAAAGCCATCGAAAAGTACGCCACGCTCAGTTCCGCGCAGGCCATCCACGACGCCATCCTCAAAGACGTGCGCGCCTACATGGGCAAATTCCCCCAGGCCGACGACATCACGCTGATCGTGGCAAAGCGGACGAAATAAGAGTTCAGCTAAGCTTTCCTAAAATCTTTTCTGCCGGCAATGAGCAATATGAGGATGACGATCGCTTCCGCCAATTCAAGATAAGCGATTTCTCCCGCCCGTAAGGAGAGCAGGGTAAATATCACCAGCGCGAGGATAGCCATTGCAAGGCCGAGGATGTATGCCCAGCGCTTTAGTTTGACCAAAAACCAGCCTGTTAAAAAACTTAGAACAGCCATCGGAGGAGCGATAATAATCGGAAGCAGCTGATCGGCAAAACTCCGCAAACCATCGGAGCCCGACGATGCGCCGTCAGCGATTAAGGGAAGTAGGGCATTGACAAAATTCATAAGGCTTCCAAAGCTTCCCAAGAGAAAAAGGAAAGCGGCAATTTTTGTAAAAAGAGAAGATGGGGGATTCATAATGTATATTTTTATGGCATAAAGGTAAAATTTGCGGGCTGAAAAATTAAGTTTTATGCTAAGAGAAGCCATTAATACTTAATATTTTTTGTAATGCAAAAAAAAGTGCCCGAGATGCGGGAGCGGAAGTATAAAAAAGAATGGAAAGCGAAACC
>JACRIE010000025.1 GCA_016220165.1 Candidatus Peregrinibacteria bacterium
AATCCTACAAATTCTGAGTATCTCCGTTGTTGATAAAATGGGCTTAGATAAGCTGTTTTCTGAAAATCCATTACAGGATATGAACAGCGCATGCCAATTATCCTTATTATGAAGCCATCCTTAACCGTCCACTAGTGACATATTATTGTTTCCAGAATTTAAGAACGCCTGGGATTTCTTCAAAGAAGTATTGCTCGAAGCTGATAATATTTTTCATTTCTTTTACGTCCTTATTTTCAATAACCTCAGGCTGTACTACCAAGATAATATTATGGTGGCTCATCTGCTCGGCCTTATTTCTTGAAATATCGTGATCCATTGTTAGCAGAAAGATATTCGGAATATTGGTTCGTGATATCTCTTCGCTAACCTCCTGCCATCTTTCTCTTAGGGATGTTTTCATACTACCGATGATTGTTTTATCCCTTCTCTGTTCAAAAGCTTCAATTCCAGGCAGGATTGAATCCACGATTTTTCCGAGTCCTTTTTCCTGAAAAGCCTTTTTTCCAACTTTTTTCTGCGAATCAAAGGGGTAGCCTAAGACATCGTAAGTTTTATATATAATTGACTGAAAGGTGGAACCGGCCCTAGATCTTCTTGAATTGGTATTGCTCAAAGACAGCATATAAATATAAGGGCTTACCCGACCAGCATACTCACCACATATATTCCTGATGCTTTCCATCAATTTATCATTATCGTCGTTGCACAGGTTCGCCTCGATAATTTTATCCATAATCCTCCCCGGTGTTTCCAATTTTTTGCCTATGTCCCTAATTATTGCAGCATTAAAATCGGACTCCTCCAGAAGAAACTCTTCCCAAGCATGACCTCTAGCGACACCTATAACATCACTAATCCTTCCTTTTTTGTTGATCTGATGCAATAAACTCGGATTTTTTTCAAATACCACATCAACTACTTCTCCCGAGGGTCTGATATTCTTTTTGCGATAATTTTTGATCATATTTGAAAATTCCTCTCTTTCTTCGAGTGGCACTTCTGTCAGAGCCAGTAATTTATCATGAGTAATCATAATTTATTTTGATATCCGTTAAGTATTATAGGGAATTAACTAATACGTTGCAAAAGCTCTTTATAACACTCCTCAGGTTCTTTTTTTACTTGATGTTCCCAGAACCGGATCGGGTTTATACCCTGCTTTTTCAGTGAGATATCTGTTTTCAGATCACGATTGATATTTTGATGTATTTTTTCCCGCCAAAATTTTTTATTGGTTTTAGGAGCCTTAAAACAATCGGGGCACTGATGCCAAAAGCATCCATCAATGAATACAGCTACTTTTTTGGCAAGAAAATACAGATCCGGCCTGCCTTTTAATTTCGCATTCGTTCTGTAGCCTCTAATCCCTTTTGCCCATATAAATTTTCTAAACATAATTTCAGGTTTGGTGTCTCGATTTCTAATGCGAGACATATTGTAACTTCTCTGTTTCTTAGTATGAACGTCCATAGTTTAGTAAACAATTGTTCACCAGTCAAGCGACTTCAGTAGGATGAGCCAATTTTATATTTTTGTGCGTCATTGCCCTACACCCTCTTCACCTTAATCGTCACTCTTTCGTAGCTCATGACCCTATCCGGTTCAGCGAGATCTGAGGTGATGGATATGGCAAGGGTTTCTTGTTGAATGTAATCGCCAAAACGCTTGAGGAGAGACGCAAAATTTTGCGTCTCTGCCACATTTTGGGCGATTAATGCGATTTCGATGCGATCGTCGACCTTGTAGTTCGCGTCTTTGCGGAGGTCTTGGATCTGGCGCACGAGGTCTCGGGCCATGCCTTCTTGTTTCAACTCCGGCGTGATTTCCGTGTCGAGCGCGATCAGGATGCCGTCGCTGGCTTCGATGTCAAAGCCGCTTTTGGGCGCGTATTCAATGGAGGCTTCGTCGGGGGTCAATTCGAATTTTTGGGTGGCACCATCGGGCGTACCAGAAGGAGACGCGCCACGGCGCGTCTCTACGAGGATGTTGCCGTTGCCCAATTCTTCGAATTGTCCGTTTTTGGCGGCTTGGATGATCTGTTGGACGTCTTTGCCGTATTTGGGGCCTAATTTGCGGGCGTCGGGTTTTACGATTCGGGTGGCGAATTCGCTGGCGTCGGCGACGAAGATGATTTCCTTCACGTTCATTTCCTCCTTGATCATGTCGATTTGATCCGTGAGGAGCGCGTGGTCGGCGGGGTCGCGGAGCACCACGTCTATCTTGCGGAGGGGCTGGCGAACCTTGATTTTCTTTTTACTGCGCGCGGCCAGACCAAGGCTTACGATGGTTTTGGCGAGATGGATTTCGTGGACGAGGGACTCGTCGAAGGCTTTTTTGTCGGGTTTCGGGTACTTCGTCAGGTGCACGGATTCCTCGCCGGTCAGGTTGCAATAGATCGCCTCGGAGATGAAGGGCATGAAGGGCGCGAGCACCTGGCAGAGCTTGGTGAGGACGGTGAAGAGCGTGGCGTAGGCGTGGTTTTTGTCCGCGTCGTCTTCGCTTTTCCAAAAGCGGCGGCGGGAGCGACGGATGTACCAGTTCGTGAGATCCTCCACGAATTTGTAGACGGCGTTGCTGGCTTTTTGCAGGTCGTAGACCTTGAAGTATTCGATCTGCGCCGCGATGAGCTGGTTGAGTTCCGCGAGGATCCAGCGGTCGAGCTTGTTGGCGGACCGCCCGCGGAGGGACAAATGTAGGGGTAAGGCATGCCTTACCCCTACATTTGTTACAGCGGGTGTCCAGCCATCGATGTTGGCGTAGGTGACGAAGAAGCTGTAGGCGTTCCAGACGGGAATCATCATGTTGCGGAGCACGTGTTCCACGCCCTGTTCGCTGAAGCGCATGTCGCCGGCCATGACGACGGGGGAGTTGAGCATGTAGAAGCGAAGCGCGTCCGCGCCGTATTTATTCAGGATGTCGTTGGGATCGGGGTAGTTCTTGAGCCGTTTGCTCATCTTTTGGCCATTTTCCGCGAGCACGATGCCGTTCACGATCACGTTTTTGAACGCGGGTTTCCTGAAGAGCGCGTTAGAGAGCACGTGGAGCACGTAGAACCAGCAGCGTGTCTGGTCCACGCCTTCGCCGATGAAATCGGCTGGGAAGTTGTCCTCGAATTTTTGTTGATTCTCAAACGGATAGTGTAGCTGGCCGTACGGCATGGAGCCGGATTCAAACCAGCAATCGAACACATCCTCGATGCGGCGGTATTTCTTCCCGTCCTTTTGGATCTCGATCTTGTCCACGATGTGCTTGTGCAGGTCGCTGATACGCGTTCCGGAAAGCGCGTGCAGTTCTTCGATGGAGCCCACGACGAGCACGTCGCTTGGGTCGTCCACGTTGCGCCAGATGGGGATGGGCGTGCCCCAGTAGCGCCCGCGGGAGATAGACCAATCCTTCACGTTCTCAAGCCATTTTCCAAAGCGGCCTTCTTTGATGTGGCCCGGAGCCCACTGGATTTTTTGATTGGCCTTAATCATCTGATTTTTCAGTTTGCTCGCTATTATGAACCAGCTCGTGGTGGTGTAGTTGAGCAAAGGCGTTTCGCAACGCCAGCAGTGCGGATAGCTGTGCGTGTAGTGGGCTGTCTGAAACACGAGTTGTTTTGTCTTCAAATGCTCGACGATGTTCTGGTCCATTTTTTTGCAGTCCTTATTGGCCCATTCCGTCACGTCCTGCGTGAATTTTCCATCCATGCCCACGTGTTGGACGAAGGGCAGTTCGTTGTCTAGGCCGGCTTGCATGTCGTCTTCGCCAAAGGCGGGCGCGATGTGGACGATGCCCGTGCCTTCTTCCGTACTCACGAAGCTCGCGGCAATGACTTTGTAGCCATTCTCTATGTTCTTGATGTTCTGGTTCGCGTAATATTCGAAGAGCGGTTTGTAGCGTTTTTTAACGAGCGTTTTTCCTAAAATGGTCTCAACGACGAGCGCTTTGTCTCCGAATTCTTTCCGGTATGCGTCTTTTTCAAAAACCGCTTTGGCCAGGATAAAATGTTTATCTCCCAAGCGCACCTTCACGTACTCGATATCCTTTTCCACGGCGAGCGTCACGTTTCCGGGAAGCGTCCACGGCGTGGTGGTCCACGCCAACACGAACGTACCTGGCTCGTCCACGAGCTCAAATTTAGCTGTGACTGAAAAATCCGTGACGTCTTTGTAGCCCTGACCCACCTCAAAATTGGAAAGCGGCGTCTCGCACCGCGGACAGATGTGGATCGACTTTCGGCCCTCGTAGACCAGGCCTTTTTCGTGGAGCTGTTTGAAAACCCACCATAACGATTCCATATAGGACGGGTTCATGGTTTTGTAGTCGTTTTCCATGTCCACCCAGCGACCCATGCGGGTCACCGTCTTTTTCCATTCTTCCGCGTACTTCAAGACCGTGGCGCGGCAGGATTCGTTGAATTTACCCACGCCGTAGCGCACGATCTCTTTTTTGCTCTTGAGCCCCAACTCCTGTTCGATCATGTTTTCGATCGGGAGCCCGTGACAGTCCCATCCCCAGTTGCGCTCAATGCGATAGCCCTGCATGGTCCAGTAACGCGGCACCGAGTCCTTGATCGTTCCCGCGAGCAAATGCCCGTAGTGGGGGAGTCCGGTCGCAAACGGAGGGCCATCGTAAAAGACATAGTCTTTTTTGCCCTGTTGTACGGACTTCTCAAAGGTTTTGGCTTCCTTCCAATGCTGAACAAGCGCTTCTTCGAGCGCGGGGAATGATTGTTTGGGGTCGACAGGTTTAAACATAGGAATTAGCGGTTAGCGATTAGTGGCTAGCGTTTAGCCAGATATACAAATTATGATTTTTTTGTCATCCTGGTAAGGTATTCCTTTCCTTTGTTGTCATTCCCGGCAAGGTGCAGGAGAGGAATGAGGGAATCTACTCATCGCGACTACGCGACGCACAACGTGGGTAGATTCCCGCCTTCTTGCCGTCGCGAAGCGCTATGGCGAAGCACGGCGCGGGAATGATATGCTAGAGATGTGCGATGCATTCGATTTCGATGAGAACGTTTTTGGGGAGGCGCGCGACTTCAATCGTGGAACGGGCAGGGGGATTGCTTGGGAAATAGCTGGCGTAAACTTCATTCACGGCCACGAAATCGCCAAGGTTTTTGAGGAATAGGGTGGTTTTGACAACCCTGGAAAAGTCGCTTTCGGCCGCCTCCAGAACGGCTTTTAGATTCTCGAGCGCCTGTTTCGCCTGTTCGGTGGCCGTAACGCCCACTACTTCCATAGTCTTCGGGTCGAGCGGGATCTGCCCTGAACAAAAAATGTATTCACCGTATCTCACGGCTTGCGAGTAAGGGCCAATTGCTTTTGGCGCGGCATCGGTTTGGATGATTTTCTTCATAGAAGTTGATTTTTATAGATTATTTGCTATACTATATTAAGAATCCACATGAGAGAGCACTTCCTAAGGTTTTGTCCTTCGGCGGTGCTTTTTCGTTTGATATTCCAGTTTTTGACGAAGATTATCCATAAAAACAATATGTTCTTTTGCTGAGTTTTTAAGCAATGTGGAACAGGTTTTAATATAGGGACTTATCACTATTTTTAGTTTTTTATTTTCATATAAATAATTAACCAATGAATAGAAATCGCCATCACTGGATACGATGATTGCCTGATCATAATTTTTATATTCTATCATTACCTGGAGCACTAAGTCGGCATCAACGTTGCCTTTTACTTCACCTTGTTTATCCGGAAGTACTGGCTTGAAAATTAGGATATAGCCTGCCTTTTGCAAAGAGGCGTATAGGTTCTGATTCTCTTGAATATAGCCGATAAATAAATAGGCCGTTACGACGTGATATTTTTCTTTTAAATAAATCCTAAATTTTGAAAAATCTAGTTTCCATCCCAGACTCTGAACGCCTAAATTCAGATTTTGGCTATCGATGAAGGCATAATTTTTTTGCTGAGTTTTCATAGAATGTGGTATACACAATAAAACGCTTTTTTTGAGCGCCTCGGAGATGAACCAGTCACTTTGTTCCGGTTCACCTAGTTACCACCTAGGCCAATACTTGATTTGAGTTGATGACGGGTCTACTGAGTTTTTTGACCGTTCTTCCGTCGGCTTGTCCCGCCTTTGGCGGGGCGCATCCTGTGATTGCAGGACTAGAGCACTTCTAAATTTTAGACGATCTCTAAATCGAACGCAATAGAGGCGTGCTCCGACTGTGACTGATATTTTTCAAAAATTTTTATCAGACATGTTCGTCATTAGGCGGAATGTCTGATCGGCCGTTAGAAATAGAATCTCTCCCTGTGCAAGCCGCAACAGTCATTTTGCCATTTCTTTTAATCATTGTTGTCAAGTACTTCTGAACAGTCTCCGGTAAAGCGAAAAAATCTTGAGGACTAAAGAACTCACGCACTCTTTGTGCCACTTCCAATCTTCCTGTCATCGCTCCTTCTCTGTGAGCATCTCTTATTGCTTCTTCTATCGCTGGCCTAAGTTTTCCTTCTACGTGCGCAGTAATGCCTTCAACTGTTGATCTAGTTATATCTTAATTGATTTATGTTAATGGCACTTTTTTTTCGCTGATATCCAGAATTTGAACCGCGAAGGAGGATTTGACCTGACGGAGTTCAAAATGATCCAAACTGATGAAGTTTTCCATGTTTTTATAGGAAACTTCGTACACGATTCCCTTAATACCTGCGTTGGCGATCGCTTTCAGGCAGTGGTTGCAAGGGAAATGAGTGATGTAAAGCGTTGAATCCTTGGTGGCGTTTCCGTGTTTGGCCGCCTGCAAGATTGCGTTCAATTCCGCATGCACAGCGCGCTGGCAGTGACCGTCCACTTCGTTGTGTCCGGCTTCGGAGCAGTGTTTTTCACCCACAGGCGCGCCATTGTAGCCGGTCGAGATGATCGAGCCGTCTTTGACGAGCACGGCGCCGACGAGCGCCTTGGGGCACGTGCCGCGCGTGGCCACGGTTTTGGCCAGCATCATATAATATTCGTCTTTCGAAGGACGGTGGTGTTCGAGTTCCATA
The DNA here is from genome assembly GCA_016220165.1 of Candidatus Peregrinibacteria bacterium. Taxonomy (GTDB): domain Bacteria; phylum Patescibacteriota; class Gracilibacteria; order UM-FILTER-43-11; family JACRIE01; genus JACRIE01. The sequence goes on from JACRIE010000025.1 coordinate 7,008, forward strand.
AGATTAGCTATTAGCTTTTAGCTTAGAAGTTAGACTATGGCTAACCGCTAAGAGCTAATCGCTAATAGCTGTATTGTAAAATTTAATTACTTTTTTGTCCAACTCTTCGAGCGTGCCTTCATTCTCGATCAGGACATCCACCTTTTTCATGCACTCTTCCATGCGTTGGCCGTCTTCGGGTTCGTTTTTGCCCCATTCGCGTTCGATGCGATGAAGAATTTCCTTGCGCGTTTTAGGATCGCTGTCGCGTCCGCGCCTAAGGATGCGCTCGATGAGCAATTCGCGATTGGCGTGAAGCCCCAGAATGTGGACGTTTTCGCCCTGGCGGAGCGCGTCGATTTCAGCCGGATTGCGGATACCGTCGATGACCCATAAAGAAGTGACGAGTGACGAGTGACGAGATTCGAGTTTTATTTTTTCGAGGGCGCGTTTTGCGAGGACGCCCGCGCCTTCTTGCGCGCGCATGCGATTGCCCACCTCCATGAGTTTTTCGCGCTCCTCCGGGATGCCTTCCTTGCGCGCTTCCTCGCGTACTATCTGCGAGAGGGTGATGTACTTAAAACCCAGCCGCTCCAGTATTTTGGTGACTTCGCCTTTGCCCGCGCCCATGGAACCGGTGAGGCCTATTATCATATTTCCGATTGAGGACCCGATTGCAGACCCGATCGTAGTTTGAATTTCCACAATCGGATCCTCAATCGGATCCGCTATTGGTAATTCATTTAAACTGCTGTCCCCATTTTTCCATCCGGTCGAAGGCTTCGTTAATAAGTTCGCTGCCTTTGGGGCCGCGGCTGGCGCCGCCGCCGAAACTGAAGCGCAGATGATGCTCGCCTTTGGGGCCGAAGGCGATGCCGGGCACCGTCACGACGCCGAGCGCTTTTTGAAGCTGGAAAGCGGCGTCGATGGAATCCTTGTGCGGGAATTTTACCTCGACGAGGATGTAGTACGCGCCTTGGGGCTTGGAATAGTAGCGGAAGAGATGGGGTACGTGATCGAGGCGCTTGCAAATGAGATCGCGGCGCGCCTGCATGTTTTTGACGAGCGTCCGGACGCTGTCCTGCGGACCGTTGATCGCCGCGATCGCGCCGAATTGGGATGCCACGCACGCGCACACCGTGGCCGCGTCGTGGATTTTGAAGAGGTGATGGAGGATGTCGTCTTCCGTGATCACCCAGCCGAGGCGATAACCGGTCATGCAGTACTCTTTGCTGAAACTTCCCACGAGCAGGAGGTTTTTGCGGATCTCCGGCACTTGGATGAAACTGAAGAGCTTTTGTCCGTCGTACGTCAGGAAATCATACGTTTCATCCGCGATGATGAAGAGGTTGTGTTCGAGCGCGAGGCGGCAGAGCTCGCGCACCTGTTTTTCCGGGAAGAGCGCGCCAGTGGGGTTGCTGGGGTTCGTGATGAAAATGGCTTTAGTTTTTTTGGTGATCGCCTTTCGTACGGCATTCATATCCAAAAGCCAGTTGTTTTTTTCGTCGGTGTTCACAAAGACCGGCACGCCTTCCGCGGCCATCACCTGTTCCATGTGCGAGGCGAAGCAGGGCGAGATCATGATCACTTCTTCGCCCGGGTTGACGACGGACAGCGTGGCGATCAGGCAGGCCTCCATGCAGCCCGCGGTCATGCCCACGTTTTTGTCCGGATCCACGTCCACGCCGTAGCGCATTTTGTAGCGCTTGCACACGGCTTCGCGGCAGGATTGCATGCCGGAGAGCACGGAATATTTGGAGGCGACGGATCCGTTGATCGCGTCGATGATCGCGTCCTTGATGTGGCGCGGCGTGTCTTCGGCCGGGATACCCTGAGCCATCAGACAGACGTCTTCCATTTTTGAGGCAAGCCACATCATCTCCTTGATGGGGGAGGTGATCATGTTGAGCACGCGATTGCTCATTCCCTTGGTGCGGAATGAAGCACCGGCCGCTTTCATGGCGGAACGATTTTTTAAAGACATATCTGTAAGGTTATTTGAAGCTTTTAGCTGTTAGCGGTTAGCTTTTAGCCAGACTAATAGCTAAAAGCTAGAAGCTAAAAGCTTCAGAATTGGTCGGCGAGGCCGATGTACGTTTCGGGCGTGAGCTTGAGGAGTCGAATTTTGTCTTCTTTGGGAACAGGCAGGGTTCGGATGAACTCCCGCATGATTTTTTGCGTTACTTTTTTACCGCGCGTGAGTTCTTTGAGTTTTTCGTAAGCGCCTGTGACGCCGTGCTTCCGAAGCACGGTTTGAATCGGTTCGGCCAGGAGTTCCCATTGGTTATCCAGTTCTTCACGGATGTTTTTTCCGTTGAGCTCCAGTTTGTGCATTCCCTTGAGGGTTGATTTCCAGGCGAGCAGACTGTGGCCGAACGCGACGCCGATATTGCGCTCCACAGTGCTATCCGAAAGGTCACGCTGGAAGCGACTGATGGGCAATTTTTCAGACATGTGACGGAAGAGCGCGTTGGCGATACCAAAATTGCCTTCCGAATTTTCGAAATCAATAGGATTCACTTTATGCGGCATGGTGGAACTGCCGACTTCACCCGCCACGGTTTTTTGTTTGAAGACGCCGCGACTGATGTATCCCCAAATGTCGCGGTCAAATCCGATGAGAATCGTGTTGATGAGCTGTATGGTGTTGAATATTTCCGCGAGAGTATCGTGCGGTTCGATCTGGGTAGTGCAAGGGTTCCACATCAGTCCGAGGTTCTGTACAAATTTTTTACTCAGTTTTCGCCAATCTACCTTTGGATAGGCCACGCAGTGCGCGTTAAAATTCCCCGTGGCACCATTGATTTTGCCCGCGATATCTTGTTTTTTGAGGCGGCTGATCTGGCGCTCCAAACGCATGGCGAACACGAGCAACTCTTTGCCCACGGTCGTAGGCGTGGCGGGCTGCCCATGCGTGAGCGCGAGTAGGGGGACTTTAATCCATTGACGCGCGAGATGCTGAATAGTTTTTAGAAGTTCATCCAATACCGGCAGGATTACTTTCTCTCCGGCCAATTTGATCATGAGGCTATAGGCGAGATTGTTGATGTCCTCGGAAGTGCAAGCGAAATGGATGAATTCGAGGTGTTTTTTGAGGCTTGTATTGGCTAGTTTTTCACGCAGATAATATTCCACGGCCTTCACGTCGTGATTCGTGATTTTTTCGATTTCCCTGATTCGCTCGGCTTCTTGTGGCGTGAAGTTCCGGAGGAGCGTGTTAAGAATTCTCACTTCTTTTTCAGTCGCTTTCGGGAGCTCCTTAATGCCCGGTTCAGCGGCAAGCGTGAGCAGCCATTCGACTTCGATCGTCAGGCGGTATTGATGCAACGCGTATTCCGAAAAATATTCGGAGAGTATCTGTACTTTTTTGGCGTAGCGGCCGTCAAGAGGAGAGAGAGAAGTGATCATAAGAATGGGTTAGCGGTTAGTAGTTAGCGATTAGTAGTTAGCTTTTGGTGTTCCCGCCAAGGCGGGGTAATTTCTGGCTAAACGCTAACTACTAACCGCTAATCGCTAGTTTCTAATATACCGCAGATTGTTTTTATGGACTAATTGATTAAGTTTATTTTTTATGTTATAATAATAAGATTATTTCTTGAAAGAGTTTTATGCCTCCTTCTCTCGCTGACCAATTCAGCAAAATTAATGAACTTATCGCGACGGCGAATACCGCTGAACTGCGCCATGCCGTCTTTGAGCGCATTGAGGGGCTGATCAGACAGGGTATCCCATTGCCGGTTCTTGCGCAAAATTTAAATCTCCCCATGGAAACCATCGGACGCGGAGTCGGGGTGACTCGGGTAGAAATCGCAGACGTTCTCAGGAATCGTTTTCCTCCGCTTAAGGAGACGCCTCCTCCGACCTCTGCTCCCGATCCGACCCCAGCACCCGTTTCTTTGCCTGAAGTCTTTTTTTCCGTTTTGCCGGGAGTTGCCGTTCCCCCCGATCTCAGCGAAGTCCGTATCCTTTCGGGCAGCGGCGAAGGTATTAAGCCTCCCTGTATTTTTCCAAGAACCAAGCTTGCCATTGAAACGCTTCGCTCCCTTGACATCGAGCCTTCGGATACCGCTCAGTGCACCTGTCTTTCCGGAACCAATATGCCTAACATGATGCGCGGTGCGGAAAGTTATCATGCGATTGCCGTTCATACTTTTGAGAAAATCATTTTAGTTTGTGACGAGGAAGGCAACCCCACGTACGTGATTCATCGTGCTGGCCCCGTGGAGCGTTATGCAGCCATGCGGAAAAGTCAACTTAACGCGGCTTTGTTGCACAACTCACCCATGAGTATAGTATAAAAAGGCAGGATACAAAACAAAAACAAATATGAAAAAGACCGTCAAAAAAAATCCCCGTACAGAATCCGCAACTGGAAAGAATATAATGAAAGCCTGAAGCGGA
>JACRIE010000023.1 GCA_016220165.1 Candidatus Peregrinibacteria bacterium
ATGGGATAATGAACTGAATAAATATTCGCTCATTATCCCAGACATCTCAATTGAAATCGAAAAATATTGTTACATCAACTTTTACCCTTGTTTAAAATGAAAAATTAACTTTTAATTCGGGCTTAACCGTCCACTAGTGATCAGATTTATTGATTGAAATTCGTAAAATGCTTTTTAGCCTAGCATCAAAATTATCACTACGGACTACAAACTACAAACTACGGGCTACGGACTGATTAGTAAACCTCCTTGAGGTAGCACGCCTCACAGTAAACGATTTCCGGTCGTTCTGGCGGGTAGGTCGTCTGAATCGGCGCGGCGCATTTGGCGCATGCGCTTGACCATAGCCTGCGGGGGTTCCGGCGGTTCATTCGAGCGGTGTGGCGACAATCCGGGCAATTTTCCGGAACGGGTATTTGATGGATCCGATAGAATACTAATTCCTGACTAATGAGCCGGTAATTCTTACCGCATTCTTTGCAACTGATCACTTGCTGGAGAATGTCGTCTTTAACGTCTGCAAGGCTATCTGGAGCCTTATACTCGGAAGGCTTGTATTCTTTTAGTTCTTTTTCGCGCCAGCGCCATCCGCGTTTGAGAACGTCCTCGCGGCTCATTGAAAAGTATCCATTCGCCAGCGTTTCGTTGTAATCGAATGGCGACAAATTGACTGGTAGGAATGCGCCCCATTCCCCTGTTTTCCGCATGTGTTGGATGAGTTTAAGCACCAGCGTTTCATAGTCGCCTTTGGAATATTGTTTGTTGAGGATACAGTGCTTTCCGCGCTTAAGACCCACGACGCCAAAACAATTTTGAGAGCCTGGGCATAGGACGGAATATAAAATATCGTGTGCGTTTTTCCAGGCGTAAGCGGAAAAATAGGTATGCGTTGTTGGTATTCCTGTCACCACACTTTCGTAAGATAATTCGGTTACTTCCGCCCCGGTTACATCGTAACAATCCTTGACCGGCTTCCCGCCGATCAAAATCCACTTGCAGTCTTCGATGCCGGCGGAGTCGTACCCTTCTTTGACATTCTTGCAATTTTTGAGGCTATCGCCTGTGCAGTCCTGACAATTAATGATCTGCGCGAACCGCATGGGGAATTTGAGGCGGTGCTGATTCATGAAATGATATTTTTTGCCCACGAGATTGACACAGCCAAAACAGCTCTGGCAGTTTTGACAGTTCTCGCAGAAGTAGGAATCGCTGACATTGGTGCAGTTTTTGGAATATGACGTGTTGTAACAATTGTTCACATCCATGCAGTCGTAACAGAACTGACAGTCAAACGCCTGAAGACAGTCCATGTAGTCATTACAACCCCAAATGTAGCTGGAATAATGAGAATTTTGATCGTTGTTGCTGGCGTACAGGAGGTAGCAGTCTTTGACGTTGTTGCAAAAATTGGCGTAATCGCTGTTAAAGGCGTTGTCGACCAGCATGTCTATGAAAGGAACCTTCTTGATCAGCGCTTCCAGCTGAGGAAAAAATGGTTTTGAAAAATCGACGTCATGCTCATAGTCGAGCGCGTTCCATGAGTCACCCCACCAGATTTCTTTTTTGTAGACAGGGTGTGGTTTATCCGGCGCGATCCACGAAATCAGCGGTTGGCCTGTTTTACTGCAGGTCCGATGATACAGATGGCGTTCGTTACGCCAGACCAGCCGGCGCTGAAGCCTGCAATCATGGCACAGCGTCGGATCGGGAATTCCACATTTTTGACCCGCGATGACGGGCGAAATCTTGTCGTAAAACGCGCGGTCCGCGGCTGTTACTTCGAATGGCGATGAGCATTGGATGCAAATCATAATCTAGCTTTTAGCTGTTAGCTATAAGCTTTTAGCAAGACTAATAGCTAAGAGCTAAAAGCTAGTAAACTTCTTTAAGATAGCACGCTTCACAGTATACGATTTCGGGACGGTCCGTGGAATATATTGTTTGAATCGGTGTCGAACACTTGGCGCAGGCTCGAGAATGGAGATGTCGCGGATTACGTAACTTCATTCGTGCGCGATGACGTTCATCTGGGCTTAGACGCGGTAAAGGAACCTGCATGCTTCGACAGAATTGCAACTCCTGTGGGATGATTTTGTAATACCGGCCCGACGAGGCGCATTTGAGGATTTTTTCCGTCACGTCCTCGGGCGTGTCGCGGATGTGATCCGAGAGATTGATTTCCGGCCCCTGATAGGTGGATTGCCCTTCCTTTTCGTACCAATTCCAGCCACGCTTCAGGACTGCCTCTTTTTCCATCGGGTAATACTCGGAGGCAAGGGTTTCGTTGTAGGCGTGTGGCGCGCGCGTGACCGGAAAAAATTGGCCCCACTCACCGGTTTTCTGCATGTGCGCGACGATTTTTGGCACCACCGCCTCGTAAGCCTCTTTGGTGTAGCGTTTATTAAAAATGCAGTACTGGTGTTTCTTAAGGCCTACGCAACCAAAGCAGTTTTTAGAATTAAAAACTTGCTCGCTATAAAAAATATCCTGACTATGGAATACATAGAGCGAGAACGCCACGTGAAACGTTTCTATAGTTCCGAGCACTTGATAATTTAATTCAGGTTTTACATACATATTGGAACAATCGTAGACGTCTTTGAGTTGAACGCCGACCCAGACGTAGCGACAATCTTCACTATCATTCATGTCAAAACAGTTCAGACAGTTATGACTGTGCTCGATAAAATCACCCGTACAATTTTCAGAATTCGTAATTTGGGCGTACTTGTGGATGCGCTCGCGACAAAGTTTTTCAAAAATTTCTTTGGCTTTCTGGAAATTGCGATAGGATCCCTTGAATTCCTGAATGCGTTTTTTGTACTCGTCTTTTGAAAGCGAACGATTCATGAAGTGGTACTCTTTGTGGCTGAGATTAGTGCACAAAAAGCAGTTAGTACAGCCCGTCAGATTCTCGGAGAACCAGCAGTCAGAGCAGTTTTGATTGTACGTCACGAACGCGCAATTCTGACACCGGCGGCAATCAAAACATTCATAACATCTCTCGCTGTCGTACATGTAGGAACAATCGACACAATTTTTGCATTTTTGAAGAAGCTTACCGTAGTAGCAGTCTTCGCAATACTCGGAGGAGTTGATGAGATGGCAATTGCGGCAATAGCCTGTGCCTGTGGTGAAAGGACTGTTGTCATTGCTCACCTGCATGAGAGGCAAGCGCGGAACAACTTTTGAAAGTTCAGCCCATTGATCAAAAAAGGGGCGATTGAAATCAAAGTCGCGGCCGTATTCCAGCGGGTCGTATTGATCGCTCCACCATTCCTCCTGGGTGTAGACGCGATAAGGGGCGCCCCACGGAGGCGTCGGAGAATAAAGCGAGATCAACTGTTTGCCGGACAAGTCGGACTTACGATGATAAAGGTATTGCTCGTTGCGGTGCGCGGTACGGATCTGGTTGCGGCAGTCGGGGCAATCGGTTGGTTCCGGAAAATTCACGACGGCATCTCCGTAATGGAATTCCATTTTTTTCAAAAATTTTTGTTCGTCCGGTGTGAATTCAAATGGCTGCTGGCATGAGGTGCAAACTTTCATGGGACAATATTTTTAAAAAAGTTGGTTATAGTATCTCATAAATTGGCGTAGAAGGCACAGTTTACACGCGCGCAAAAAGCGATTTTCAATCTGGCTCTGGCTTGGTTGGGAGCCACGAGCTTCGTGGCGCAGTGAGCGATTGGCTTGATTTTAAGTGAAGGGTTTGGTATACTTAGTATATAAAAGTATTATTAAATAAATTATGACCACCCTTTCTTTTAAGGCTACGGACGATCTGAAAAATAAAATTGTCCTGCTCGCTGGGCAGAAGGGAATCAACGTGTCTGCCACGATCAAGCTTTTGCTAACACAAGCGCTCAAAAAAGAGCTTGGACGAGTCACGGAGAATGGAATGACGGTGATGGAAGAGCTTGCCATAATCTATTCGGACGAACACGATAAAGTGTATGGCCCTTTTAAAACCGTTAAGGGTCTTATAAAATCTTTAAAAGAATAAGAGATGACTGTACTCTATACCGATTTTTTCAAAAAACGATTTCAGGCCCTTCCTTTAAAAATTCAGAAAAAGTTTTCCGAAAGAATGACCTTATTTTTAAAAAATCCTTTTCATCCTTTGCTAAAAAATCATCCGCTTCAAGGAAACGCCCTAGGGAAACGGGCATTTTCTGTCACAGGAAATTATCGAGCCATTTATTCTTCAGTTATCAAAGGAACCATGAAGTTTATTGATATAGGGACTCATGCTCAGGTGTACTGACTTCAATACCTAATCTGATAATAACACTCCTCGCAGTAGACGATCTCTTGGCGGTTTGGCGCGTAACTCGTCTGAAGCGCCTTGCCGCATTTTTGGCACGTTCTATTATAAAGAGAATAGTGATTTTTCTTTTTGAGGCGTCTCAGATGGCGGCAATCAGGACAGATCTCGGGCAAGGGGATGAAATTGACGCGATATATGTTGAGCTCCCGCTTCATAACGCGGTATCCACGGCCGCATTTACGGCACAGAATTTTATGTTTCAGAACTGCATCCGTAACTTGTTTGATGTCTTCCGGCAGCGCGACATATTCGCCGGAAGGAACTGCGCTTGTCTCGCTATTCCACTGCCATCCTTTGGCTAAAACCTGTTCCTGATTGAGCGGGTAATAATCCTGAGCGGCGGTGTCGTTGTAGGGGAACGGCGAATTTTTTATTGGAAAAAATTGGCCCCACTCGCCCGTTCCGCCTGAGGCGGACATGTGCGCGACGATTTTTTGGCGCAATTCTTTGTAAGCTTCCGGCTTGTACTTTTTATTCAAAATACAATGATTTGCCTTATTGAGTCCCACACAGCCAAACAGCTCCTCGCTGTTCATGCAGAGATCGGAGTACAAGATATTGCTGTCATACCAGCAATATATTGAAAAGCGTATCCCTTCTCCTCCTACTACGCTGAGCGACTGATAGGAGTTGCGACACTCGGTGACAAAGCTAGTGTCCACACAATTAAAATTTTGATGCACCATAAAATATGAATAGCGGCAGTTCTCGCTATCAAATACTTCAAAACATTGCTCGCACCCACGACTGTTGTAAATGTAATCTCCAGTGCAGTCCTCGGAACTGATGATCATGGCGTAGCGGCGCGGTGTTTTCATTTTTAACTCACGATACCAATCCTTGAGCGCCTGAAAATTGGCGCGCGTGCTGAGTTTTTCGAGAAATACTTCGGCCAATTTTTTCTCATATTCCTCTTTTTTAACCGGCTTGTTATAAATGTGATATTCCGCGTTCCGAAGTCCTGTGCAACCAAAGCAATTCTTGCATCCGATCATATCGAAACAAAAAATACACTCCGAGCAGTTTTTCATCTGCTGAGAGTAGATGCAGCGATGGCAGTTCTCGCATTCCATGCACTCGATACACTGCCTCGAATCGGCCAAATAACCGCAATTAAAGCAATCTTCGCACCGATTGATCCAATAACTGTAATAGCAGTCCTGATTTTCGTCCGAGGCAAAAATTAAATAACAGTCTTTGTTCCCAGCGCACAGATTGCAGAAGTCGCTATTGATGCTCCGTATATTATTCAACGCCAGCCGCGGAACTTTCTTCTGCAGTTCGTAAAACTGATCGAAAAACGGTCGGCTGAAATCGAAATCCATGCCCACGCGCATAGGATCCCATTTGTCGCCCCACCAGCAGGACTGACAGAGGACGGGGTAGGGCGCAGAGGGAGTGTAGACGGTCACGATGGGCTTTTTGCAGAGATCACAGGTGCGCTTGTAGAGCTTTCGTTCGTTGCGATAGGCGCAACGCGTCTGATGCCGGCAATCGGGACAGAACACCGGCTCAGGAACGCCCCACTCCTTGTAATACCGTTGATCCGCAGGAGTGATTTCAAACGGTGATTGGCATTGTAGGCAATTCATAACTTAGCTTTCAGCTTTTAGCTATAAGCTTTTAGCCAGACTAATAGCTAAGAGCTAATCGCTAAAAGCTAATAAACTTCCTTAAGGTAACACTGCTCGCCCCGCCACAGCGGGATTTCGCCTAATATACTGTTTTTAAATAGCAGTGCTCGCAGTATACGATCTCGGGGCGATCCGTGGAATAGGTCGTCTGGATCTGAGAGGAACATTTGGCGCAGGCGCGGGAATAGAGCTTGCGGGCGTTATGAAGCGCGGCACGACGTTTGTAGCGGCATTCAGGGCATTCGCGTGGAATCGCAACCTGATTCTGACGATAGAACTGAAATTCCTGCTGGATGATTTTGTAACTCTTTTTACAGACGGTACAGGAAAGAACTTCGTTAAGGATAGTGTCCGGAACTTCTTGGATCGCCTGTGGAATTTTATCCCATGAAATACTGCTATTTCCCGGCGTGAATGGTGCAGGATCACGCCACGCCCAACCGCGCTTTTGAACCTCCGTCTTCGAGAGCGGGTAATATTCCTGCGCCATACTCTCGTTGTAAGCGAAGGGCGACAGGGTAACCGGAAAAAACTCGCCCCACTCTTTTGTCTCCTTCATCCGAGCCACAATTCGAGCCATTGTGCGTTTATATTTCTCTTTCGAATACTGTTTATTCAAGATGCAGTACTTCTTATGGCGAAGACCGATACATCCAAAGCAGTATGAGCAAGAATGACAGTTGTCGGAATAAAAATTATCACTGCCGTCCCAACACAAACTGCAAAAGGCTGTGCTTGTTTGGCGAACCGGCGAATAGCATTCATAAGTGGCTTGGTTCCAGCCTGGATGATAGCAATCGAGCGCGTCTTTTGTTTCGGCGTCCTGAACATACATACAGTCCTGCGAACGATAGATCTGGAAACAGGACTGACAGTTTTTGCTTTCAAAAATATAATCGCCTGTGCACTCTTCGGTTTTTTCCTGAATAGAATAAAGATGCGGATGTTTTATTTCGAGCGCCTCCATGCGTTCTTCGACGGCCTTAGCATGCCGGAGATTATTGAGATCGAACTGTTTAATACGTATTTCGTATTCTTCTTTTGTTAATTGCTGATTGAATATGTAATAAGATTTTTGTCTTAAGCCAACGCAACCGAAACAATAGGAACAACCGCGACAATCGTAAAGATAAGCGGAGTCGGAACAGTTGTGAGACAAAATAGAGTGATTACAATTATAGGAATGGTTGCAATCGCTGCATTCAAAACATCGTTCGCACTTAAAACAATAATTGCAATCGATGCAGTCTTTCGTGTTCATGGACCAGTAACAATACAACAGGGAGTCGCAGTAGTAACTATTGTGACTCAAATAACAATTCCTGGAATCAAACACAAAATTGCAATAATCGGAATTCTCGGAATTGGTGGCGCTCAATGCCGGGCGCGGCACGACTTTTTGAAGTTCCTCGAATTGCTCGAAAAATAAACGATTGAAATTGAAATCGCGACCGTAAGACAGCGGATCCCACGCGTCGCTCCACCAAGCCGATCGTTCGTACACGGGGAAAGGCGTGCCTTCGGGATACACGGAGATTATTTTTTTGCCGCTTTTATCGCAGGATCGACGGTAGAGCGTTCGTTCATTACGACGCGCCATGCGCCGCTGCATACGGCAATCGGGGCACAGCGTGGGCGACGGCACTGGGCCTGTTTCGAAGGTTGAGGCAATTCTCTCGCGCAGGCGAATTTCTTCGGGTGTGATTGTGAAGCCAGTGGAGCATTGGACACAATGCATTGACTTTTTAATTATTGTACCTTATAATGTACATGTTATTGTACTTAATTTTATGATTCCAAGAATTGTCACTCCTTCGGATTTCCGGAAACATTTAGCTGATTTTATAAGTCTTGCATCCCAACAACTGGTGGTAATCCAAGGCCGCGGATCAAATAGGGTTTTGATGGATGAAAAAGAATTCAACCGTCTTTCGGCTCTGGCTAACCAATTTATCCAGGAAGATCCTGAAGGGAAATATCGACCCAACTTTGAGAGAGAGATCATGAAGCGCTCTCAAGATAATAATATTGATGAGTCTATTAAGTGTTTGAGTGATTTGGTATGACGACGATCCATTACCATCGTGAATTTATCAAAGAATTTAAAAAACTGCCCAAAGAAATCCAGAAAAAACTGGCTATTCTTGAAGGACTTTTTGAATTGAGCTGCTATCATCCCGAATTGCACACCAAAAAATTGCAGGGGAAATTGAGTTCTTGCTACGCTTTTCGTGTGACGCGCGACTATCGCGTGATTTTTCAATTTACCGCTTATTCTGAAGTCATTTTTTTGGCTGTTAAACATCGAAAGGATATTTATCAAAAATAAATCAATAGACTTCCTTCAAATAACATTGTTCACAGTATACGATCTCGGGGCGATCCGGAGAATAGGTGGTCTGGATTGGCGCGGAGCATTTGGCGCAGGCGCAGGAATAAAGCTTATACGCCGTACGGAGTTTAAGGCGCGCCCGATGGCGGCAATCGGGACATTCGCGCGGAATAGGAATATTCATCTTTCGATAAAAAGCGAGCTCCTGGGCAATGATTTTATAATTTTTACCGCATTGGGTGCAGGCGAGCAGTTCGTTCATAACGGTGTCGGGCACGTCTTGTATCGCCTCGGAAATGACGTAGTGCTGAGGCGCGTACTCTTTTGAGTTCGCGTCTTTCCATTTCCACCCGCGTGAGCGCGCTACTTCTTTGGTCACGGGGAAATACTCCTGCGCGACCGTGTCGTTGTAATGGAAAAAGGAGTGCTGGATCGGCATGAATTCACCCCATTCGCCGCGCTCCACCATGTGGCCAACAATTTGGCCCACCATCTGTTCATATTTTTCCTTGGAATACTGCTTATTGAGGATGCAATATTTGGATCGATGGAGGGAAACGCAGCCAAAAAGGTGCTCGCTCGTATGACAATTGATGCCGTAGAGGACATACTTATTTTTCCAAGAGAACCACGAAAAATGCGTGAGGTATGAATCGTCCGGCGTCAGGCCTTCGTAGCACCAATTTGGGCGTCCGCTGTTGAAGATGTCATAACTGAATCGGTTCTGATCGCCTTGATAGCACCACTTAGCTTCTTCGGCGTTGAGGAGCGAGAAGCCGAACGTATTTTTGCAGTTGAAGAGATGGTCGCCAACGCTGTCCTGACAATTTTTGAGATTCATATTTTTGCGCGGAAATCTGAGAACCCATTCGAGGTATCGGGCGCAGCTCTGCTTGAAATTGTGGTAAGAACCGAGCGGAAACGACTCTATTTTTTTCCGGTATTCTTCGGCCGTATGCGGCTGGTTGAAAATATAGTACTGTTTCTGCCGCAGTCCCACGCAGGCGAAACAATCGCGACAGCCTTTTAAGTCGAACCCAAACGCGCAATCGCGGCAGCCTTCGGAGTTTTGAAGGCCGATGCAGTTGTAGAGCCCTTCGGAGTCGATGCTTTCGTAGGCGAGTTCCGATTTATAGACATGCGTGCAATCGCAGACGTCGCGGTTGTACGACGAGTCGATGCTGGAATAAAAAGAATCCTGCGTGTACCACGTTCCGATGACGAAATAGCAGTTTTTTCCGAACGCAAAATCCTGGCAATATTGACAATTGACGCTTGTGACGCCGTCGTCGTTCTGCATAGCGAGCTGAGGGACTACATCCATGAGCTCGCGCACCTGGTCGAAAAACGGCCGCGAAAAATCGACGTCCCGTCCGTAATCGTGCGCGTTCCAGCCATCGCCCCACCAGCAGTGATTGCAATAGACGGGGTAAGTGGCGTCGTTCGAATGGACGGAAACGATCCATTTTTTGCATTTTCCACACGTTTGTTTATATAAACACCGTTCATTCCGCCAAGCGATTTTTCGCTGTAAACGGCAGTCCGGACAATGCGTTGGCTCCGGAATCGCGTATTTTTGACCATTGAAAACGGGGGATACCTTGTCGTAAAACGCGCGATCCGCGTCGGTGACTTCGAAGCCGGTGGAGCATTGAACGCAGATTGTCATGCAAATCCTTATTACGATAAAAATAGGCCTATCTTATCCATTTCTTTCAAAGTTTTTTCCAGCTGTTCACTAAAATGTTTGTGCAATTTTGCGTTCCGACCTTCTCGCGCCTGCTGAATGGCAGCACAGTGTTCCTGATGATTTCGGGTGAAAAAAATAACCGGACAATAATTGAATTTATGGAGCAGGGCATTGAGTAAGATCCGACCCACCCGCCCATTGCCATCCAGAAAGGGATGAATTGCTTCAAAACGCGTGTAAAACACGAGCGCCAAAAACGGCGGATATTCTTTTGATCTAAATCCCTTTTTGAGCCACTCTATGAGATTTTTCATGGCTTTGGCCACCTGCTTAAAATCAGCCGTTTTTTGGTGGCTGAGGGCCACATTATTTTCCGTCTTCCATTTTCCGGCGATCAGAGGCTCCAACTCATTCAACAGCAACGCGTGAATCTTTTTGACACTTTTTACATTCCATTTCATCCCTTCAGAGAGCGCGTAACCGAGGGCCTGGAATGAATTAAAAATTTCCCGATCGGTCCTTGTTTTTGGCTTCCTGATATTCGAAAGGGCGAATTTTTCGATCTCGGGACGAGTCACTTTAGACCCTTCCGCCCGGTTTGAGTTGTAGGTGAATAGGATCGCGAACCGCGTCTGAAAATCGTGCCATTCCTTCTCGAACAGCGGATGTTTTAGGCCGAGGTATTGATAATGGGCCTTTTCGATCTTGCGGGCCTGCCCATAGGGGAATAACTCGTCGCGCTTCCGGGAAATGCCTTGCGCTTTGCTTCGAGCGATCTGCTTAAAAAAATTTAAAAACCGTTCTTTTAGATCCTGCGGCAAAAAAGACCCTAGGTACTCACTCGCTTCTTCGTATTGAAGATAATAATAAGCCTTCCCCTTGATAACCTTTTTGACCAGGTACTTCATTTCTATCAGTTAACTTAATTTTTTAATAAACTTCTTTCAAATAACAGCTTTCGCCCACGCCTCAGACGGAGACTCGCCTAATATACTGTTTTTAAATAGCAGTGCTCACAGTATACGATCTCGGAGCGATCGAGGGAATAGGTCGTCTGGATGGGCGCGGCACACTTGGCGCATTGCCGATTCCACAATTTCCGTACGGGTCTTAGTGCCATGCGGCGGCGATGCCGTTCATCGGGATGAAAATGAGTAATGGGCAACTGGTGCTGACGGTAAAATTTCAATTCCTGAGGAATGATCCTGAAGGAACGCCCAGTGGCCTCGCATTTAATGATCCAATTAAGGATGTCATCAGGCATTTTACCGATCTCCTCCGGAAGCCGATTCGCTGGGATAGCTTTATCATTCTTTGTAGTCTCATCCTTCCTGTCGTGCCACTTCCATCCCTGCCTACTGGCCCGCAGGCACGCTCCTAATACCTCTTCTTTATTTAAGGGATAATATTCTATCGCGGGCGTTTCGTTGTAGGCGAAGGGCGAAAGAGAGACTGGGAAGAATCGCCCCCACTCGCCAGTCTTCCCCATATGATTAATGATTAAAAATCCCAAAGGGATCACTTCGTGATTTAAGGTTAAAGCAATCTTCTTTGGAATATTGTTTATTTAAAATACAGTACTGCTTATGCTTCCACGCACATTTTTGGCAATATACGGTGTACGTATAATGCCCCTGTACCATTCTGGTACGCTTTCTTTGGTGAGCAGCTACGCAGCGCTGTGTTGAGGGTAGAGCCTCGTCGCTTAACATGTAGGCTCCCGGAAAGGCTTATGGAAGCGGATAAAGTAGTTGGGGATTAAG
>JACRIE010000024.1 GCA_016220165.1 Candidatus Peregrinibacteria bacterium
AGGGCCGGCGTAACGGGGACACGCAGTCCCCATGCTGGAGGTCCCATGTCGGCGACCATCCAGGAAACACCGGCCCCCAAGCGGACCGGGTTCGGAAGGGCGGCCCGCGCGGCCGCTCTGTTCACCCTCGCCATGGGGTTCATCATGGCGGAGCGCCCCGCGCGGGCGCAGGCGGCTACGGCATCCGTGCCCCCCCCCAAGGGCGCGGCGTGCCTGACGCTCGTCGGCGACAGCGGCGCGGCCCCCACGGGCCCCGTCGTCGTCAAGATGGACAATGCGGCGGTTGCGCCGACGACTCCCCCCGGGAGTGTCGCGTGCACTGGCCTCTTCTTCGGGGACCTGGTCTCCGGGAAGAAGACGTTCGAGATCGCGGCGGACGGGTACAAGCCCGTTTCGCTGGATCTCACCGTGAGCGCCGGAGGAGTGACGCCCCAGAGCGTCGCTCTCCAGCGAACCGCCCTCTGGACTGCCCAAAAGGCAGCCAGAGAGAACTTCGACCTCCAGGTCGAGGCGGCAGAAAAGGCTCTGGCCCAGGCCAAGAGCTGGAAGGGCAAGGCCGACCTGTGGTGGGTCCTCCGGGACTCCACCAACGTGGTCGACTGGAATGCGGTGAACGCGACTCTGGGGCTTGCCCCAGATACGTTCACCACCTTCCAGGCTCTGGCCGCGGCTGGCCAGGCCTCTGGAGTCATCGAGCGGCAGCAGCGCGAACTGCTCGCCGAGGTGACTGGAACGTCGTTCGACGCGTTTTCCGTCATCGGAGAGCCGGCCAAGGCGGGTCCGCCCGCAGTGGCTGCCACGGGCCTGTATCTGGCCGTGGAGACGAAGTTCAGCGAGGCCAAGGAGGCCCTGCTGAAGCTGGTCCGGGCTCCGGTTCCGGCCGGCGGGTCTGCTCCGGCAGACCCGAACATCGACGACCCCGCAACGCTCACCGCGGCGAAAGCCGCGGCGCGCGCACGGTTCGTCACGGCCGACAGCTCCGTTCAGGAGTCTGTGAAGGCCGAGATGGCGCTCGTGTCCGAGCGCAATCGCTCTGAAAGGGCCGAGATGGCGCTCGTGTCCGAGCGCAATCGCGCGGACACGGCCGAAAGGGCGCGCGACGCGGCCAGGCGGCACGAGGACAGCGCCGAGCGCGAGCTCGGCGCGACGCGGCGCGGCGCGGACGCGGCCAGTGAAATGGGGATGCTGCACGTCGGCTCCCCGATGCCCAGGTTGGCCGTCCTCGGCCGCTGGGCATACTACACCCACCCGAACCCCACGTCCGGCCAGCGGCCGGTCACGGGGACTGGAAAAGTTCTTCGGGCCGATGAGCGCGGCCTGACGATCGACACGGAGGCCGGGAAGGTCTTCGTCTACTACGCGACGCTCTGCAAGGACTCCCCCGCTCCGGCGGCGGGAGCTCCCTGCGTGACGTTCGCCGAGGACCACGTCCTGTACGTGGCCAGATTCTCGGCGAACAGCCGCTGGAGCGAGTGGTTCGCCCGCGCCCAGGGCGGGGCGAACATCCCGGGTGGCGGAGCGAGCTTCCTGGGGATCGTTGAGGCCGGAAGGTTTTACCAGCTCAGTGATTACCTCGCGCTCTACCTCGCGCTCGGCGGAGCGGGACTCGCGTCCCGCGCCGAGCGGGCGACGACGGGCGAGGCGAACGGAATGGGGACGGTCGCCACGGGCGTCCGTTTCCAGACCAAGGCCGGCGGAGCCTTCGTGGACCTCGGGGTCCGCGGCTTCGCCGGAACGTCGCTCGGAGGCGGAGCGGAGCTCTGTCCGGGCCTGAAGATCGGCTCGCTCGAATTTCGCGCCTGCCTCGAGGCGGCGCAGTTCACGGGAGGCGCCGGCCAGAACTTCGGCCGGGATCTCAAAGGTGACACCACCCACGTCGGCGTCGGTTTCGACGCCGGCTACAAGTGGGAGTGGTAGCCATGACGGCTAACCGCTTCCAGACGACGGCCGTCGCGGCGGCCGCCATCGCGATGGTTGGGATGACGGCTGGATGCGGCGTCTTTCAGGAGGCGTCCATCCAGCTGACGGTCAAGGCCGGCGGACTCGTGTCCGCGGCCAAGGCCACAGTGAACTTTACGTTGATCGAGGACGGCGTCCGCCAGGACGCCTACTCGTTCGACGTTGACCTCGCCGCCGCCACGGACGGCGAGACCGATCCGGTCAACCTGACCGGCGGCAAGGACGTCTCCGTCCTTGTTACCGACTGGACCGAGGGAGGCCGTCCGGCCGACCTCGATCCGACGATCCGGATGACCCCTCAGCTCGTTGAGGGGTTCTACGCGGTCGATGTCGTCGTGCCTCCGGGCATGACGGTCACCGCGCCGCCCGGAATCGAACTGAAGCGCGGGGACAACATCCTCGCGCTGACGTTCGCCCCCCTGGGCAAGGGGGGCTTCACGCAGGCCGACCTCGACGCGGCGGCGAAAGCCGCGGCCGAGAAGGCCAGCGAAGAGGTAAACAAAATCTGCGCCGATGCGGTCGCGGGAACGCACCCCGCGGCTCAAACGTGCGCGGCGGCGATCGCGGCCCTCCAGGGGGACGTGACCGCGGCGCAGGCGGCGCAGGCTCAGGCCGAGGCCGCGCGCGACGCGGCTGCGGCCGAGGTGACTCGGCTGCAGGCGGCGCTGCAGGCCGCGCTCGCCCGTTGCGAGCAGGCGCCCACGACGGAGTGCGACACCGTGATCGCGGACCTCAGGGTTCAGATCGCGGCGGCGCAGGCGGCAGTGACCGCGGCGCAGGCGGCGCAGGTTCAGGCCGAGGCCGCGCGCGACGCGGCTGCGGCCGAGGCCGCGCGCCTCGAGCGCGAGCTGGAGGAGCGGACCCAGTCCTGGATTTGCGTCCAGGCGGGCTCCTCCACGGCGCCCACGGCGCCGGCGGCCGGAGTCACGGTCACAATCCCGGGCTTCCCCGCCGGGAACCCGCGGTCGTGGATGGACACCAGCCGGTGCTTCACCGGCGCGGTGTTCGGACCGCTCGCGGTCGGCGTCAGGCCGACCGTGGTGGTCTCGAGGAGGGGCGTGTTGACGCAGAACAGCGTCACCGCGCAGAACCTCATAGCGGGTGAAAACCTGCTGAACATCCAGAGTTTCATCCCGTAGCGCGCGGCTCCCGGCCGCGCCTACACGGCGCAAGCAGCCGAAGGCCCCCTCGTACGTTCCGCCTTGACGGCGGCGCGTGCGGGGGGGCCTGAAGGCCCCCGAGATATCGGTATACCAAGGTTCCCCGAAGGGGAGTCCGAGGTATCCGAGAAACTGTTTCAAAACGCTGAAGCCCTCTGCAAGAGCGCTCCAGCTACGTAGTAGGCGAATTTTCATTCTTTTAGAGTCCCGAATACGTTCGGGGTTGTAAAAGAAGGGACCTTTTTGCTATCGTTGCATCCGTATGATCGGAATTTTCGATTCAGGCGTGGGCGGGCTGACTGTGATGAAGGAATTTTTAAAACGGTTCCCGGACTTTGATTACCTGTATCTGGGCGATCAGGCCAATGTGCCGTACGGCAGCCGCTCACCCGAGCTTATCAACCGGCTCGTTGAAAAAAACGCGGCCTGGATGATCCAGCATGGATGCCAGCTAATCATCATCGCCTGCAACACGGCGTCGGCAGAGGCGTTGCGCCACGCGCAACAGATCTACAAAGGCACGCCGGTGATTTTGGGTGTGCTCGTGCCGGCGGTGGAAGCCGCCCTGGCCGCGACCAAAAACGGAAATATCGGCGTGATCGGCACGCGCGGCACGATCGCGAGCCACGCGTATGAACGGGAGATCGCGAAACGGGCAGGTGTGATTGAAGGCGCGAATAATTCGAATCGTAAAGGCGAGGATGTGGGCGTAAAGGGTGAAGGCGAGGATGTGGATCCTCGCCTTCAGTATGGCATGACACGCGTTTACCCGGAGGCCTGCCCGCTGCTCGTGCCGCTCATCGAAGAAGGTTGGGCTGAAAAACCTGAAACGACGATGATCCTCAAAAAATATTTACGTCCGCTCAAAAGCTGTCACATCGACACGCTGATTTTGGGGTGCACTCACTACCCCATTCTTGAGAAAAAAATCCGCCGCATCATGGGTAAGAATGTGGCTATTGTGAATTCGGGTGAGGCGTCTGCCGAAGCCATGAAAAGCTACCTAGATCGACATCCTGACGTGTGTTCTGAATTGACCCGAAACTCTGAACACAAATTTTATACAACAGACGACCCCGAACGCCTCAATGAACAGGGGTTGTTGTTTTTGGGAAAAAAAATCAAGGCGCAAAAAGCGGAAATATGCTGATTACACTAATTCATAAATTTCTAATTAACCTAATTGACCTAAATAATCCATAAATTCCTAATGTCTAATTTCTAATTGATCTAATTAATACCCAAGTTCCAATCTCCAAATTAAGAGTTGAATCATTGTGATTTTGTTTATTGGACATTGGAGTTTTTTAGAAATTAGAAATTAGGTAATTAGAAATTAATTAAACCTTTTCCTTCACCTTTATTTCCGTGACAGTCACGTCAGGGATTATTTCGGTTTCCATGTCCAAGAGCGCGGCTTGAGCCGCGGCGAGCCGCGCCACGGGAACGCGGTAGGGGGAACAGGAAACGTAATTGAGTCCCGCGCTGTGGAAAAAGGCAATGGATTTCGGGTCGCCGCCGTGTTCGCCGCAGACGCCTATTTTGAGCATTGAATTTTCCCCGCGGCCCGCCTGAACCGTCATCCGCACCAACTCCCCCACTCCCTCCTGATCGATGGTCATAAAGGGATCATCCTTAAGGATTCCGGCCGCGCGGTACTGCTGGATGAACCGGCCTGCGTCATCGCGGCTGTAGCCGTACGTCATCTGCGTCAGATCGTTGGTTCCGAAGCTGAAAAATTCCGCTTCTCCGGCGATTTTGGATGCCACAAGGCACGCGCGCGGGATTTCGATCATGGTGCCGATCTTGTAACTCAAGTTGGGAGTTGGGAGCAAGATCTCGTCGGCCACGCGTTTGATGTCGTCCCGGATGATCGTGAATTCTTCCACGGTTCCTACGAGCGGGATCATGATTTCGGGATGGGTCTCGATCCCCTCGCTCATAGCCTTCACGGCCGCGTTCATGATGGCGCGCGTCTGCATTTCCGTGATTTCGGGATAAGTGACCATAAGCCGACAGCCGCGGTGCCCCAGCATGGGATTCACCTCGGTCATGGATTCGATCAGATCGCGGAGCTGTTCATAGGTGAGGCCCGCGGTTTGGGCCAGCGCCTCGATGTCCTGTTTTTTGCGCGGCAAAAATTCGTGCAGCGGCGGATCCAGCAAACGGATCGTGACAGGGTAGCCCTCCATAGCTTTGAAAATGCCGTAAAAATCGTTTGTCTGCATCACCTCCAATTTGTCGAGCGCCCTGATCCGCGCCTCGCGGTCTTTGCTCAGAATCATCTCCTGCATCACGGGAATACGATCGAGCTCAAAGAACATGTGCTCGGTGCGGCACAGTCCCACCCCGCGCGCGCCGAAATCGATGGCCACCGCGGCATCGTGCGGCGTGTCCGCGTTCGCGCGGACTTCCAGATCGGAGAACTCATCCGCCCACATGAGGAGTGTTTTGAAATCGTCGTCGATTCGCGCGGGCACGGTGGCCACCGCGCCCAGCACCACCTCTCCGGTGGTGCCGTTGAGTGTGATCACGTCACCCGCGCGCACTTCACGCCCGTCTTTTGTGACGAATTTTTCCGCTTTCAGGTTCACGACGATGTCGCCGCATCCGGCCACGCAGCATTTATTCATGCCGCGCGCCACCACGGCCGCGTGACTCGTCATGCCGCCCGTGGCCGTCAGGATCCCCTGGGCCGCGTGCATGCCGTCGATGTCGTCCGGACTCGTTTCCTTGCGCACCAGGATCACTTTTTCGCCAGTCTGCGCCGCTTCAAACGCCTTCCTGCTTTCGAACACCACCTTGCCGCACCCCGCGCCGGGACTCGCCGGAAGACCGCGCGCGATGACAGGCTTTCCGTGATCGGGGTCGAGCGCCGGATGAAGCAATTGATCGAGCAGGAGAGGATTCACGCGCCTGATGGCGTCGGCCCGGCTGATCATTCCTTCCTTAGCCATATCCACCGCAATTTTAACCGCGGCATGAGCCGTGCGCTTACCGGTTCGGGTCTGTAATAAGTAGAGCTTTCCTTCTTCGATCGTGAATTCGATGTCCTGCATGTCGCTGAAATGGCCTTCCAGCTTTTTTTGGACTTCCATCAGAGAGGCATAGGCTTTAGGGAGCATTTTTGCCAACTGTTCGATCGGCTCCGGCGTGCGTATTCCCGCGACCACGTCTTCACCCTGAGCGTTCATCAGAAACTCGCCGAAAAACTTTTTTTCACCGGTGGACGGACTTCGCGTAAACGCCACGCCCGTGGCGCTTTTTTCCCCGCGATTGCCGAACACCATGACCTGAATATTGACCGCGGTGCCGAGATCTTCCGGAATCGAATGGATCCTGCGATAAGTTTTGGCGCGCGGCGTGTTCCAGGAATGAAACACCGCATCAATGGCCATTTTTAATTGTTCCCATGGATTTTGAGGAACCGCGCCCCCGACCACATGCGTGAACATCTCTTTGAACCGACGATAGCAATCGTCGGCAAAAGTGGTAGCGGCAAGGCATGCCTTGCCGCTACCACTTTTGAGGCGCGCCAAGCCGGCCGTGGTTTCATCGTTCAGACCCAAATTCAGGATTGTTTCCATCATGCCGGGCATGGAAACCTTGGCGCCGGAACGCACGGAAACGAGCAAAGGATTTTTGGCGTGGCCAAACGTTCGGCCCATGATTTTTTCAAGCCGCTTTATAGCCTCTTTCAGCTCTTCTTCAAGCCCTTTTGGCCAGGCGTTGGTTTCCAGGAATTCGCGGCACGCGGCTGTCGCAATCGTGAATCCCGGGGGCACCGGGATCCCCAAGCACGTCATTTCATTTAATCCGGCGCCTTTGCCGCCCAAAAGATCGCTTCGCTCCGTTGGATTTCGAGGTCCTTCGCCGAAAAAATAGATCAATTTTTGCATGGAAGGTTAAATTATTTTCAGGCCGATGATAACACGCACTTTGAGGGCGTCCAAATCTGTCAAAAAATTCCTTTGACAACTTAAATAATAAGTGATATGGTTCATCTCCTTATTATCAAATTAATCCACTTTTTATGAAATCGTTCCAGCGCATTGGCGTCCGGATATTAGCAGCCGTGATGCTTGTCACTTCTTTAGTTCCTCCTGTTTCTTTTACAGAGAGCGCCCACGCGATCTCCCGCAATGATGCCGTGGTTTCCGCTTTTCTGGCGGATCCCGTGGATGTGGGTGATAACACCGGCGAATGGATGGAGATCACGAACCGTAACGACGAATATATCAACCTGGCAGGCTGGAACCTCACGGATGGGGACACACATAGCTATCGCTTCCTTCCCACGCTTTTGGCCGCGCAGGGAACGCTGACCCTGTGCCGCAACGGCAACTCCCGGCTGAATGGAGGCGTCATGTGCGACATTGTCTACGGCGACGCGTTTCAACTCAAAAACGACGGAGGAACTATCATTCTGACGGACGCTTCCGGAAAAGAAGTGAATCGCATTGAATACGTCAGTTATTGGGTCAAGCCCGGCGTGATCACCGCTCTCAAAAATTTATGGCTGAACAATGCGAATTTTAACAACTGGTCTTTTATAAAACCCTCCGCTCCTGCGGCTGCCGTTCCGGAAGCGACCGAGATCGCTACCGTGACCTTGGTTCAAGGCAGCGCGGAAAAGGCCGGCAATGTACTCATCACTGAATTTATGGCGGATCCCACGGATGTCGGGGACGAATCCGGAGAATGGATCGAACTCTACAATCCAACGAACCATACCATCAACCTACAAAACTGGATCCTGTCCGACGAAGGGACTGAACAGCATGTCTTTGGCGCGCTCACGCTCTCCAGCGGAAAATACGCGACGCTCTGCCGCAACAAAAACTATCTGACGAACGGCGGCGTGGCCTGCGATTATTCTTATGGCAACGACATACGGCTTAAAAATGACGGAGACGCGATTGTCCTTAAGGACGGTCATGACAACCTGATCTCCCGTGTTATTTATTCCGCTGCCTGGGTGCATCCAGGTCAGTCCACGGCGCTCAAAGCATTTGTTTCCACCGCGGCCGCGGCCAACAACATGAATTCCTGGAAAAACGAGACCCAAACTTCCATTGATGCCAGCGGTACGGATATGGGAACCCCAGGACATTCCAATGATAAAACCCTCGAACCCGCCGGAATTGAGGTGCAGGACATTCCTTCCTACGATTTTCCCGACGCTTTGCCAAAAAATTCCTTTATTTTAGGGATCGCGGGCGTTCGCGTGGGTGATATGAATGAGCCTTTTTATACAGCCACGGAAGTCACGAGCCATATTGACTCCGCTCTTCAGAACTATGTCCAATCCGGTCAGCCGGTGCTCATTCTCGGCTGGGACGATACCACCAAAACCTGGGAAACGGTCGGCAACGAAACGAATTTAGCCCAAGGCCGTCTCCGCGTCTATCTGGCCCATGCCACCACACTAGCCTTTGTGAGTCCTGATGTATTGGCTCCTTATCTCTTCGAAGTCGCGCAAAAACCGACTGAAGTCAAGGTGCCCGTCGTTATCGCGGAGCCAACTAAAACTCCTGTTGCGGAAGAGCCGGTCGCCGAGCCTGACACTACGGAAGAAGAGACTGTCGCCGCCTTGCCTGTCGCGCCTCCCGTCCTCGTTGCCGCGGAACAGCTATTTAAGGACGTCAACTCTTTCTTCTGGGCCTATGATTCCATTAAGCTCTTAAAGGATTTAGGCATTGTTCAGGGCTATCCGGACGGACTGTATCGTCCCCATCGCTTCACCAACCGCGCCGAAATGGCAAAAATCGCGCTCCGCGCCTTTGACCAAAAACCACATTTGGGCATGCGCGCCCACTTCAAGGACGTTTCCCAGGACGCCTGGTTCTCCCCATTTGTTGAGAAAGCGCGTCTCCTCGGCGTGATCCAGTCGGATAAAAATAACTATTTTCATCCCGAACAAATAGTAACCAAGACCGAGGCCCTGGCCCTTGTCCTTCGCGCCAGCCGCTTAAAATTGAATGCCAACTATCTTGATGCCGTTGCCAGGGACGTGTCTGCTTCCGACTGGTCTTACGGCTATGTCCGCTTCGCGGAAGAAGCCGGTATCATCGACGCCCAGACGAAATTCTATCCCAACAAACCCGTCAGCCGAGCTGAAGTGGCTGACATGACCGCCCGCGTGCTCGAGTACGCCGAGAGCGCCAACGAAGACCAATTCTACGCGAATTATGACGAAATGAAGGCCGCGTCCGAAGGAATGCAGGGGTAATGGCGTTATTCAAACCCAATCAAAAAAGAAGGCGAAGATCATGATCTTCGCCTTCTTTATATTAATTAATCATTTAATTTCATGACGATCTCCTCCCAATAATGCAGCTATTCTGGCTCTTAGCGGCTGAAAATCAGGTTTTTCGAAAAGAATATTTTCCGGCGGCACTACTTTTCGGACATCTTCCTCTAGTTTTTGTCCCCATGTGTCATGAGCGCCCAGCGCCAAACCAGTTGTATAGACAATCGTGCGCGAAGATGGAATTCCTTTTTCCTGCGCAAGACGGATGACATCCCTGGCAGACTCCCCCTGCAACAGCCTTCCATCCGAAACCAACACATCCACTTGCCTTCCCGATTCCAGTACTTTATCAATTGCGGCGCGCGCCTCAGCCACCGTGGATGCCGTTAATACCTCAAGGCCGTCTGCTGCGCCTATCATGCGCCTCATTGCATTAAGCAGAAGAACTTCGTCATCGACGAGCAATACAATGGACTTTTCTCCGGGCATAAATTGATTCATTAAAAATAGGGAGGCAATTTATAATGAACTAAAAATATCTAAAGGTCAATACTCTCCCTGATTTTTAATTTTCATTGAATTTCCAATGTTTCAATTTTCAACGTGATTAATTGATTGAGAAATTGAGACATTGATTGTAAATTGAAAATTGTAAATTGAAAATTAATTTTATCTATACTATGGCCTCACCTTATATTACATCCGTCCGCGCGCGTGAAGTATTGGATTCCCGCGGAAATCCCACGGTTGAAGTTTCCGTTGCTTCCGAGACGCACACGGCGTCCGCGATTGTGCCGAGCGGCGCCTCCACGGGCATTTATGAAGCCGTGGAACTTCGCGATGGCGATCCAAAGCGATATGGCGGCCTGGGAGTTCTCAAGGCTGTTGAGAATGTGAACACAAAAATTACTCAGGAATTCAGAGGAGCGGATTGCCGCAATCAAAAAGAGATCGACCGGCGCCTCATCGCTCTCGACGGCACGCCGAATAAAAGCGTCCTGGGCGCCAATGCGATTTTGGGGTTTTCGCTCGCGGCTTCCAAGCTGGCCGCGCTGACGGAAAGAATCCCCTACTATCAATACCTCGGGAACCTGGGAAGCGCGGGCGAATCGTATCTTTTGCCCACGCCCATGATGAACATTCTGAACGGCGGGAAGCATGCGATCCGCTCGACTGATCTTCAGGAATTCATGATCATGCCCGTGGGCGCGCCCACCTTCGCCGAGACCCTCCGGTGGGGCGCGGAGACGTTCCACGCGCTCAAAAAAATCTTCAAAGACCGCGGGTTCTCTACCTCCGTTGGGGACGAAGGCGGATTCACGCCGTCGCTTTCCAAAAATGAAGACGCGCTGAAAGTGATTGTGGAGGCGATTGAAAAAGCGGGCTACCGTGCCGGAAAGGACATCGCGCTCGCCATGGATCCCGCGGCCTCTTCTTTCTATGAAAACGGCAAGTACGTTCTGGCCACGGAGAACCGGTCGCTCACGTCCGCGGAGATGGTCGATTATTACACGGATCTTTGCGACAAATACCCCATCGTCTCAATTGAAGACGGCTTGGCCGAAGACGACTGGGAGGGATTCGCTTTAATGACCCAAAAATTGGGAAAAAAAATCCAGATTGTTGGGGATGATCTCTTTGTGACGAACACGGAACGACTTAAAAAGGGAATCCAAAGCAAAAGCGCGAATTCGATTCTTATCAAGCTCAATCAGATCGGAACCCTTACGGAGACGCTGGAGGCTATCCGGATGGCGAAGGAAAATGGATGGACGGCGGTCGTTTCCCATCGCAGCGGCGAAACGGAAGACACGTCGATCGCGGATCTGGTGGTGGGCATGGCCACAGGACAAATCAAAACCGGCTCTCTCTGCCGCACGGACCGCGTCTCCAAATACAACCAACTCCTTCGCATCGAGGAAGCACTGGGAAAGCAGGCGAAATACCATGGGAACATTTAGCGGTTAGCCAAGAAGCTATTAGCTATTAGCTGTTAGCCAGAAAAATCATTCATTTTTATTCTGGTTCTGACTAGTCGCTAAAAGCTAATAGCTAATAGCTATCATTTTGTGTTATACTCTCACCAGTTTATTTTTTTACTTTTTTATCTCAAACAATCATGAAAAATAAAAAACGTTTCCTTCTGTCTTTGGGACTCGTTCTCGGACTGAGCGCCCTGCTTTCCGCGTGCGGAGTCCCCAAGGAGACTCCTGAACAAGTGATCCCGAAATTCAAAACCGCTTTATCGCAAGTCGTTTCCGCCGCTTTATCCGGCGATGCCCGCATCACCGGATCCGACCCTTCCGACGCGATTGACGCGACGCTCACCTTTAAATCCAAATTTGATTACGCAGACGGCCAAAAAAATAAAGGATCCGCGGATGTCGGGCTTAAGGGAATGATCACGAGAAAAGGGAAAAAAATTACCGGTGACACCACTTTTTCCTTCACGTCTATCGGAGATGATTTCTATATGAACCTGACTAAACTTGAAACGGATTATGAAGAAATTCAAAAAATTAAGCCTCTCCTCACAAACTATATGAATAAATGGCTTCATATGGCACCCGACCTACTTCCTGAGAATGTCAAAAAACTTCAGGAACAACCCCCCGCAAATCGCGACGCCTCCCGTAAGCTTCTTGCCGCTTCCAATCTCTTCACCGTCAGCAAAGAGTATGGAATCGAAACCGTGAATGGCCATGAATCTTATCGTTATGGCATTTCGCTGGATCGCAATGGCCTACGCGAATACAATCGCCAATCCAGTATTATTGACGGCAAAGAACTTTCAGCCGCCGAGTTGGATGACGCGGTTGAAATTGTGGACGCGGCCACCGATGTCCAGGTGTGGATCGGCATCGGCGATTATTTCCCTTATAAATTGACCGCGCTCATTGATGGGAATAAACTTTCCAGCTCTACGGATCTGAAATTTGAGCTCGCCCTTTCGGCTTCCGATTTCAATAAATCGCCCGATATCGCCGCTCCCGCGAAAAGCGAAGAATTTAATCCGGTCGCTCTCTTAATGGGCCTTTCCGCCACTCAAGACGGAGCGGGCCTTCCGGACGCTGTTCCGCCCGTAGAAGAATAATCCTGATTTTTCTTTCCGTGACCCCTTTTCAACAGATAAAACAAGCAAAGAAAGAAGCGCCCTTCCTGGCGCTTCTTTCTACGGAGCAAAAAAATCAGATCCTGCGCGCGCTTTCCAAAAAACTCAAAGCCCATCAAAAACTTATCCTTTCTGCCAATCGCGAAGATCTGGCTGAAGGCGCGAAGCATTATCCTAAGGGTATTCCAGATCGCCTGGAATTGACGCCTGAACGACTCTTTGACATAGCGGAAAGCCTTGATCAGCTTGCCTTGCTTCCGGATCCTGTGGGCCAAGTCATCGATCGTCGCGTACGCCCCAACGGGCTTCAACTTTCACGCGTGCGCGTGCCGATCGGCGTGATCGGAATCCTGTACGAAGCGCGCCCCAATGTCACGATCGACGCGGCGGCGCTTTGCCTCAAGTCCGGCAATGCCGTCCTTTTGAAAGGCGGTCACGCCGCGCGTCATACGAACCTCGCGCTCGTCCGCGTCATCCATGAGTCGCTGGAAGCCAATGGAGTCAGTCCGCACGCGGTCCAGCTGATCGACACCCGGGATCGCGCTGTGATGAAAAAAATTCTGCAACACGCTCATGAGATCGACTGTATTATCCCGCGCGGAGGAAAAGGACTCATCGATTTTGTGCGCAAAAATTCCCGCATTCCGGTCATTGAAACCGGAGCCTCCGTGGTTCATCTCTACATCGATTCCGAAGCGGATCTTAAAAAAGCGATCGCCGTGACCGTGAACGCCAAAACGCGACGGGTTTCTATTTGCAACGCGCTGGACGTCCTTTTGGTACACGCGAAAATCGCTCAGCGATTTTTGCCGAAACTGAGCGAGGCGCTGATCCAAAAAGAACCTCTCACCGAGCTCCGCGCGGATCCGAAACTGCATCGATATTTTAAAAATTATCCGAAATTAAAAAAAATCAATTCCAAAGATTTTGACACGGAATTTTTGGATTACGTGCTGGCGATTCGCACGGTCGAAAATCCGGATGAAGCTTTGGCCCATATTGCCAAACACAGCCTGCGGCATAGCGAAGGCATCGTGACGGAAAATAAAGAAACCGCGGAGCGATTTTTGCGCACCGTGGACGCGGCCTGCGTTTATCACAACGCCTCCACTCAATTTTCGGACGGCGGCGAATTCGGCCTGGGCTCGGAAATCGGCATTTCCACCCAAAAACTCCACGCGCGCGGCCCTTTCGCCCTGGAAGGCCTGACGACGTATAAGTGGGTGATTCACGGGGACGGACAAATACGCTCCTGATTACAAGATTCATTATTACAAAATTAAAAGATTAAAATAGAATCGAATTCCTTGTCCTAATCTTGTAATCTTTGAATAAATAATCTTGTAATAAAACAAATTTTTATGAAAAATTTGTTCTTGTTTACCGGCGAGGAGACGTATCTTTTATACGAACAGGCGCGACATTGGAAGCAGTCGTTCATTGAAAAATGCGGAGAGATCAATCTGACAACGCTCGATGCCACTCAAACGTCCGCCCATGCAATGATAGCGCAAATGGGAGCGTTTCCTTTTCTGGGCGACAAACGCCTCCTCTTCATCGAACAGCTGCCCGAAGCGTCCAAAGGAGCTGACAAAGATAAAGAATCGGATGAGGATGATGAAAAGCCCAAAGAAGACCCCTGGAAGGCGCTTGCTGATTTTCTGCCAACGCTTTCTGAAACGAGCGTGGCGGTTTTTATCCAGCCCAAACCGGATAAACGGAAATCGTTTTATAAAACTCTGGCAAAACTAGCGGAAATCAAAACGTTTAATCCCTTAAAAGAATCGGCTCTGAACCATTGGATCCTTCAGCGAGCGAAGGAGAAAAACGCGGCGCTGTCCCCTGATCTTTTTCCTTATCTTGTCAGCCTGACGGGATCCGATTTATGGCGACTGTCTCAGGAAATCGATAAATTGGCCACGTTCGCGGAAGGCCAGCCCATCACGCGGGAAGCCATCGATCTTCTGGTGGCGCCGAGTCTGGAGGCCAATATTTTTCATCTTACGGACGCGTTGGGCGCGAAAAATCATAAAGAAGCGATCCGGCAACTCCATCTTTCCGTGAGCGCGGGCAATAATCTGCGCCAGACGTTTTATATGATCGTCCGACAATTCCGGCTCTTCCTGCAAATCAAAAATTATTGCCAAGCGCATCCGAAAGCGTCCGGAGCCGAGGTCGCAGCGGCGCTGCATCTGCATCCTTTTGTGGTTCGCAATACCCAAGCGCAGACGAAACATTTTGATAACCCTTCGCTTTTTGCCGCCTACGGGAAACTTCTCGATATTGATCATGACCTTAAAACAAGCCGCATCAAAGTGACAACGGAGAATCAGGATGAATTGGCGTTGGCGATTGAGCGATTTATTCTGGATTTCTGTCGTCGTGTATAATGCGACCAATGCCCCTATAACGTTTTTCTATGAATCATCCCGCACACCTTCTTCGCGACCTTGTTTATCACGCGGCCATAAAAGCCGGCTTTACCCTGCAGGCGAATGATATCCGTCTTGAGCGAACCAAGACTCTTCAGCATGGCCACTTCGCGACGAACCTCGCGATGAACTTGGCCGGAAAGCTTTCCAAAAAGCCGCGCGATGTGGCAGAAGCAATCGCGCGCGAGCTTAAAAATCCTCTTATCCAAAAAATAGAAATCTCGGGGCCGGGTTTTATAAATCTATGGATTGAACAAAAATTTTATACAGATGAATGTCATGAAATTCTGAATGGACTCGATGACTATATTAATCAATCTCTTGGCTTAGACAAAGGCAATAAAAAAATGCTCATCGACTATTCGCATCCTAATATAGCGAAGCCCATGGGTGTGCACCATCTGCTTTCCACGATCATCGGAGACTCGATCAAACGGATTTATCAAGCCATGGGCTGGACAGTCGTGGCGGATAATTTCATCGGCGACATGGGAACCCAGTTCGGGAAACTGATTCACGCCATCAAAACCTGGGGTAATTTAAAAGAAATCGAAAAGGATCCGATTCCGAATCTGCTTAAACTTTATGTTCAATTCCATTTTGAAGCGGACAAGGACGTTGAGCTCGATGACGCGGCGCGCGCTGAATATAAAAAATTCGAGCAGGGAGATCCGGAAAGCCGGCAGTTGTGGAAAAAAATCGTGCGATGGAGTTTTATGGAAATCCAGCCTGTTTATGATCGGCTTGGAGTCCAATTTGACCATCTGAACGGCGAAAGCTTCTATGAAGATAAAATGCCAGCGATTCTTAAACAAGGAAGGAGCTCAGACCTTTTTACGGACGGCCAAGACGGCGCCTGGATTGTTCTTTCCGACAATCCCGATGAGCCGCCGGCCGTGATCCGCAAAAAAGACGGCGTCACGCTTTACATTACCCGTGATCTCGCACGAATCGCGTATTGGGAAAAAGAATGGCATCCGGAGCGCATGGTGAACGTGGTGGATGTGGCGCAGGAATTTTATTTCAGACAACTTTTCGGAGTGGCTGAAAAAATGAAGCTGACACCGGCAAAAAATGTCCATGTCGCGTTTGGCCGCATGCAGTTTAAAGACGGCTGGATGAGTACGCGAAAAGGAAACATCATTCTTCTCAATGACCTTCTGGATGAAGCGGAAGCGCGCGCGCTGAAACTTGCCCGGGAAAAAGGAACCGAACTCACTCCGGCGCAGCAAAAAGAACTCGCGCGCGTTATGGGAATCGGCGCGGTCAAATACAACATTCTTTCCCAGAACCGTCTGCATAACATGACTTTTGACTGGAACACTATGCTCAGCTTCGAGGGTAATAGCGCGCCTTATCTGATGTACACCGCGGCGCGCGCGCAATCGGTTTTACGAAAAGGAAAAATCACGCCCAAGAATGCCGCGCGCTATGAACTGAGTTTCTCCGACGACCGTGAACGGATACTGGCACTCGATTTAACAACGTATCCGGAAACAATCCGGCGCGCGGCCGATGAGTATAAGCCCAGTTTTCTTGCCACCCATCTGTACACGCTGGCGCAGGATTTCAACGCGATGTACAACGATCTGAAGATCCTCCAGGCAGAGAGTGACGCTTCTAAAAAGACTCGCCTGCTCCTTACTGGAGCCACCGTTGAAATGATGCAGCATGGCCTCAGTCTGCTGGGGATCGAGGTGCCGGAAAAGATGTAGTGGTGGCCCGGGGCGGGATTGAACCACCGACGCAAGGATTTTCAGTCCTTCGCTCTACCACTGAGCTACCGGGCCATAATTTTCTTAATAGATTGTACCGTTTTGCCCCAGTTGCGCAAGGTTTTTATGACGGATCACGATCATGGCGGTCTTTCCTTCAGGAATCGGTTTTCTATTCCCTGTCGGGTAATCGCGCAGGGCGTCCATCACCCGATCCCCGGGATACCGATACCCTTTTCCGTGTTTGGTTCCCGCGTCGTTGGCGATGAATTCGTGTGTTTTCGAGTCATAGCCAAAGATCAACAACATGTGGCGTTCGGGGCCCGGAGCTTTATAAAAAGGATTTTTGAGCTTTTGACCGTTCACGGGAACGATGACCAAAGCGCCGCTTCGGAGCGCGGCGTGAATATCTGAAAGGCGGACGTCCTGTATCACGGCTACATCAGTGAAATGAAAATAGCCTTTGGCAATGCGCTCTGCTGTGTCATCCGCGGAGGAATCCTGAGAAGTACCGTAATTTCTCTCTTCATACTCTGAAATGGCCAGAATCTCTTTTAACGCTTTTTCAGGAGTAAGCGTTTCGTTTCGTGCCCAGTGAATAGCCATGATCATGGCCGCCTCCTCGCATCCGTCCTCCTGGCGAGGATCGCTCCAGTCGCCAAACGGCGCCTGCACGGTGAACGGAACGGGAGTTATCGCCCCCGCTAACGTCCACAACACTGCCCACCAGAGAAAAAGTTGATTCAAAGATTGAAAATTGAAAAGGAACGGTTTCAAGACTAGTATCAATATATCAAAAATAATCTTCAATCTATAAATCTTAATCGTGTGTCATGAAACAATATCTGGAACTCGTGCGAGAGGTACTCGAAAATGGCATCCAAAAGGGCGACCGGACCGGCACAGGAACACTGTCTCTTTTCGGCGCTCAAAAAAAATATGATCTGCGCGAGGGATTCCCTTTGGTTACCACTAAAAAAGTGAGTATCGGGAACATTCTGCGCGAGTTATTATGGTTCTTGAAAGGCGCGACCAATATCAACGACGGGTTACTCCCCCACACCCATATCTGGGATGATTGGGCGGATGAAAAGGGCGAACTGGGGCCGATTTATGGCTATCAATGGATCCTCTGGGAAGCCTTTCGCGATGATGGCAAAGGAGGATATAAAAAAAATCATATCAATCAGGTTCAGCAAGCCATTGATCTGATTAAAAAAGACCCTAATTCGCGCCGTATCCTTGTGACCGCGTGGAATCCGGCGGATCTTCCGCGCATGGCTTTAGCGCCGTGTCACGCCTTTTTTCAGCTCTATGCGGTCGATGGCCGCTTAGACCTTCAACTCTATCAACGAAGCGCTGATATCGCTTTGGGGGTTCCCTATAATATCGCCAGCTACAGCGCGCTTCTCATGATGTTCGCGCAGGAATGCGGCCTCTTGCCCGGAATCTTCACACACACGCTGGGGGACGCCCATATTTACCTTAACCATGTTGATGGACTCAAAGAGCAGCTGAAACGAACGCCTCATCCCATGCCCCGAGTCACGCTTAATAAAAAATCTTTTTGGGACATCGCCCTTGAAGATTTTAAACTCATGAATTATACCCATGATGCTCCTATCCGTTTTCCCATTGCCGTATGAACCATCCTCTTTATCTTATCGCAGCCGCTGATTCCAGGAATGGAATCGGCATTCATGGCAGACTCCCATGGAGCCTGAAAGGCGACCTTCAATTTTTTCAGGAAATAACGGAGCGAACCGAAGACCTCATGCGAAAAAATATGATCATAATGGGATGGGTCACCTGGGAATCGCTGCCTGCGGGCAAGCGCCCGCTTCCGGGCCGCCATAATGTCGTGCTCAATTTGGACAGTCGCTATACAGCGCCTGGAGCCACTGTTTTCACTTCTCTGGAGACGGCGCTACAATCTGCCGATAAAACCATTGAAAAAATTTTTGTGATCGGAGGCGGAAGGACTTACAGGGAAGCGATCCTTCATCCTGATGTCACCGGAGTCTATCTGACCCGTGTCCAGGGCGATTTTAACTGCGATACCTTTTTTCCTCCCATTCCTAAACGTTTTAACCATATACAGCGCCTCGGCGCTAAACATGAAAAAAATATCGCTTATGAATTTCTGCTCTATACCGCGTAGAAACGCCTGTGGTAAAATGCCTCTGCTTTAATCCTTAAATTCACTTCATCGTATGTCTTCCCTTACCGAAATCAGAACCGGTTCGATCGTTAAAATCAATAATGCTCCGTATCTCGTGGTATGGCAGGAGTTTTCCCGCAAACAGCAACGCAAACCGGTCGTGCGGTCCAAGCTCAAAAATATCATCAATGGCAACGTCATGGATAAGACGTTCCTTTCCGGCGAAGCCGTTGAATTCGCGGACGTGACCAACCGGAAGTGTCAATATATGTACAAAGATCATCAAAGCGCCTTTTTTATGGATAGCGAGACCTTTGAGCAATTTGAAATTCCTTTGGACACGCTCGAGCGCGAACTCAACTATCTGATCGATGGAATGGATGTTTATATTGTGTTTTACGAAGGACGCCCCATCACGGTTGATTTGCCTCCCAAAATGGTTCTTAAAGTGATCGAGACAACGCCTGGCGTGAAGGGTGATACGGCTACGGGCGGTACCAAACCTGCCACCCTGGAAACAAAACTCGTCGTCAATGTCCCTCTCTTTATCAAAGAGGGCGATAGCGTCAAGGTGAACACCGAAAATGGCGAATATGATAGCCGAGCCTAATCAACTCTATGACCAAAAATATTTTCAAGGGAGTTTTTTTATTTTTCCTTGTGTTTGTTTCCTTCTCTACGGCTTTCGCCTACTGCGGCGATAGCGTTTTGAAGCCGCCCCAGGAGCAATGCGATGACGGAAATTTTGTGAACCGCGATGGGTGTGACAGCTACTGCAAGATCGAAGACATGACTCCGCCAACGCTCTCTTCATCCTCTCCTGTCAATGGAACCACGGGAATCCCCACGGATATCCACTCTATCTCTTTACTATTTTCCGAAGCGCTGGATCCGAAAACCGTCAATACCAATACGATCCAATTAAAATATGGAGGGGAAGCTCTCTCCATCGCTGTTTCCCTGAAAGAAGACGGAAAAACGGTTTTGATTTCCCCCAGGCAATCCCTTTTTTCCGAAAAAAAGCATTCACTTTATACCCAAGGCGTAGCGGATGCCTCCGGGAATCAGCAAACCATCCCGATCATCATTCTTTTTACCACGGCTAAAGCCGTTGATCGAGAGCCCCCCCCGGTTGTTTTAGATCCACCTCCCGGGAAATACAACGTCGGCCAAGTGATCACGATGACTGCCTATCTCGACAAACGCGTTTTTATTAATAATATCGATCCTACCGCTAAAATTTATTACACGCTTAATGGCTTAGCTCCAACCAAAGAAAGTCCGATCTATAAAAAACCATTCACGCTCCGATCCAATACGACGGTTAAATATTTTTCAGAGGACTCTGCTGGGAATACGACCGCCGCTTCGATTGTCCGATATACGTTTGGCTGTCCGGATCTTGCGAACGCTAAAACTATCTCTTCGTATCCCTCCTGTAAAATCAAAGAATGTATTTTCGGATTTTCTCTTTTTTCGAATACTTGCATCGCGCAACTGGATGCCAAAAGTATGAGCGCTGATCCTTTTGCCAGCGCTGTTACCGCTCCCCTCTTACCGTCCTCAACTCCTCTTTTTATAAACTCTAAACCTGCTATTCGTTTTACGGATCAGCACCAGGGAACCTTGACGCGCCCCATTATCTTTCAGGATGTTGTTCGCGGGACAACGGTTAACTTTGTAAGCGGCACCAAGATCGCGACCGCTGACCATAAACCTTTTGTCGGCTATGTTACTCCGCCGGAGAATCTCTATTCAAAAGATTTTCCTATCCATTTCGGATATACGTTTAAATCTATTTTTTCCTTCTTCGCTCCTGATAAAACGGTTCTTTTCTTTGATCCTTTCTATCAAATAACGCTTCCGATTACCGATATTTTTGAAGACCAAGCTCCTATTACTGTTTTTTCCTACAATCCTTCTCTTGAAAAATACACGCCTTTCCCTGATGATCGAGTCGCGATTGATTGGGATAAACGAACTATTCGAATCTCTTCTGACCATTCGGATTACTTCTTTGTAGCACAGCCCGGCGCGGGCTTTAATCAAGTCTATTTTCAAGATACGATTGGGCACTGGGCCCAAAATTATGCCGAACTCCTCTATCGAAAAGGTATTGTTAAGGGAAAGGCCAAAGGTATTTTTTCTCCCGAGGACAAATTAACACGAGCGGAATTTGTCAAAATCGTCCTCGCGGCTCTCGGAGCCACTATTCCAAGAGAAGATGAAGTCCAGGAGTCTCTCTTCGCGGATGTGCCTCTGGACGCCTGGTACGCTCCTTATATCCAAAAAGCGGCCAGCTTAAAGCTGATACAGGGCTATTCCAATAGGACTTTCAAGCCAGATGCCCCGATCAATCGAGCCGAAGCGATTAAAATGGCTGTAACGGCTTTCGGCTTTAAGATCGACGCGCTTTCCGAACTTCCGGTTTCCAGGCCTTTCCCTGATATCGAATCCAATGCCTGGTACACGCCTTCGGTTCTTTTTGTTATAAAAAATGATCTTCTGGCTGCACCTCGCGATCGTCGAACGGGTATTCCCGGAAAAATTTTCAGTCCCGGCCGCCCGATCACGCGCGCTGAAATGGCTGAATTGACGATCAAGGCTCTCGGATTCAAAGCAAGCTTAGAATAAAGGATCCGCCTCCTCTTTTCGCCAGTAAAAGACTGGATTTAAAAGGTTTTTTTTGGTATAATGATTGGATACTCTAAGAACACATGACAACTAACATCTGACACCTGACGTTATAATGCATTTTCCGGTCATTTGTCAGAGGTCATGTGTCAGGTGTAAAAAGATGCTTCAATACAAAGTCCCTCAAAACGTCGGCATCGAGGATCGAATCGTTGGCCCTCTTACTCTGAGGCAGCTGATTATTCTCGCGGCAGGAGGCGGGGCGAGTTATTTGCTCTTCGCGATCGCTTCTAAGCTTTATACTCTCAATATCTTTGAATACGCGGTGATCGCTCTGCCGGCGCTCGTTAGCATCTTAGCGGCGCTGGTTAAAATTAATGACATTACTTTCACTAAATTCGTCTTTTTATTTTTAGAATTTAATATCAAGCCCCGAAAACGCTTTTGGGATCATCGGGCGACTGCCTTTCTCGCTGAACCTGACTTGACTGAATCCAAAATAGCCCCTTCCCAATTAAATACCAAAAAACAAGACCAACCCTCTGTGGATTTAGAGACATTGAGTCGTGTACTTGATTCAAGAGGCTTCCAGACTACCGAATCGGCTAATCATAAGGATATTGATGAGGTTCAGGATAAATATCTTCTCGCGCAGGCTTTCTTTGGAACAAAAAAAGATACAGCTACTGACAATATGTACTGGCGTTGCAAGGGAACTCATGAAGCTCGCCTAGTCGCTCTCGCGAAACAGCCCCCGCTTAGAGACACTCAAAAAAAGGAGGAGACGCCTTTGCCGCCAAAACAAGCCGTTACACCTTCAACGCAATCCCAGGCAATTGCCGCTCCTGAAAAAAAAGAAAAAAAGGCTTTTAAAGGGCCTGTGCCTATTCGTAAAAACAATCAAATCAATACACTGCATAAGAATAAGCCTCTCAAATACACGCCTCCAGCCGTTGCCCAGGCATCTGTTGCCGCAACTGCAACCGGAACTGCGCCAGCCCCCCAGGAACCTCCTTCCCCGCCTGAGGCGAGATCCTCTTCCTCCCTAGGCGAAATCAGCTTCGAAGAACTTAAAAAGGGTGAAATAGAAATTAATCTTGATTAAATTATGGCTTTTCCTGTACAAAACAACGATCAAACGGTTCATCAAAGAAAGGGTTCTGCCGCGGCCAGCACCCAACTCTATCTTCCTGTCGCGGAAATCAAAGATGATGTGGTCGTTTTAAAAAATGGGGGTCTCCGAGCCATTCTTAAGACCTCCAGCATTAATTTCAATTTAAAATCGGAAGAGGAACAAAACGCCATTATCTATGCCTATCAAGGATTCCTTAACTCCCTGGAATATCCCATTCAGATCATAGTTCGATCCCGTAAGCTTGATATTGATAAATATATCGATGGCGTAAGACAGCTAGGTGAAAAAAATGTGAATGAACTGATGCGACAACAAACTCTGGAATATTGCGAGTATGTCCAAAAGCTCGTTGAATACGCGGATATTATGGAGAAAACTTTCTATGTGATCGTCCCTTATGACCCATTTCGCGCTCAAAATCTAAATATTTTTCAAAAATTTTTCCAGCGTCTTCAGCCCCAAGACAGCATTGATTCTATTAAAAGGCGCCACCATGAATTTAACGAGCTGCATCAGCGTTTAATGGAACGTGTCAGTCGTGTGCGCACTGGCCTGGAAGGATGCAATTTGCGGGTAGCCCAACTGAATACTCAACAACTCATTGAGCTTCTTTATCAGCTCTATAATCCGTTGACATCCTATAACGAAAAATTGGCAGGACTGAATCAAATGGATCTCAAGTGAGTGACGAGAGACGAGAAAATAGTGACGAGCGACCTCTCGACTAAGCTCGGGGCAGGCGAGAGACGAGAAAGATTAGCTCGTTACTGGTCACTCATCGCTTTTATAGTGATGTTTTCCAAAAGGGGCGGCATTTTATCGAGCCAGAATGGCCATGTTTTGATTTCGACTCGCTCCACTTCCGGCATGTTGCCAATCAAATTTTTGGCCTCAGCGGTTGGCAAGCCCGCTACCTGCTCTTTCACCCGCTGACTGAATTGCGAAGGGGATCCGTTATCCTCCGATTCTATGGAGAACTCTTCTATTCCTTTTACTGTAGCGGTTATTTTAATTTGACCCGCTTCGACGCTATAATCGGTCACTCCGTACACCACTGATTTTGGATCCAGCGAATTAAGCCTAACCCTTCTTCCGGGACGCGCACGATTTTTTACCTCATGCACTAGCATAGTAAAAAGCTGATCGAAATCGAAAGCAAAGCCCTGAACGCTCATTTCGGCATATACTTCAAATTTATCACGAGAGCTGCCCAAAAGATCGTCGGACATTTTTAAGTCTACTAAATTAATCTTGAGATATTGAGGATCATCTAACAGCACTAAATTGGTTTGATCTATTTTATTTATTTCGGTAAGACGAGTTTTGAGATCCTCTTCGGCCATATCGATCATGTTGCTCTTCATTTGATTTTTAGCCGCATCTACATCTTCTTGCTTGACCAATCTGCTATATTTCGTTACGCCCCCTTTTAAGGGGGCGTCGCTTACGGCCCAAATAATTTTCTGATCCGCTTTTGAAAGTCCCGGTAAAAAAAATGTGGTTGGGTCGATATTCCCCCGATCACCAATAATGTTGTTATATATATCCACATCATCCGCGACTATGGGCACTATCACCTCTCCATTCTTTTTCGCGGGTGTCGTTAATTCCCGAATCGCCGGAGGAATCATTACCGCTGTTTTTGTTTTAAAAATGAGACCATCACTTGTTTCCAATCGTGTCCCCTTTTTCAAATTCCATTTTTCTTCGCTGACATTGATGAATCTGGCCATTCCTTCCGATCGGATTCCCTGGAACTCCTTACTTATCGTATTGAAAACTTTGGTTTGTCTGACTACGGTATTCACCGCTTCGCTGGGGATAACATTTTTATTATATTCACGAAGTAATTTTTGATTTTTCCGTTTATCCGCCAAAATAACATTCGCGGCGTATTCAATATATTCTGATTTCGGCTGAATATAGATCGTTGCCCCTGCAAGCGCCAAATAGCTTATAAGTCCAAAAAGCCCCACGCTTAACGCGATAATCATAATCAGGAATTTTCGGCTTGAACGTAAAAAAGAAACGACAGGAAGTATTTCTCCTTCTTTCTTATTCGCGCCGCTATTGCGCAATTCATGAATCAGCTCCTTCAAAGTAATTTTCTTTTCGGTAAATCGCTTGGGGGTGTCTTTACTTAATTCATTCCGTCGCGCCTGGATTGGCTGATTCTTGGTTTGCGGATTGGGTTCTTCTTTTGGCGCGCTTTTTTTTACTTCGATTTGTTCATAAGTCTCTATGCCTATTCGCCGTGCCAAATATTGACCGGTCGTATCCGTTGTAACAATAACGAGTTTCTTTTTAAACTCTTCTAACCTGCTTTTTAAAATACTTAAATTCACAATGCTCTGAAAAAGCGCGGCCTTTTTAGGGACAATAAGATAGATATAGCTAGCCTTTAAATAACGAATGCGATCGAAAATAGCCGTAATCTCCTCATTGATTTCGACGTATAAAATTTTCTTCATAATTTTTTTAGGCGCTAAGCGCCTTAAGGCCTGGCATTGCGGCCCCTTCAATCATTTTTAGTGAAGCGCCACCCCCGGTCGAGACCAGTGTCATTTTTTCGCCATAGCCCATGGACTCGACTGCGGAAGCGCTGTCTCCCCCTCCCACAATCGTAAGGGCATGACTCTCCGTCATAGCTTTGCCGATGGCTTTCGTGCCTTGTGAGAATGGCTCCATTTCAAAAACGCCAATCGGTCCGAACCAAATGATGGTTTTTGCCCGGGTTAAAAAATTGACATAATTTTGGATTGTTTTTGGCCCTATATCAAGCGCCATCCAGCCTTCTTTTACCTGATCGATACTGACTGTTTCTGTTTTCGCGTCTTCCGCGAACCGATCCGCGATCACCGTATCCACGGGAAGATGGATCCTGGGGTTCTTTTGAATTTTTTTTACCAATTCCCCCATCTCTTCCATTCCTTCATCATCGACCTTGGATGCTCCCATAGAATACCCTTCTATTTTGAGGAGGCTAAAAGCCAGCGCGCCGCCGATAAGAATATGATCCGCTTTTTCTAAAAGGAAACTGATGGCCGCCAGCTTGTCCGCCTTCAGCCCGCCCATCACTGCCACAAAGGGATGTTCAGGGCGTTCGAGAACTTTTTGGATGTTACTGACCTCCTTTTCAACCGTAAGTCCGGCATAGCCCGGCAAAAACTTTGGCACGCTGGTCATGGAGGCATGGTCTCGATGAAGGTTGGAAAACGCGTCATCGACATACAGATCGGCGAGGCTCGCGAGCTGTTTCCCGAAGGCGTCCCGTTCGACAGGATCCTTACTTTTTTCTCCGGGGTGGAAGCGAAGGTTTTCCAAAAGAATAATCGTTTCTTCCGGAAGTCCGCGCTCTCCCCAGTCGTCTGTTTTGCCGACTGGACGCCGCAGGAGATCGCTGAGTCTTCGCGCGATTTTGTCTGTTTTTAAAAGCGGATCCGGCCCTTTGGGGCGTCCCACGTGCGTCATCAGAATCAAACGACCCACCCCTTGATCCAACAAATATTGAATGGTGGGCAGGGCGATACGAATGCGCTTGTCATTTTTAACCTCACCCGACTCGTTGAGAGGCACGTTAAAATCGACCCGAACGAGG
Organism: Candidatus Peregrinibacteria bacterium; assembly: GCA_016220165.1. Lineage (GTDB taxonomy): Bacteria > Patescibacteriota > Gracilibacteria > UM-FILTER-43-11 > JACRIE01 > JACRIE01. Next base: position 26,160 of record JACRIE010000024.1, read on the forward strand.
ACTCGTTTTCCTTTAATGACGGGGATATCATTGAGTGCTTTCATAAATTTAAAATTAAAAACTTAAAATTTACTCTTTTGTCCATGCGGGCTGCTCGCTCATTAACTGCTGAGCCAATCCCCTGGCCTCTTCTTTAAGTGTGCCGTTTTCAATCAAATAATTCATCATCTTTTCCTCTATTTCGTGTCGTGATAACAATCGCCCTTTATCATCTGTACAGTAGCCACAATAAGGATTTTCAACCTTCTTTCCTCCTCGTTCTTCTATTTTTGTAAGCGGCATGCCGCAACTCAAACAATGATCAATTTTTACCTCCTGACAAAATGTCAATTGATAGCCATCCGGATCTTCTATGGTAAATTCGCGAAGGCCGTAAGGCATGGTTTCGATGTCGTGGATGAATCGCTTGACCCCCTTTGACGTGAGCTGTTTATACAAGGCGTCCACTCCTTCGATATCAAAATAAAATAGAACCCCTGCTCCTTTTTGGATCTTGTCTAAATCTTTGTGGTAGGCCGGGCTTTCCGGATCCATTTCGCCATATTCCAAAAACATCATGCTAAAATGATCCGCATCTCTTTCTTCGTGCACCAGCGTTGCCCAAATGGGATGCTCCTTTTCCGGAAAAATACCTAGCGGCTTGAAGTCTAAGATATCTATGTAAAATTCTAAAGTCTTTTTGAGATTTTTGACAATAAGGCGCGCGGAAGCGATTTTCATACAAAAATAGGTTAAAGGTTACAGGTTAAAGATTAAAGATTTACGTTAACCTTAAACCTTTAATCATTAATCCTTCATTAAATAATCTAATAAGCGAACGCATTATAAAGGATGGCCGACAAGTTTTGTATTCAGTTTGTTTGACAATTATTTATAAATATGCTATCATATAATAAATTACGAAAACAAATATGTATAAACCACCGTAAATCAAAGAATCCCCTTCTTGTCCGCCTCTGGTGGATGAGCAGGATCCTTTTCGTTACTTTGCCATGCACCATTCCGGTAAACCGATCGCGCTTCGCGTTCTGGTTCACCGTCAGGTACACGGCAAAGATACCCCCTAATTGCCGCCAAGCTCTTAAGGAAATATCTTTGCATTTTAAAAATACCCTATTTCCTGAAGTGCTTCAAGTAGGGTAAGAGTTTGACGACATAAGGGATTCTAACTCAATCCTTATGCGTTTTATTGCCATTGTGGCGCTCACTTGTGTCCTTCTGGGCACAACAGCAGCGATCAAATGCTGGAAACGCCTTTCTATGGCGGCCGTTGCCACTTTCATGCTCTATGGAGCCCTGATGGCGCTTCCTTTTATCGGCTTCGAATGGATTTTAGGACATATTGGCCTAATCCTATTCATTCTAGTAGTGTCCCTGGAATTTTTAATACTCTTTTTTGAGGAACATATCCGGCCAATCCATCACCTGATTCATCGAAATCTGGCCATGCTAGGACTGTGGAGCTATTTCTTTATGGGAATTGGCTTCTCTTACACGGATATTTTGTATACACTCCTGCATACTCATTCTCTTGCCGAAGTTGTCGCCCGCACGCCCCTTCAAATGATTCTGGCTCCGCTATCGAATTTGGTTCTCTTTATGGTCGTAGGCATTATTTCCATGGAGCACCATGTGTGGCATCTCTTGCGCACCTATTCAGAGATCGTATGGGTGGGAGTGTCGCACTTTCTTTTTATTTTACTTTCCCATTATCAACTCGCTCATCTTTTTGTTCCAGTTTTGGCCATTAACCTCCTGATTATTGACTGGGATTTTTCGATTTTCAGCGCCCACCTCAAAATACTCAAAGATGAATTGAATCTTTGAGTGGTGATCCCGTCTAAGTTTCTAAAAAATTTTCAAAATTATTCCTGTTCACCGTTTTCCAGGTCGAGTTGGGGTAAAGATCATGAAAGACGGCCGGAGAAGCCGATTTTTTTCCCCCCCATTTGAAGCCAAACGCTTCCATGCTTCCGCCTTTTTCAATAATGAAGTCGACCTCCTGCTGTTGCCACGTCCTCCAAAAATAAAAATTGGCGAACTGTCTTTTGTTGGAGGTATTTTTAATTTTTTCCATGACACAAAAATTTTCCCATAATCCGCCAACATCCTGACGTATGCCAAGAGGATTAAAGTTCCGAATCAGTGCGTTTCTTATGCCTAAATCATAAAAATAAATTTTTCTTGATTTTGATATTTCCGTGCGTCGGTTGCGGCTAAGGGCCGGCAACTTTTTGATCACAAAAATTTTTTCCAACAAATCGATATAGCGCTGCACCGTTTTTATGTCGATTCCAATCCCGCGCGAAAGCTCGCTGTAGGAAACCTCGCTTCCTATTTGGAGGGCGAGCATCTGGAGCAGCCTGGTGAGCGCGTCCGAATTTTTAATCTCCTGGTAAGCCAATATGTCTTTAAAAAGATAGGAGGTTTTTATCTCTTCAATCAGCTCCTGGTTGGCGGATTCGGGGCTAAGATAAATGTCCGGATACAGCCCGTATATCATCATTCTTTCCAATTTGCGCTTGGCCTCGATTCCCCCTTCATGCATCGATATTTCCTTATAAGAAAGCGGAAAAAGTTCGAATTCATATTTTCTTCCGGTCAGCGGTTCCACAAAACTGTTCGCCAAATCGAAACTGGATGATCCTGTGGCGATGATTTGCAGTTTTGGGTAGGTGTCAACGAGCAATTTGATGCTTTTGCCGATGTTTACGATATTTTGCGCCTCATCCAGCACAACCAGGTTCGTATTGCCGATAAAATCTTTCAGCTCGGTGGCAGTCTTATTGGTCAAAGCATCTTTTACGTCCGGGTTGTCGCACAAAAAGTATTTCCCTTTTTTGTACCGGGAAAGCAATTTTTTACAGAGCGTTGTCTTGCCAGCGCGCCGTGGGCCGTAGAGCACTATTGCTTTCCCCTTAAACAGTCTTGCGGCTATTTTCCCGGCGAGCGTTCTTTCTATCTGTTCCATGGCATATTTTTAACTCCACTAAATTATATCAATTTGGTGGAGTTAAGTCTAGTAAATAATAAGTCTAATTATGGCGAAACTGCCGTAATTAGACTTAAATTGTATTTTAACTCCCGGTGTAGCTTAAAAAACCTCACCATATCAAGGTGGGGGGGCTTTTTATTTTCAAATGAAGCCATAGTCCTGGCGTCGACCTACTCTCCCGAGAACAAAGTTCTCAGTACCATCGGCGATGATGAGCTTAACTTCTGAGTTCGGGATGGGATCAGGTGTGACCTCATCTCTATAAACGCCAAGACTATGGCTTCATAGTCTTTTAAATTCGCCATGCTTTTCTCTTTCCTCAATAGGGCCCCGCTTAGCGGGGCTTGCTACTTTATGGATTTATCTTCGTAAATCGCTAGTTAGCGCCCTTCGACCCTTCGATAAACTCAGGGCTCAGGGCAGGCTCGCATTAATTTTTTATTAAGTCGATTGGTCGTTAGTACATCTCAGCTCCACCCGTTACCGGGCTTCCACTTGATGCCTATCAACGTAGTAGTCTTCTACGGACCTATAGGGAAAATTGTCTTGAGGATGGTTTCCCACTTAGATGCTTTCAGCGGTTATCCAAACCAAATATAGCTACCCAGCGGTGCCGTTGACACGACAGCTGGTACACCAGAGATTTGTCCATTCCGGTCCTCTCGTACTAGGAACAGCTCCTCTCAATTTTCCTACAACTACGGAAGATATAGGCCAAACTGTCTCACGACGTTTTGAACCCAGCTCGCGTACCGCTTTAATTGGCGAACAGCCAAACCCTTGGGAGCTTCTCCACCCCCAGGATGCGACGAGCCGACATCGAGGTGCCAAACCGCGCCGTCGCTGTGAGCGCTTGGGCGCGATCAGCCTGTTATCCCCGGCGTAACTTTTATCCGTTGAGCGACACCCCACCCACTTGGTCGTACGGTTAAATAAATAACTGTACAGGATGCCGGATCACTTTCGCCTGCTTTCGCATCTGCTCGGGTCGTTGCCCTTGCAGTTAAGCCCGCTTATGCGAATACACTATCGGCCTGATTTCCATCCAGGCCTAGCGGACCATTGCGCGCCTCCGTTACTCTTTAGGAGGCAACCGCCCCAGTTAAACTACCCACCAAACACTGTTTTCTCTCCCGATTAGGGAGAGAGTTAGAATCAAAATAAAACAAGAGTGGTATTTCAAGGACGACTCCATCCCGACTGGCGTCGGGACTTCAAAGTCTCCCACCTATCCTACACAAACCATATCTCGATTCAATGTCAGGATATAGTAAAGCTGCACGGGGTCTTTTCGTCTTTCCGTAGTTAATCGGCATTTTTACCGATTTTGCAATTTCACCGAGTCTAGCATTGAGACAGTCTCCAGATCATTGTACCATTCGTGCGGGTCGGAACTTCATTACTGTTGACTCGATTTTCATCGAGGATCAGACTATGTCTTCATCTTGTCATAAATTTTAGGAGCTCCTGTTTCGTATAACGACGTTTCCCGCCAGGATTCATCAGATAAGCCTTTTCGATAATCAATTTTAAATAATCTTTATTCAAATGACGACTGTCATAAACCATCTGACATATTTCTTTGAACAATTGAAAATCTTTTTGCTTAGAGCTTTGAAGCGGAAAACGATCAAAGTGAGGAATAACTTTAGTTATGATGTCCCGAATATTCCGGACCTCATATTTATAATGCTGATCCCGCGCAGAGAACCTGATCCCCCCGCATCCAAAATAATAATGAATTTTTTGGAGGATTTTTAAACTTCTCTTATGCTGCGAAATCGAAAAGCCAGGTCTCACTTCGATCTTGGTTTTAAATTTGGATCGGAAATTAAATGAAACACAAAAACTTCCCTCTCCATCTGTAAAACCTGTGATATATGAATTGAACTCCATGATTTACTTTTTTAAAAACAAGAGCTGGCGTGTTATCCCGCTTGAGCGAGATCTTGGCTTTCGCCTCAGTCGTTACAGGTATCCAGTCAGCCTAGGCTGACTGAACTTCCCTCGATATTAGCATAGCCTGTTTTTTTAAATAAAAACAAGTGTTAGCCTCCATCGATATTAGCCAGTGTACTGACCCCGACTCGCGTCGGGGTTCGGGCAAGTTTTCGACAAAATTACCCGACAAGGAATTTCGCTACCTTAGGACCGTTATAGTTACGGCCGCCGTTCACCAGGGCTTAGATTCAAGGCGTAAACCTCTCCTCGTGACCTTCTGGCACTGGGCAGGCATCAGCCCCTATACTTCAGCTTGCGCTTTAGCAGAGACCTGTGTTTTTGGTAAACAGTTGCCTGGAGTCTTTAGCTGCGACCTAAACCGAAGCTTGCGCCTGGTTCAGGTAGTCCTTATACCGAAGTTACGGACTCTGTTTTGCCGAGTTCCTTAATGCTAGTTGTCTCGAACACCTTAGAATATTCATCCCGTCCACCGGAGTTGGTTTGCGGTACGGTCAATAAAGTTCCTCGCTAGAAGATTTTCTAGTCAACTTGGGTCATTCGAATCATCCACCTCGCGGCGGATATTTTGCGTCGCGCATCAGATACGAATCCGCGCGGATTTGCCTACGCGGATATGATCCTAATCGCTTACACCAACCATGTTCAATGGGTTGGCCCGAATTACCATGTCGCGTCCCTCCTTTGCTAGCTCGTCCCGACTAGTCCCGAAATCCATTCTATAAAACCGAAGTTCTATTAAAAAGAGATCAGGCATTCATCGAGGTTCGCTTGGACGGAACCTCATTGGTGCAGGAATATTAACCTGCTGTCCATCGACTACGCCTTTCGGCCTCGCCTTAGGACCGACTAACCCCACGCCGATTATCGTTGCGTGGGAAACCTTGGACTTACGGTGTCCCGATTTTTCATCGGGATTATCGTTACTCATTCCAACATTCTCACTTCCTGCCGCTCCACCACACTTTCCAGTACGGCTTCGCTGCAACAGGAACGCTCTCCTACCCCCCCTGTACCGTAAAGGTTCAGGGAGTCGCTGCTTCGGTTATAGGTTTGAGCCCCGTTATATTTTCGGCGCAAAATCACCCTGTACCATTACGGTACAGAGGTAGACCAGTGAGCTATTACGCACTCTTTAAAGGAATGGCTGCTTCTAAGCCAACCTCCTGGTTGTCTGAGTAATTTCACATCCTTTACCACTTAACCTATATTGGGGACCTTAGCAGACGATCGGGGCTGTTCCCCTCATGACCGTGGCACTTAGCTGTCACGGTCTGACTCCCGAGATAAGAAACAACGGTATTAGAAGTTTGTTAAGGTTTGGTAGGCTTATTTCGCCCCCTAGCCTTTACAGTGCTCTACCCCCGTCGCTCATTTACTCGAGGCTAGCCCAAAAGCTATATCGGAGAGAACCAGCTATCTCTGAGTTCGATTGGCATTTCACCTTCTATCCACAGATCATCCCCTACTCTTGCAGCAGTAGTGGGTACGGCCCTCCATCCCGCTTTCGCGGGACTTCAGCCTGCCCATGGATAGCTCACTCAGTTTCGGGTCTAGTGTATCTGACTCTTCTGGTAACTACTTTCCAGTTGCTACGATGGCATTTTACTTAAACGGCCACGGCCTCTTTAACAGAGGTTTTAGTGGCTACTTCCTCAGCCTGTTTTGGCTGAGCGGATTCCGAAGAGGAACTGACCGAACGCATCAGGGTATAGATCTGCTTCGCGCAGGTTTCATATTCCTGAAAATATTGGTCGTATTCCTCGGGTGGGAAGTTGCGGATATCCTTCATGAATTCGAGATCCATGAGGATGCGATGGGTTGAATCCCATGCGCGATAAAGAGCGAATCGTTTGGCCTTGGGGGATACCCGATTGAACCCATCCGCAATATAACCGATCACCTCGCGCGATTCCCTGCGGAGATGATTTGCCAGCGTAAAATCTATTTCCTGGATCCTTTGTTTTAATAAAAGATGCAGGTCGATTGCTAATTTATAAGCCCGTTGATATACTTTTAAGTCTTTGTAAGTCATAAAAATTTAATTAAATTCTAAAAATTCGTTTAAATACCAAAAATGTAGCAACCAGAAAGTAGTTACCAGAACGCGCTGTTCGCACTCGCTTTCGCTACGGCTCCGGGTTTTAACCCCTTAACCTAGCCAGATACAGCTAACTCGTTGGATCGTTCTACAAAAAGCACGCCGTCACCCCGCAACAAGTGCGGGGCTCCGACCCTTTTTAAGCACATAATTTCAGAGTCTATTTCATCCCCCTTCCTGGGGTACTTTTCACCTTTCCCTCGCGGTACTAGTTCACTATCGATCACCTAGCTTATTTAGCCTTGGAAGGTGGTCCTCCCGGATTCAAGCCGGATTTCACGTGTCCGACCCTACTTAGGATACTCCTAAGTTTTCACTTCTATTTTGCCTACGGGGTTATTACCCTCTATGACGGTCCTTTCCAGGTTCCTTCGGCTATAAAAATAAAAACTATATCGGAGTCCTACAACCCCCAACCGCTCCTCGCTACGCTCGTCGCGGAATTTCTAATGACTAATTTCTAATTCCTAAATTTGAAAATTGGAAATTTGAAATTGGAAATTCCGTTCTGAACGCAGTGAGGAACGGTCAGGTTTAGGCTATTCCCGTTTCGCTCGCCACTACTCAGGGAATCTCGTTTGATTTCTTGTCCTTGGTTACTAAGATGTTTCAGTTCGCCAAGTTTTCTCTGCTCCGCCTATAAATTCAGCGGAGAGTATCCCGACATAACTCGGGATGGGTTCACCCATTCGGAAATCTCCGGGTCAAAGCCTGTATAACGGCTCACCGAAGCTTATCGCAGTTTACCACGTCCTTCATCGAAGCTAAGTGTCAAGGCATCCATTGTGTGCTTTTGAGTAACTTAATAATAATTAATGTAAGATACCCTGAACCGATCCCGTGAACTAGGCTTACGCCCAGTTCATGATCTGGTTCAGGGGATAACTAGCGATTTATAAGGATAAATCACTCGTTTCTCGGAAAAAAAATTGCATGGCCCTGTGGTGTGAAAGATCAATCTCCGCCTCGGCGGGATTCGCCAAGCGAAAAAAAAGGGTGGGCTTTACGCACACCCTTCAACCTAAAGCAAGCGCTTTAAATTTAAGGATGGGCGGAAAAAAGAAGAAAATGCATAGGGAACATTTAATCCAAAATGCGTTCCTATTTTAGGTATCTATAATAAAAAGTCAAGAAGAACTTTTACGATTTTTTATTATGAGATTCTAGCCCCGCCTAGGCGGGGCTATTTTTTGATGACAAACAGATCGGAAAGTGGCTTTAATAAAAACCCCAAGGTTCCGGTCATGATCATTAAAGAGGCTAGAAAAAGCCCTAATCCGAAGAGCAGCAGAGCGGTATACGTCCCCCCGGGCCCCAGTCTCCTTTCGGCCCAGTCGATCTGCCCCATAAAGCGCCGGATTGGGATCCGATACACCACGATAAAAAAGCTAAATAGGATGCCGATGATTCCGATGATAATCTCCATGGTCTTTATTGTACTCAAACCTCGAGGGCTGTCCACTTTTTGCCTTTCCCCTTGTTTGGGCGTACAATGAGCCTAAATTTATAATTAAAATAAAAAAATTTATGGAAAATGCTCTTAATCTCATGGCAATCCTTGGGCCTGTTTTTGTCGTTCTCGGGATTTCTATGATTGTCTACGTCAAACCGTGGCTTGAACTTATCAAAGAATGTGAAAAAAACCACTACTCCCTGATCTGTGGCGCCCTTATGGGCTTGATTTTAGGCCTTATCATGATCCGACTGTACAATGTCTGGGAATGGAATAAATACCTCCTGGTTACAATCCTCGGATGGCTGGCATTCTTAAAAGGAGTCTTTTATTTCCTCATGCCCGGAAAAATGATCAAGACCGTCATCCGCTGGCATGAATCCGCTCCCGTCATTACCCTTCATGGCGTGGCTGCGTTGGCCCTGGGTCTTTATCTCAGCTACGTCGCCTACCTGGTCTAAGTTACTGGGAGATCGTGCGCTTTGGATCGCTTCTCAGCGTCTTCTTCAAAGAAGGATCGTGCGCCGGTAATTTTTCGCGTGTCGCGGCGTTCCTAACGTGGAAAGTGAGAATGAGACCGCACTCGGCTCCAAAAACTTTATCGATGGCTTTGCCGATCAACTCCAGATTCTCGCGGGTATTGAGCTGGTGAAACACATAGGCCTTATCGACGACCAGAACGGCATTTTCGTCCTTCCTGCAGCACTGGATCAGATGCTGCTGCAATAAAGCCTTCAGGTCCTTACGGGCGATGGCATCTAAGAAACATTTTTCGGTATGCTCCATAACTAGGAATTAGGTTTTAGGAAGTAGCTTGTAAACGGCTTTGTTGCACAACTCACCCATGAGTATAGTATAAAAAGGCAGGATACAAAACAAAAACAAATATGAAAAAGACCGTCAAAAAAAATCCCCGTACAGAATCCGCAACTGGAAAGAATATAATGAAAGCCTGAAGC
>JACRIE010000026.1 GCA_016220165.1 Candidatus Peregrinibacteria bacterium
CGCACTGCACGCGCCTCATCTCGGCTGATCTTTGGACGGTTTTCAGTAAAGCTTCCGCTTCCGTCTGTGTTTTTGTTTCAAAGACATGTTTATTCATGCCATCATTCTACGCCTGTATGATTTCTATTGCAAATTGGTATAAAGCGCCGTGCCCATCGCGTGTCTACCCTTATGGGAACCGGTAACATTACCCGTTTCATTTTTCAAAAACACGCCGCCCCCATCTTTAAACCCAAGCGCGGCAGACAATTCATCCGAACGCTCAACCGGTGTCTCGTGGAATCCTCCACCCTGCCCATCTAATTGTTTATTGATTTCTCTCGCAGCCTGAGCATAAGCCTCTGGATCCAAAATGAGAAGGGGCTAGCAATCTAGAAAATAATTGATATGGATTTGTTTCACCGCTCCTTCTTCCGTCAGCTATTCTTTGAAGCACTCTACTTCCTTCCCCTCTATCCGCAACCGGCATATAAGCATTGAGGACGTGCCACTGACCCTTTCTACCCTCGGAATCCTTCTTAAGACATCCAAAAATAGGTGAACCATCAGGAGAAACTAGATCACTGCTTTCGCCGCAGGAACAATCGAGTGAAGGTCTGGCCATAAAGATAAAAATTAGAAAATTTGTGGAAAAACAATCAGGGGTCAATTAAACACCCATGAAAAAAGCTTGTCAAACGATGGTGCCCGCGGCAGGAATCGAACCTGCGGCCAACAGCTTAGAAGGCTGCTGCTCTATCCACTGAGCTACGCGGGCATAAATATAAATATTTACCTATAGGGTCGACAACTCATTCTGGATTCTAACACTTACTGACTGAATTTCCATAATTCAAAACAACTCAATCTTAGCGAACAAAATGGGCTACGATAGTTTCAGTGGTGATGCATTCAAAGTGAGCCTGCGGATAAGATGTTTTGAATGAGAGTGGCATCCTGACGGCTTCTTTCCATTTGCATTCATAGGCAAAAATTTCTTTATCGGCTGCGCTGGATTCGATAAAATCCACTTCGGCCCCCTGCCGATTTCTCCAAAAGTGTATATCGCTCGAACGCATACGATAAGCGCGTTCTTTTATTTTCTCGGCAATAAAAAAATTTTCAAAAAGCGCGCCCTTATCCAGTCGAATATCGAGAGAATCCATGTTGCCTATGAGAGCATTTCTTATCCCAGTATCATAAAAATATATTTTATGGCTCTTGTTGATCTCTTTTGTTTTATTGGTATACAAGGGCGTTAAGCGGAAAATAATAAACGCCTGCTCAAGGAGGTTCACATAATTGTAGATAGTATCTCGGCTCACGCCGACTTCCTTGGCGAGCTCTGTATAGGATATCTCGCTGCCCACGCGCAGAGCGAGGAGTTTTACTAATTTTTCAAATGCGAATGAGTTACGGATGTCTCCGAATAAAAATAAATCTTTAAACAAATAGTCTCCAGCCAATTCCTTGATAAGAATTGCCTTTTCTTCTCTGGATCGCGCGTTAACGATTGCCGGATACATGCCGAATGTCATATAGGAATCAAGGTCTCTGCTAACGGGCGTCTCTCCGTACGCGGCAACGACTTCCCTGATTGAGAGCGGATACAAAAAGAATTTACGATTTCTCCCGGTCAGCGGCTCATTTAATTTATTAGCCAATTCAAAAGAAGAGGATCCGGTGGCGATAACCCGTACCTGTTCCACATTATCCGCAATGAGTTTAAGTGTGATGCCGATATCTTTGACTCTTTGGGCCTCGTCTATGACTACCAATTCATATCCGGATACAAGCGTCGAAAGTTCTTTAGCGGATCGGTGCTCAAGGAGCAACGCATCCTTTGGATCATCCCCCTGCAAATACAAAGGGTGCGAAAACTGACCCATAATAGACTTTATCAGCGTCGTTTTGCCAACCTGCCTGGCGCCATAGAGTACTAATATAGGCTTTTTACCTATATTTTCGCGCAGCCGATCAAAAATAGTTCTTACATAATTCATGACTATAGTATACAATATATATACTTAAAATAGCAAGTATATCTGTGTTTTATATTATAGTACTCGGAATTTACGATTGGTGATTTATCGTTTGTGTTTTATAATAAAAACCACCCTTGATTTTGTATTGAATAACTCATGATTCAGGAGGAAAAAACCACGGTCGTGTCGCCCAAGGAAGTCTCGGACGACAGTAGCCAGCTGGATCTCACGCTCCGTCCGAGGACATTGCCCGAATACGTGGGCCAGGAGGCCATCAAAGGGAACCTAAAAATCTCGATCGAGGCCGCCAAAAAACGGGGGGAACCGCTGGAGCATATCCTACTCTACGGCCCTCCGGGTCTCGGCAAAACCACCCTGGCCAATATTGTGGCGCGGGAGATGGGGGTCAACATCAAGACAACGTCGGGGCCGGCCATCGAAAAAACTGGCGATTTGGCGTCTATCCTTACCAACCTCGAAAAAAACGACATCCTGTTTATAGACGAAATTCATCGCCTGAAGACCCAAATCGAAGAAATCCTATACGGCGCCATGGAAGATTACGCGCTCGACATCATGATCGGCAAAGGCCCTGCGGCCCGTTCCATGCGCCTGACGCTTCCCCCTTTCACGCTCATTGGCGCCACCACCAAGGCCGGCACGCTCTCATCTCCATTACGCGATCGTTTCGGACATCTCTTTAAACTCGATTTTTACACCGAAGAGGAAATTCAACGGATCCTGCATCGTTCCGCAGGCATTCTGGACATTAAAATAGAGAACAAAGCCGCCAAACGAATCGCGTCTTCGGCTCGCCGCACGCCCCGGGTCGCCAATCGGCTTTTAAAACGCATGCGGGACTACGCCTCGGTCAACAACGAAGAGCAAATCACTGTGGCGCTGACGCAACAGGGGCTCCAGTCCCTCGGCGTCGATGAAATCGGTCTCGATCGCACGGATCGCCAGATTCTCATCACGATCATTGAAAAATTCAACGGCGGCCCCGTGGGCCTCAATACGCTTGCCGCGGCCACGGCCGAAGAATGCGAAACCATCGAAGACCTTTACGAACCCTATCTTATGCAAATCGGTTTTCTCGATCGCACAAACCGCGGCCGAATGGCCACGCCCAACGCCTACGCCCACTTGGGAATCGACTACGTGGAACCGACGAACAATCAGAGGTTATTTTAAAAAAATAATTTCTAATTTCTAAGCCCTAATTTCTAAAAAAAATTGCAATTTCCAATGTCTAATTTTTAAAAAATACACACTTCAATTGAAGCTTGAAATTATTTAGAAATTAGATATTAGGAATTAGAAATTTAAAATTTTAAGCAATAAAATTTTCATGGATCACCTCGAAGAAATTCGCGCGCGGCTGAGCATTGAAGAGCTTGTCAGCAGTTACATACAGCTAAAAAAGGCCGGCCGGAGTCTCAAAGGACTCTGCCCCTTTCACCACGAAAAAACGCCCAGTTTTGTCGTGAGTCCGGACAAGGGCATCGCGTATTGTTTCGGGTGCAACAAAGGGGGCGATATTTTCCGTTTTGTGGAGCTGATTGAAAACGTCGATTTCAAGGAAGCCGTCAAAATTCTGGCCGCCAAAGCGAATGTTAAAATTCCAGTTTTTAACGAACGCCAAGTTGGCAAGCGTCTGGGCGCGATCGATATCAATCAAAAGGCGCTCGCTATATTCCAGGAAAATTTAAGAGATAATAAAAAACAACAGGCATACCTCAAAGACCGTGGGCTGAGCGAGGAGTCTATCACGCGCTTCCGGATCGGCTATGCCGAAGACGACTATCACACCCTCCGGGATCAGCTCATCAAAGAAGGATACACCGGGGAGGCGATTTTGGAGGCGGGTCTCATCAGCCAGCGCTCCATGGCGGACAAAACCACCTTCGACCGCTTCCGGAACCGCATCATGTTTCCCATTTTCGATCATCAGGGGAACCCGGTGGGCTTCGGCGGACGAATCGTGGGTGAAGGCGAACCCAAATACCTCAATTCGCCTGACACGCCGGCCTATAACAAAAGTTTGGTGCTTTACGCCCTTGACCAGGCAAAAGAAGCCATCAAAGAAAAGGGCGTGGCCATTGTCTGCGAAGGATACATGGACGTGATCATGGCGCACCAGGCCGGGACGACGAATGTCGTGGCCTCATCCGGAACCGCGCTCACCATACAGCAAGTACGGCTTCTTAAGCGCTTCACGGGCAACATCGCCTTCGCGTTTGACCAGGACCAGGCCGGCCTCGAGGCAACCCGGCGAGCGATTGATCTGACGCGCGAAAGTGAGGTGACTATTAAGGTCATCGTAAACCCCTTGGGAAAAGACCCCGCTGACTGCGTCAAAGAAGACCCCGCGCTATGGGTCAAAGCCGCCGAACACCCCGTCGAAGCTATGGAATTCTATTTACAATACGCTTATCGGAAACACGATCAGGTCACCCTTGCCGGACAAAAAGAGATTCTTCAGTTCATTCTGCCGCTCATCAAACTCCACGGAACCCAATTTGAACAAAATCACTACGTCAACCGTCTTGCCGGAGACCTGAAAACCGACCCGAAAATCCTGTGGGCCGACCTCAAAAAACTCAAAATCCCCCATCGGAAACTACCGACTACGGACTACGGACTAAGGACTACGGACTCCTCTCCTCCGCCGCAACCTCGGATTTTCTCGCGTGAAGAATTCCTCTTGGGGTTTCTTCTGGGTATGCCCGAAAAATACGCGGAAATCACCGAAAACTTAATCACGAATTTAGGGTTTGATTCAGCCACGGAAAAGTTTTACACTGCCTGTAAAAAGGTGTACACTGCCTCAGGCTCGCTGGACATCGATCTTTTAAAAACAACCTTGGAAACAGAGGAAGAACGTGAGCGATGCACCATTTATCAACTGTTAATCGAGGAGCATTATCCTGATTTTTCTGAAGAATCCGCTATCAAAGAGGCATTAAGCCTTGTCCGTGAAATCAACCGGTCAAATCTCCAGAAAGTACAAAAAAAAGTCCAATTTGAAATCCGGGAAACCAAGGGGCGCGACGAACGATTGATTCTCCTGAACCAATACAACGAAATCCTTAAATTAAACGCAAAACTCAACTAAAGAACACCTGACATCTGACATCTGACAAAATTCAAAATTATCCGAAAAAGTCAGGTGTCAAATGTCAAATGTCAGGTGTAGAAAATTTTATCTGATAAAATTTCACATGGCAAAAAAAGTTCACAAAAAATTCATCGCTCAGCCGGACGATGCGATCCTGGCCAAGTATCCGGAAAAAATCCGGCATCTGATTCAAAAAGGAAGGGAACAAAAATTCGTCACCCATCAGGAACTGCTTCAGGCTATGCCTGAAATCGAAGACAATGTAATTTTGCTCGACGAAATTTACACGCTCTTTCTGGATCTGGGAATTGAAGTGATTGACGTTAAAGATGACCTCATTTGGGGAAAAAATAAGAAAAAGGAGAAGATCGGCGAGGACTATGAGGACGAAGAACTCTTCGATTTTGACGAATACTACGACGAGGAAGAAAAGGAAGAAGAAAAAGAGGAGGAAGATGAAGAAAAGGAAGAGGTAGCCGAAGAAAAAACAGAGAGACAGCAGGCATCGCTAAAAGAAATCGCCAACGACTCCGTTCGCATGTATCTAAGCGAAATCGGAAAAGTCGACCTGCTCACGGGGGAGGAAGAAATCAAGCTCGCGAAACGTATTGCCAAAGGCGACCCGGTGGCCAAACAAAAACTGGCCGAAGCGAATCTGAGGCTCGTCGTCTCCATCGCCAAAAAATACATCGGACGCGGTCTGTCATTCCTGGATCTGATTCAGGAAGGCAACATCGGCCTCTTTCGCGCCGTTGAAAAATTCGATCCAAAACGTGGTTTTAAGTTCAGCACGTACGCCACTTGGTGGATTCGTCAGGCCATCACGCGCGCCATTGCCGATCAGGCCCGCACGATTCGCATCCCGGTTCACATGGTCGAAACGATCAATAAGCTAACGCACACGCAACGTCGTCTTTTACAGGAGCTGGGGCGCGAGCCCACGGCCGATGAACTGGCCGCAGAAATGGATATGGATGTCAAAAAAATACGTCATATTCTTAAAATTTCTCAGGATATTATCTCTCTGGAAGCGCCTGTCGGAGCTGAAGAGGACAGCAAATTAGGCGACTTTATTGAAGACGACGAAGCGATTTCTCCGGCGGACGCCACCAACCGGCAGATTATGAAGGAAAACATTCGTTACATGCTTCAGTATCTATCCCCTCGCGAACAAAAAATCATCCGCATGCGCTTCGGTTTGGACGATGGTATTGGCCACACGCTCGAAGAAGTGGGAAAAGAATTTGGCGTCACGCGTGAACGCATTCGCCAGATTGAAGCTAAAATCTTGCAAAAATTGCGCGATCACCCAACCAGCGTTAAAATCAAGGAACACCACTAATCACGATTAAAGGTTAAAGGTTTAAAGTTAAAATTAACTTAAATCTTTAATCCTAAATCACGAAGTGATCCCTTTGGGATCTTAAATCCTTAACCTTAAATCTGAAATCTTATGGCTGAAGACAAGCAAATTCTCATTACCAAATCAGGCTTGAAAAAACTCCAGGAAGAGTTGGATCATTATAGAACTACGCGGCGCAAAGAAATCGCCGATCGCTTGAAAGAAGCTATTTCTTACGGCGATCTCTCGGAAAACTCCGAATACGAAGAGGCTAAAAATGAACAGGCGTTTGTTGAAGGAAGAATTTTGGAACTCGAGATAATGATTAAAAACGCCAAAATTATTTCGGACGAGCAAAAACAACACGAAACCATCCAAATCGGCAATCGCGTGAAAGTAAGAAATCTCACGGATGACGATGAACCTGAGATTTATACAATTGTTGGTTCTACGGAAGCCAGTCCAACGGAACATAAAATCTCAAACGAGTCCCCCATCGGCTCAGCCATTCTCGGAAAAGCGAAAGGAGAAATCATTAAAGTAAAAGTCCCCGCGGGTATTTACGAGTACAAAATCCTCGAAATCAAATAGATCCGGATAGAAGGCCGAAACAACATGTCAGACGAAAAAAAACCGCCGGCTCTGAAAATTCCTACGGAAACACAGCAAAAGTTCCCTGATTTGGTGGAGTCGATTCAAAAAAGCCAGTCCATGGATCAGGAAGAGCATCAGTATTGGATCGACGCGCTCCCCGTGATGACCGAAGATCAGATCAAAAATCTGAGGGATATTTTGGAGAGCGAACAAAAACAACTCGAAAAAGCCAAAAAAGATCATGAAAAGGCCACAGGAGAAATCGCTGAAAAATACAAAGTCAATTTCGATAGCTTCCAATATAAGGAAAGAAAACGCTTGATCAAAGAAGCGGAAGCCAAGGAAAAAAACCGGGAAGGCAGTAGCCTGGAGCAGCTAATGAAAGATATGAAACAGCTATGATTTAGTGAGAAGTGACGAGAAAGATTAACTCGTCACTCGTCACTCGTCACTGGTCACTCGTCACTATTTTTTCGTCACTCGTCACTAAATTCCTAAGACCTCCTTTATCATCTTCATAGTCACTTCACCAAGATCATGAACGATACGATCGGGCTTTTTTACGCTGACCTGATCCTCGGTATCGCTACCGGTCAGAACGCCGACAGCATGCATGCCGGCCCCCTGCGCCGCAGTGATGCCAATCACGGAGTCTTCAAAAACCAGGCAACGGGAGGGAGGAATTCCAAAATATTCAGCCGTGACACGGTACATGGCGGGATCCGGCTTAGGAATCGAAACCGCTTCAATTCCCGTGATCTTTTGAACAAAACGACGCAACCCTGCTTTTAAAAGAATCTGCTCAATGATTGCCGTGGTATTGCTGGAAACCACAGCGATATGATCGAATTCATCGCTCACCATAAAAAATAAATCAGCAACGTGAGGCAACAAAGGAAGGTCGAGCTGTAATTTCTTTTGGCGATAATGATCTAAGGCGGCACGAATTTGCCCCTGAGAAACACGGCCCGTTTTGATCAAATCACCCCATTCCAGTAAAATCACCTGCTCGCGGGAAAGAGACCAGTTCTCCCTGCCGAATTTAGGATCGTGTTTCAGGCCCAAATCCTCTTCAAAAGTACCATAAAAAAGATTGATCGAAGGTTGAAGCGAATCGGTAATCACTCCATCCAAATCAAAAAGGATGAGGCAGTCTTTAATTTTTTCTGAAGTGTCTTTCACAAGCTTATTGCTTATTGCTTTTCGATCCGGCGCTCCCGCGGGAATCGGTTTTATAGAATCCCTTCCCCTTAAAAATAATCCCCGGCGCGGAAATGAGCTTTTGAACCTTGGGATGGCCGCATTCAAGGCATTTTTCAGGATGATGGCCCGCAAGAAGCAATTGTTCAAATTCGTGGCCGCAGACCAAACATTTAAATTGATGAATAGGCATGTTTTTATTACAAAATTAGAAGATTCAAGATTACAAAATTCAATTTCTATGATTAAATACAACAGAGCAGAGCCTATTTTATCACAGTTATTCGAGTTCAAAAATAATCTTATAATCTTGTAATAAATAATCTTGTAATAAAAATGTTGCCTAGCGCTTACGAATCACAGAAATACGAGGACGCCATTTATAAAAAATGGGAACAGTCCGGCGCTTTCAGGGCCAAGGTCAATCCTAAAAAGAAGCCGTTCACGATCTCCATGCCTCCACCCAACGCGACCGGCACGCTCCATTTGGGCCACGCGGTCATGCTCGCGATCGAGGATATCCTCATCCGCCACCGGCGGATGAAGGGATACGAAGCGTTGTGGCTCCCGGGTACGGATCACGCCGCGATCGCCACGCAGAATAAGGTGGAGAAACTCATCGCGGAAGAGGGTCTCACCCGCCAAAAGCTGGGGCGGGAAAATTTTCTGGACCGCGTGCGCGAGTACGTGGCGGATTCGCAGGACGTCATCCGCAATCAAATCCGAAAGATGGGGAGCTCCTGCGACTGGAGCCGCGAGCGCTACACTTTTGACGACGACCTCAATAAAGCCGTGACGGAAATTTTCGTGCGCATGTACGAAGACGGATTGATCTATCGCGGTTACCGAATTGTGAATTGGTGCCCACGGTGTAAGTCCACGCTGGCGGATGACGAAGTGGAACATGAGGAGATTGAAGGAAATTTTTATCATATTCTTTACCCCTTCAAAGGCGAAAAAAATGGCCTAATCGTGGCCACCACGCGTCCGGAAACCATGTTGGGCGATACAGCCGTGGCCGTGAATCCGAAAGACAAACGGTTCAAAAAATACATCGGAAAAACCATGATTTTACCGTTGATGAAGAAGGAAATAATGGTTATCGGCGATTCGTACGTGGACATGAAAACAGGAACCGGCGCGTTAAAAGTCACTCCGGCCCACGATCCGAATGATTTTGAGATAGGAAAACGACATAAACTTGAGGTAATTCGTGTTATGGACGACGAAGCCCGGATCAATGAGCATGGAGGGAAATACAAAGGCCTCGATCGCTTTACGGCGCGCGATGAAGTTTTGAAAGACCTGAAAAAATTGAAACTTCTGAAAAAAATTGAGTCGCGTCCTCACAGTGTCGGTCATTGCTACCGCTGCAGCACGATCGTGGAGCCTCTGACCTCCGATCAATGGTTCATCGACGTCAACAAAAAAATAAAAAACAAAAAGACTCGCCCCCCTGAGCCTGCCCTGAGCAGGGCCGAAGGGAAGGGGGACCAAGGGGGTTTTTCTCTCAAAGACCTCGCCATCCATGTCGTCAAAAACGGGAACATTAAAATCATCCCCGATCGCTTCAATAAAACCTATTTCCACTGGATGGAGAACCTTCGCGACTGGTGCATCAGTCGCCAGATTTGGTGGGGACATCGGATTCCCGTGTGGTACTGCGTGGGCGACGACCATTGTGTGCCCGACTGCAAAAAACCCATCGTGAGTCGCGACACGCCCAAAAAATGCCCCGCGTGCGGTTCCAAAAACCTGCGCCAGGACGAAGACACGCTCGACACGTGGTTTTCCTCGGGACTGTGGACGTTTTCGACACTCGGCTGGCCCAAGGAAACAGCGGATTTGAAGTACTTCCATCCCACGAGCGTGATGGAAACCGGCTACGACATCCTGTTTTTCTGGATCGCGCGTATGATCCTGATGACGACCTACGCCACGGGGCAAATCCCCTTCGAGACCGTCTACCTCCACGGCCTCATTCGCGACCGCGAAGGGCGGAAGATGAGCAAATCCTTGGGTAATGGGATCGATCCCATCGAAATGATCAAAAAATATGGCGCCGACGCGCTTCGCCTGAGCATGGTGATCGGCAACACGCCCGGCAACGACATGCGATTATACGAAGAGAAAATCCAGGGCTACCGGAATTTCATCAACAAACTGTGGAACGCCAGCCGATTCGTTTTGGGGGTTCCCGTAGAGACGCGCCATGGCGCGTCTACCCAAACCCCAAAACCCCTCTCCGACGCGGACGAATGGATCCTGGAAAAACTAAGCCGCGTCATCACAACGGTCGGCAAACATCTCGAAAATTACGCTATCAGTGAGGCGGGCCAACTGCTCTACGATTTTCTCTGGAGCGATTTCTGCGATTGGTATCTGGAACTCTCCAAAGGCGAGAAACAAAGCCCCGCCGTCCTGCATCACGTCCTCAAAACCATCCTCATTCTCCTGCACCCGTTCGTGCCGTTCGTCACCGAGGAAATTTGGGCGCATTTGCCCGGAACCGATGGATTATTAATCAATGCGCCGTGGCCCGCCCCCGTAGGGCCGCGCCATGGCGCGGCCCTATCCGGGGACGGCCACGCCATCGACACCGTCATCGGTGTCGTCACCAAAATCCGCCAAATGCGCGCCGAAAACAAAATTGATCCGGTCAAAAAAATCACGGTCGTCCTTCACGCGCACAGCCATTTCAAGGCGCTCCGTCGCAACCAGGCGGAAGTGATGCGCCTCGCGCGCCTGAGTGAGCTCACGCTCGTGGAAAAAGACGCCAAAGTCGCCAACGCGACCGCGGATACGCATGAAACCATCAAGATCTTCATCCCCTTTGCTGGCCTCGTCGACGCCGGACAGGAAAGAGAGCGGCTTCAAAAAGAGATCGCGAAACTCGAAGGCTACATCGCCGGCCTTTCCAAAAAGCTAGGGAATCCCGGATTCGCGCAAAACGCGCCAAAAGAAATCGTGGAGCTGGAAAGGAAAAAACAGCAGGAAGCCGAGGGGAAAGTGGCAAAAATGATAGAACAATTGAATCAACTGAAGTGACGGGTGACAAGAGACGAGAAAAAAGCATTACTCGTCACTGGTCACTCGTCACTAGTAGTCGTATTTGGCTTATTTCTAATGCCTCGTCACTTGTTTCTCGTCGCTTTTTATGCTATAATTATTAGATATTTTTAAAAACCCCTCATGACACAAAGAGCCGACCGAAAAGGAGGCGCTTCTGCGGCACCCGAAGTAGCCCCTGGAGCGGCAGCGCCCGCCGAAACGCCGGAAGAAGCCCGACTTAAAGGATTGCGACTGGCTGTCCTAAAAAAACAGGTCGAATCAGCGGATGGAGCTCTGGATATCAATCCGGATAAAAAACCGATGGAACAAACCAAGGCGCTGGAAATGCTGGGCGCAAAGGCCCGGATCCTGATCGACAGTCTTTTGCGCGGACAGGCCTTCACACCGGAGGATGTTGAAAAATACACGGATTTTAAAACGTTCGTTGAAGCACTCAAAACAGACCCGTTCCAAAAAGCCATGGTTGGGGACGCGCATCGTCTCATCGCGGCGGAACTTCAAAAAATGGCTAATGAAGGCGCGAGCGCCAAATTTTGGGCAGACGAACAATGCTGGGCAGGACTTCTGCGCGACCAGGTTTCAAAATTCATAGTCGATATTCCAGAAGGAGGCAAAGAAAAAAAAGATAAATCGCTCTGGGAGAAACATGCGCCGGAATCCGTTAAAAAATTCTTCAAGGATCATCCGACCACGGCCACATTTGGAAAAATCCTGGCGTTGGGAGCCGGCGCCTACGGCGTCTTCCGCCTGCTTAAATGGATGATAAGTCCTGGCGACAAAAAACCGCAAAGCGAACGGGGACTCTTTGATAAAATCCGGAGCGCGGTCGCATGGCCCCTGGGAATTCTGGGGGGCGTAAGTTTGGGAGTTTGGCTCGGGGGAAAAATGGTCAGGGAACTCATCAAAGACACAACCGGAATGGATATCGCGAATTTGGGAGAAGTAATAAAGGCCTTCAGAGAAGGCCGCTACGCGGACGGATGGCGTCTTTTAAAAGAAGCCCCTGATCCCAATGAAAATCTGCATCATAATTTTCGGGATGAAATTGAAAAAAAATATAAAATCAAGCTGGCCAACGGCGTTCTGGTTGTTTTTGGAAAAGACGATTACCAAACCTTTCGAAAAACCAGTTTCACGGAACGCGCCGCGCGTGCGATTGAACGAATAA
Source organism: Candidatus Peregrinibacteria bacterium (assembly GCA_016220165.1). Lineage (GTDB taxonomy): Bacteria > Patescibacteriota > Gracilibacteria > UM-FILTER-43-11 > JACRIE01 > JACRIE01. The sequence continues at coordinate 12,462 of JACRIE010000026.1, forward strand.
AAGGCGGCGCAGGAGAAGAAGGCGGGCTTGCGATGGGCCTTCTCGGCACTGTTTTAGATGCCGATCCGGAAGCCGTTCTGGAGTCCAAAGCCCTGAACGAGACTTTTGAACAACTGGAAAAAGATGGCTACATCAATCCGGATGAAATGAAAGGAAAACCTCTCGATGACGTGATAGCAGTTGCCGTGGATAATATGAAGAGCGGAAAAGGAAATAAAAAGGGAGCTGGAGATGAAAAAAGGGACGATAAAAAAGAGGGGCCAGGGCTCGGAGGCCGCATGTTGGATAAGCTGGGGGAAAGCGCTCACGGCTTTGCAAAAGATTTTAAAGAAACGTACGCAAGCTGGATGCCGAAAGAGGTCAAGGATGCAACGGACAAATGGACAGAGGCAGGACCTTGGGCAAAACATCCAATTGACAATATGAAGGCGACCTGGGAATGGATGCAGGCAATCAATAACAATAAAGGTAAAATAGCCATCTCTGCCGGAGGGGCTTTTATCTGGACAGGATTAAAATGGGTAGTAATAAGCACAGCCGAAGCCATCGTTAAACCGCTTTATAAACTCGCCACTTTGCACCCTCAGGACGCCGTGGATGAATACCTCATTGGAACCACGCCTTTCATTGTTTTTGGAATAGCGCGGGGATTAAAATCGGGAAATGGACTCCTTGGAAAACTGGCAAGCGCCATCCAAGGCGGGGCTGGAGGCTTCCTCTATCCCGCGAGAGTGGCGGGCGACGTCGCCTATTACGCGTCCGAAGGACACTTTATGTCCCATATCAGCACTTTCGATTATGGCGTGGGAATTCGGGCTAAAAGACTAAAAAGTAAAGCTTGGGCAACCCTTCCTTTAACAGAACTGACCAGTAAGGAAGTGGAATATCAATATCAGGCGGATCGGCTTCTCTATCTGGAAGAAAAGGAACATCTTATTTCCGAACGCCTGGCGCAAAGAAGGTTGCCGGAATGGGGCACGCGCGTAGCAAAATGGAAAAAAGTGGAAGGCGAGCTAGATACTGAAGCAACTAAAATTAAAGGATCGCTGGAAAAGGTAGTGGGAGGAGAAACCATAATGAAAAAAGCTCGCCTATCACGGATGGTAGCCATTTACGGCGAAAAATACAGACCGGTTCTGGACGCCATGCTGGCGGACAAAAAGGTGAGCGATATGATCCTTTTTAACAGCAGCCGAGACGTCATGAGAGAAGTTCTGGGGCTGAACAATCCTCAGGAAATCATAAAAGGAATCACGGAGATCAAGGATCAGGAAATCCTCGCCCTGATCCGAAGACACTCGCTTTTGCGGGATAAAAACTTCGTGCGGCTGCTCCGCGAAACCCCTGACCTTTTTGCCAACGGCGCGCTGAATCAGGCGAAACTGGAGCAGTTGGTAGAGGACGCGGCCAAGGCCCCTGGGCGTTTCCATCGGTTCATGTCGGGACTCGTCGAAATTCTCGGCGCAATGAAAGACTGGACCCTGCGACGTCCCGCCATCCAAAAACTGTGCGACAGCCTAGAGGGCTTCGGCAAAGCGGTCAGAGACCGTGTGGCCGCCAGCTCACCCGCTCGCCGGCTGCGTCAGGCCATAGACGCTTACCGCGACTTCCGCGGCGTCAAATTGGACGCGAAAGACATGTCCGCCATTGCAAAATTCGATGGTGATGGAATACAAACTCAGGCTTTCCTCGCGAAAAAAGGTTTTAAAGTGGATCCCTTTGAAGCCGCTGATATCGCGGACAAAATAAAAAAAGATCTTAAAGAAGGTCAGGAAGCGGTTGAAGCGCTGGCCGAAGCTAAAGGAATAAAATTAATGGTTTCTCCCGAAGTAACCATATGGATGGGGCGTCTCCGGTTCGCGGGAAGAGCGCTGGCGGGAGCTGGCGTGGCTTTCAGCGCCGGTACGGCTCTCTACGATTTTTATAACGCGGCCACCACCGGTGTGGAAGGGCGTGGAAAATTATACGCGGGACGAGGAGCGCTTTATGGCGTGAGCACGGCCGTGGATGCCGCGGCCGTGGCTGGAAGCGGCGTCGCGGGAGCTGGGGCTATCGCGCTGGCGCCAATCCTATACATGGGCGACACCGCCTTTCATTCCGCCAACGAGGGGACAAAAACCGTGGCGGAATGGAGCGAAACCGAACATACTCAACTGGTCCATGAATGGATGAGCACCGGCCTTGATGAAGAATTTACGGCCGGAGATGCCTACCGCGCTGTGTTGCCTTTCGCGGCGACCGAAGAACAAATACGCCAGGAGCACCGTGAGACGCGCAAAAAAAACTTGGCGGCCCTCATCTGTCAGGAGGATAGAACATCCGAACCCGATCCGCACCGCATGGCTTATTTCGAAAAAATATGGGGATTCGGCGCCATGGAAAGTTATGATAAATGTCTCATATTGCTTAAAAACTCTAAAATCTACGCCATGATTCAGGCAACGCGCCTGATCCAAAAAGAAGCAGGTGCGGAACATTTTTATGTCGGCGGCGTTGATATCATGGACGCGCGCTTCGAAGACCCGTCTCGGGGGGACATGAGTGTGCTGATCGAGGCTGAAAAAAAAGAGGCGCAAGAAAGTCTGGATCCTAATATCAGAAAAAATGCCGCGCTCCTGAGCGACGCCACACTCATCGAATTCTACGAACAGATGGTTATGCAACTGGAAGAGGATATCGAATTTCTGACAAGCCTGAAAAAATACATGACTTATGAACGCGGAATCAATACGGATCAAATTGAGCTCCGCGTCGTAACTAATGAACAAAGCGACAAAAAAATCGAACTCAAGACAGGCTGGGCCGCGGCCATGCAGGAACGCCTGTTGGGCGATGGCAAAGACATGCCAATCGCCGTGGAAGAAGAACGAAAAAAAGTCACGGATACGGCCGCGTGTTTCGCTCTTTATCGTCTCGCGCAATTCTTCGGCTATCACGGCTATCAAAATGAAGCCGCGTTAAAAGGGTTCTTCACCGAAGACCGGAAAAACGCGCTCGGCATTTATTGGAACGGAAAGGAATGGGTGGTAAACGAAGAAGGGCTCGAATCAGACAACGAAGTAGGATCGGAACTGAATGGAACAACCGTGCAGGCCATGATCAAAGAAATGCGGGAAGATCCAAAAAACATTTTGGAACATCGCCAGCGCGCCTTAGTCTTCAGCCCAGGCGACGAAGCCTATGGCCGACAGGTTGTACAGATGGCCAAAATCCTGGAAGACGGCCTCAAGGACTACGCGAAAATCAAATCGACGCGCCAGACTCCTGCCGCCGAACTCCTAGCCGCCAACGACGACCGCGAAAAACCCGATCACAAAATCGAAGTCGTAGGTGAGGGACAGGCCACGGCGTAAAGAATCCAACAAAACCTGAAGGCGAGGATATATATTCTCGCCTTCAGGTTTATTTATTTAATTCAAACATCCTCTCGAGCGCCCGCTCCGCTTTCTTGCGCACCGTTTCCGGAATCTCGACCACCTGATCCTTGCGCGGTTTAAGGAGAACCTGACGGATATTCCGGAGAGTATTCTTTTTCATGAAGGGGCACAGGTTGCACGTGCCCAAAAAACGCTTTTCCGGGAATTCCGACCGAAGCCGATCCACCAGCCCGCACTCCGTCACGATCATAAAATCACGGTCGCGGCTGTTTTTGACCGTGCGGAGGATGTCCGTGGTACCGCCCATCAGATCGGCTTCTTTCATAATGTCTGAATTGCATTCACTGTGCGCCAGGATTTTGAGCCCCGGATGCTCGTGTCGCTGGGCGCGAAGCTGGGCCACGTCGAACCGTTCGTGAACAACGCATGTGCCGTTCCAGGAAATAATTTCCTTATGAGTCAGCATAGCCAAATTAGCGGCCATCAACTTATCCGGGATGAAAATAATTTTTTTACCCTGTAGCGCCTCAATAATTTTCAGCGCGTTGGCCGACGTTACGCAAACGTCGCTTTCCGCCTTCACCTCGGCTGCCGTGTTCACATAGCACACGACCGGCACGCCAGGGTGTTTCTTTTTGAGTATACGTACGTCCGCAGCCGTAATAGAATCGGCCAGCGAACAGCCCGCGTCAGGCGCGGGCAAAAGCACGCGCTTTTTGGGATTCAGAATCTTCGCCGTCTCCGCCATAAAACGCACGCCGCAAAAAACAATGACAGAGGCATCCGTTTTTTTTGCCTCAACGCTCAGACCGTATGAATCGCCCGTAAAATCCGCGACGCCGTACACAATGTCCGGCGTTTGATAGGAATGCGCCAACAGCACGGCGTGGCGCTGCCGTTTAAGGGTATTGATTTCAAGGGTCAGAGGAGCGTATGTCAGACAATCGTCATAAGACCACGACAAAGATTTTAGATGACAAAAAAGGCGCTCCGCCTCCTTTTTAAGCTGAGCCGTAGAAAAAGAAATCGTACTCATTGAATCGATTTTTCGCGAGGCTTTCCACTAGGCGTGAATAAGCGCAGATATAAGTCTTTAATAAAATCAACGGTCGCCACCAGGAGTTGGCGAAGCAGATGCTGCAATTTGCGGATACGGGCGATGACCGTGGTGTACTCATGAGCGCTGCCATGATTAAGGGAGCCAATCAGCCGATGGGCGTTCTTGAGCTCGTGCTGGATGTCCGCTTGAATTTTCATTCGAATACGGGTAATCATCACTTCGGGCCGTGGCAAAGACTGATTTCTGAGATCTTGAAGCATGGCAGCCTGCTGGCTGCCAACTCCCGCGCTTTGGCCCACGGGCTTCCGCTCGTTCCCCCGCTCCCCCGCTTTTTCGGAAGCCTCTTCTTTGGGGCCTTCAACTCCTGCCAACACTTCCGCCACTTCACCTTGGACACCCTCAGTCACTCCTTGAGCGACATTAGGCTTTTGAGAAATTTCGCCTTTTTTCAAAATAGCCCCTATCGACTCTTTGACATCGGGCTTCGCTTTAGATCGTTCCAAATTGTTTCCTTGGGCAACGGACATTCAAAAAAAATAAAATAAATAACAAGATATAACTTGAGAAAACCAGCCAAATTCACTGGCTCATTATACGCCCCCTTCTCTTTCAATACAAAATCGTTATTGATTTATCGATTTATAAACTGCAATAATAAATTAATAAAAAAAATAATAAATTTTTGTGCGCCTATATTCCGCCGCATTCCTAAGTCTCATTCTTTTTTTCCTCACACTTCTTGGTGATAATAAACAGCCATTTCGGTTCCTGCCGAATGGATCGTTGATCTCGTTTGAGACCATTATTAAGAATAAAAACATCGAGGAATCTCTCCCGTTAAAAACGGTTCGGCTTTACACGGATTTTACATGTCGCCCCTGCAGAGACTACGCTTTTGGAGCAATCCGGCAATTAAAGAAAGATTATGTGGATTCAGGTAAAATAAAGTTAGAAGTCGTCGCGATCCCTTTATTCGATCACGATGAGATCGGCATGAAAGCGGCCCTTATCGCGCAGTGCGCCGGAAAAACAGGAGACTTTTGGAAGACGCACGATCAGCTCTTCCGGCTCCAGGAAAAATTTCCAAAAAAATTAGACGAAATCGCCGAAGACTTAAAAAACGATAACCGGTTCTTTAAAGAATGTCTGGCCAGCGAAGAAATCAGGCAGGTTGTTCTGGCCGATCGTGAAGCGGCGCTCAGCCAGGGAGTCAATGAAGTCCCCACTCTATCCATTGGTGATTATAAACTGATCGGCAATCAACCGTATGAAAATATCGAATATATTCTGAGGAAATTTCTAACATCCAATTCCTAATTTCTAACAAAAATTCCAATGTCCAATATCCAAAAAATCACTAGTGGACGGTTAAGCCCGAATTAAAAGTTAATTTTTCATTTTAAACAAGGGTAAAAGTTGATGTAACAATATTTTTCGATTTCAATTGAGATGTCTGGGATAATGAGCGAATATTTATTCAGTTCATTATCCC
>JACRIE010000027.1 GCA_016220165.1 Candidatus Peregrinibacteria bacterium
AATCCTACAAATTCTGAGTATCTCCGTTGTTGATAAAATGGGCTTAGATAAGCTGTTTTCTGAAAATCCATTACAGGATATGAACAGCGCATGCCAATTATCCTTATTATGAAGCCATCCTTAACCGTCCACTAGTGATAATATTTAAACTTTAGAATTTAATAAATTTTGTTGGAAATTGGAAATTAGAGTTTGGAAATTTTTTGTAATTTGGCGCTTGTAATTTGGAATTTAAAAATAAATTACCATCCAAACATCTCACCGATTTCGTCCGCGGTCTGGCGTTTGCGTACGACCGTTACGTCGCCATTCTGACAGACGACCTTCTCGGGTGTGGCGTTGAGGCAGTGGTGATTGTCGAAGCCGTCCTGATAATTCCCCGTGTCTAAAAAGGCGATGTATTGTTTGTCTCCATTTTGCAGATCTTCGAGTCGTGGCAACAGGATATAACTTCCGCCGCGCGTGTATTTGTCATCGGAATCGCAGGAGAGGCCCGCGAGCCACGTGCGCGTGAGGTTTTTGTTGTTCGCGTAATTGACGGGAACGATGTGCCACTGGCGGTGCACGGCCCACGTGTCCAGAAGGTGCGTCATGAAACTTCCGTCGATCACGTACCACTGCTTCGCAGTGGCTTTTGGGATAAGCTTTGCATTCAGGACAGAGAAAACCGTGAGCTGCGCCGACGCCACCATGTAGGATCCCCATTCGCAGATGATGTTGGGGTGCTGAAGATTGTTTTCTTCACAAAATTTCGCCATGAAACGAATGATGCTATGAACAAGCCCCCGCGTCGCCCACTTTTCCTTGCCATTGAAATTGACGGGGAATCCACCGCCGATATTGATCGTGTCGAGCGTAGGATTGATCTGCTTCAATTTGTAATAAATCTCCATGGCGCGTCGGAGCGGGCGCAGCATATCGGCCTCGTACAGCACTTCGGAACCCGTGTGATAGTGAAGGAGCGTCAGATTGTGGATCTTTCCCATCTCATAAATTTCGTTTGGGGTCAGACCAAACCGTTCAACCCGTTTGTCCCAATAGGATCGAACCTTGAGGTCGATCGCCACGCGCACGCCCACCTGGCCGCGAAACTTTTGAAGCGCGTCGCGCTCGGAAAGGTCTTCGATGATCGGAACGATGTCGAGGCCGTTGCGCTTGAGTTCGGCGATGAGCGCGAGATATTGATCTGTCTTGGGTCCGTTGCAGATCACCTTGATGCGCGAGTTGAAACGATGCTGCTGCCACAAGCGTTTGACGACCCAGAGCTCGTTCGCGGACGTGGTTTCCAGATTGCCGCCTTCGCTGATGATGGGCATCACGAATTCCCGATTCTGATTCGCCTTCATCGGGTAGTGATAATGAAAACGCCCCTTATATTTGTATTCACGAATGCAGGCCGCGAATAAATCCATCAAATCTTCGACGCGCTGTTCAATGATGTAGGGGAACATCACTTTGAGCGGCGTACCGTATTTTTCAGCGAGCTCGCGGACGTTGTATTGATAATTTCCTTCGTAGACAACCAAATCTCCTCCTTTAGTAAGACTGAGGTGATCAGTATTGAATTCTTTGCGGCTCAGTTTCCAAAACTGTTTATAATTTTTTCCTGAATGGTTGCCTTTTTTCACTTCTTCGAAAAAGGAATAAAAGAAATCGTAATACGGTTTATAGCAAATTATTTTTTTGAACGCAAGAAAAATTTCTTGTGCAATGACGAACTTATTTCAGCATGCCACTAAAGTTGGCTGTTGCTGAGTTGAACAATGAAATGCGCCCAGTCCCCAGATGAGGTCAGTGCAGTCGATGCCCATTATTTTTCGCCCGTGGAAGTATCGCTCCAAAATCTGCGCCGCGACGTCGTCTTGTTTACAGCGATAGGCGGGCAGAAGAACGACGGTGTTGCCGATGTAAAAATTCGCGTAGCTGGCGGGACACCGCTGGCCTTCCCGCATCACCGGATCCGGCATGGGAAGCGCGACCACGTTGAGTTTTTTTTCGTCCTGATCCGTGCTCGTTTCCAGAAATTCAAAATTATTTTTCAGGACGGAATAATTTTCGTCGCGCTTATTTTTTTCCAAACAAGCGACGATCGTGTTTTGATTCACAAAGCGCGCCAAGTCGTCGATGTGACCGCTCGTGTCATCGCCTTTGAGTTCCTCTTTCAGCCAAATGACGTGGGTGGCGCCCAAATATTTTTCCAGAGCCCCTTCGATCTTCCGGCGCGTGAGATGCGGGTTGCGATTTTTATTGAGAAGACAGCTCTCGGTGGTGAGCAGACTCCCCCGGCCATTCACATCGATCGATCCGCCTTCGAGCACGATGCCCGGCTGCACCAGAGGGAGTTTGAGCGCTTCCGCGACGCGCTGAGGCACGACGTCGTCGAGATCGTACGGCCATTGGGGCCAACGATTGCCCCAGCCATTAAAAATCCAGTCGGTGACGACCAATTCCCCTTTTGAATCTCGAACAAAAATGGGACCGTGATCGCGCGCCCAGCTGGCGTTCGTTGGAATGTGGTGAAAAAAAACGTTGTCGAGTGAGACGTTGCCTTTTCCGAGAAGCGAGCGCGCGTCTTTTTCCATGGCCGCGTCATTGACGCACACAAAAACTTTTTCACCCGAACGAAGCGCGCGGATCATTTCGACGTACACGCGCGGGATCGGCTCAAAATATCCGGGCCAATGGTCTTTCAAATGAGGCCACGCGATCCACGTGCCTTCGTGCGATTCCCACTCGGCCGGCATTTTATACTCCATATTTTAAAATTAGCTTTAAGCTTTAAGCTCTTAGCTTTTAGCCAGACTAATAGCTAAGAGCTAATCGCTAAAAACTATTCTATTCGGATTCGGCGTTCGTCGAGGAAGGGCCATTCGGCGCGCATCGAATCGATGACGGAGAGATCGAGTGGGACGATGATATTTTCTTCCCGATCCGTGGACGCTTTGGCGAGCACGCGGCCGTAGGGATCGGAGATGAAGGAAGTGCCCCAGAAATTGAGATTGCCTTCGATGCCGATGCGATTCACCGCGGTCACAAAGACGTTGTTCGCGATGCTGTGGCTCCGTTGAATGATTTGCCACGCGTCGTGCTCGGCCGTGTTGAGTTCTGCGCGATCCATGAGCGGCCATCCGATCGCGGTGGGATAGACCAGGATTTGAGCGCCTTTGGCGGCCGCGACGCGGGCGCCCTCGGGGAACCACTGGTCGTAGCAAATCATCGGGGCGATTCTGCCATACGGCGTGTCGAAAACTTTAAATCCTTCATCTCCTTTTTCGAAATAATAATTTTCAGCGTAGAGATCCGGCGGCAACGATGGAATATGCATTTTATGGTATGTGCCCAAGAGTTTTCCATCCGGGCCGATCATCGCGATCGAGTTGAAGTATTTTTTTTGAACGGTTTTTTCAAACAGCGACACGACCAGCACCGTCTTCGTTTCCCCGGCCACCTTCATGAGCGCTTCGGTGGTGGGGCCGGGAATCGTTTCGGCCAGTTCGAAGGTTTTCGGGTTCTTTTCCTGACAAAAATAAGGGGACAAAAATAGCTCGGGTAATACAATTATTTGAGCGCCTTTCTTGGCGAGTTCCTGAATCGACTTCAGAGCCTTTTGAAGGTTTTTCTGAGGAGCCTGATCCATTTTCATTTGGACGAGACCGAGGCGGACGAGTGTCATAGAATTCAATGAAAAGAACTATAAAAGCAATCTATCAGAAAACAGATTGAAAAAAAATGAAAACTCCCCTAAAATGGGTTCGCTTTTCTTTCGCGGAGCGGTAGTTCAGTTGGTTAGAACGCCACACTGTCACTGTGGAGGTCGCGGGTTCGAATCCCGTCCGTTCCGCCAGTATACAAAAAATAAATTTATTTTAAAATAATATTGACAATAAATCATATATTTCCTATAATTAAAATGCTTATTCACCAAGAGGGCTTTGTCCCTCTTTTTTGTATCCCAAATATTATATGAAAGAGCGTGTTCATATTTTTATTGATGGAAGTAATTTCTATCATCAGCTGATTCAATTGCTTGGCCACTCAAAACTCGGCAATTATGCTGATTTCCTGGAAGGATTGATGAATCCTGGCCAACAAATGGTTGGCGCCACTTATTACATTGGTAAGATCAATCCAAATACCGGAATCACCGAAGCGGAAAAAAAAGTTAGCCAAACTCTTGCCGATAAACAGGAAAAATTTCTTAGCTGGCTCCAAGAATGCGGCATTGAATACCAATTGGGTTATTTTCAAAAAGATGGAAAAATAGAAAAAGGGGTCGATGTGAAAATGGCAGTCGATATGATCAAACTTGCCTATGAAGATCAATATGATACCGCTTTTTTGGTGAGCGGCGATGGCGACTTGGTCGATGCCGTGGAATTGGTGAAGGAGTTAGGGAAGAAAGTTTACAATTTGATTTTTTATAAGCACAAAAAAACCTCCTTTTCCTATCGTTTGAGGCGAACCTGCGATCAATATTTTTATATCAATCGGCAGATAGAAAATTTTATCAAAGGAGAAAAAAATTAATAGTGAGTTACCTTTGGGGGTAATCTCGGCACGCTATACGAATGCACCGCAAAATAGGTTCGAATCCCGTCCGTTCCGTCCGTTAAAAATCGAATGAGGGCCAACGTTAGTCCGATGGACTATAACCTGATTTTAAATTTTTTCCCGGTAATACTTTCTAATAATTCCAGCGTCATTTTTACGGATGAATTTTGTATAAAGGAACAATGCTATTTTATGTATTCCCAGTCCCTATGTAAAAATTATGATTTATGTGGTATGGTAAATTCTGACCTCAAATGCAACTTTTAGTTTTTGAGTTTATTTTAATGATACCATGAGCCATGGCTACCTCTATAGCGCTCAGGTAGCCAAGAGATTTACGGTATTTGTTGTTAAGAACGGATAGGGCATGTTGCA
>JACRIE010000028.1 GCA_016220165.1 Candidatus Peregrinibacteria bacterium
GGCGGGGTCACGCGCATTTTCCAAGTAAAAGCGTTCATGAACAGATAGCCGTTGACGGGCCAGTAGAGTACTTAAAAAATCCTCTTCTTCATTATTCATATGACTCGATTGCCGAGTACTGGCGAAAAGCAAATGCGTATATCGCCCTTCAGACGCAAGTGCTCTCGACGCAAAAGCTTGCCGTAACTCCGGTTACCTGGTTTGTCTATAACGCAGTGAAGCCTACGATTACCTTTTTTCTTATTTTTTTCCGTCATAAGGGGTTTGTTGACGGCTACTGGGGATTTTTATTTGCATTATTTTCCGCTTTGCATCATCCTCTTTCATACCTACGATATGTCAAAAATAATAGGTAGCTTCATTTTACTGGCGGTATTATTATCTTTCCCGCGGGGATCAAATGCTTCGTATGTTTTGCCATATCCTTCCTTCATGCCCGGAAATAAATTATATCGGGTATCCCGTTTTATTGATGAGGTGAAACGATATTGGTATTGGGGAAATCTCTCTTCGTATCGGTATTACCTGGGACAGTCAGATAAAGCATTGGTTGAAGCAAAAACGCTCTTTGAGTACAACCAATATCTTCTGGCGGTAAAGGCTCTTGACCGATCCAATGCGGCATTGCAACACGTTTCTGATTCGCTGAAAGGGGCGGAGTTTAGAGAAGCGATGAATGAACATAAAAAAGTTATCGGTAAGCTTCTCGGTGAATTGCCGGAGGAGTTTATTTGGCGTCCTGAACGGGAAAAACCACAGACGCTTCGAATTCATGAGGAGCTCAACAGAGCGCTTTTCCTACGAAAATGAGAACGTTTTTCTCAATGATTCTTCTTTCTGTTATTGCTACCGCGCTTTACCGCGCAACCTTACCCGTGTGGGACACGTATACGATGCCGTATTACACGGAAGATATATATCGAGGTTTCCAATCGGCATACGATGGATCGCAGTATCGGAAAAAAGAAAACGCAGGTCTTATCCCTGACGAGACGGTCTTTAGTTACGCGGCTGGGGCGTATATACGCGGCGTGGATCCGATTCTCATTAACTCCGAACACACGCCGCTTGGAAAGTATTTGATCGGACTTTTTATTCTTTTCATGAAGAATGATAAATTTATCGTACTGCCCTCGGCTGTACTGGTGCTTATCGGTGCGTGGATTGTCGGATGGATGACGCTGAAGGATAAAGTAGCAGCTCTTATTCCTGTTGTCGTGCTTGCTACCGAGCCACTTTTTCTGGGTCAAATCCGTACCGCGCCGCTTCTGGACATCATTCAGCTTCCGTGGATACTGTTTGCGATCGCGGCGTTTCTTTGGGAGAGACGAAAAGGAACATTTTTTATTACGGCTGTCATGATCGGACTCGTTATGGCCACAAAGACGATTATACCGGGGATTCTTCTCATCATGACATTCGTGGTGTCTTTATGCCTGCAACGGAAATGGAAGCATATAGTGCAATTAATTCTGTGGTTATTTATTTCCGTCGTTATTTTTGTGGCTTCATACATCCGGACATTTATGAGCGGATACACAATTTCTGATTTTATCGGATTTCAGAAGTGGATTTTTTTATACCAGAAAAGCAAGCTTATATTTCCATTTTCGGTATGGCGGCTTCTTCTTTTTAATCAATGGCAGGCGTGGTGGGGCGATATGCGCATCATTGCGGCTGATGACTGGAGATGGACGTGGCCGGTAAGCACGCTCTTGGGTCTATTGTCATTCGGTCTTCTGATGACGAAGAAAGTCTCCCTCAAAGAGCCGATTGCGCTTCTCGTATTATGGTTTGCGATCTACAGCGCCTTTCTTTCTCTCGGCGTGGTTTCTTCACGGTTTTTCCTGCCGCTTTTTCCTGTTTCCTATATCGTAGGGGTTTGGACCATTCGATGGGGTATACAAAAAATATGGCGATAAATTTTATTTACTATTTTATTTTGATCGTATTAGTAATTCTCTCTTGGGGATTTGTTGACGCGAACGCTTTGCTTCCGGGAATTCCATCACTTCACTCAATCATTTACTTCAA
>JACRIE010000031.1 GCA_016220165.1 Candidatus Peregrinibacteria bacterium
AAATCCTACAAATTCTGAGTATCTCCGTTGTTGATAAAATGGGCTTAGATAAGCTGTTTTCTGAAAATCCATTACAGGATATGAACAGCGCATGCCAATTATCCTTATTATGAAGCCATCCTTAACCGTCCACTAGTGATGACGGATGTAAAATTAAAGATTTTTATATTAAACCAATAAAATACATCCTGTCAAATCAAAATTGACTCCTTTTTCACCCACTGTCCAAACCGCTCCTGAAAATGCCCCACTTTGGGTGCAATCACCCACTGGCAGTAGGCCTGTTCAGGGTTGTTTTTGAAGTAATTGTGGTGATAGCTTTCCGCTTCATAAAAGTGGTCGAGCGGTTTCACTTCCGTGACGATCGGGGCCTTGAACGCCCGAAGCGTTGTAAGTTTGTCGATCATTCGATTCGCCTCAGTCAGTTGTTCTTCGGACGTCGTCAGGATGATCGAGCGGTACTGCGTCCCGTGGTCATTCCCCTGCCGGTTGAGCGACGTGGGGTCGTGCGTATGAAAAAAAACCTCCAATAAGCCTTCGTATGAAATCGCTGAGGGATCGAACACGATTTTAATCACTTCGGCATGGCCCGTGATATCCATGCACACCTGTTCATACGTGGGATTTTCGGCTGTGCCTCCGGCATAGCCAGGAACCGTGGATTCGACGCCCTTCAGGTTCGAAAAAATCGCCTCCGTGGACCAGAAGCACCCGTTGCCGAAGACCGCAATTTCAAGACTTTTTTTGCCATCGTCTGCGGGAATGAATTTTAACGACAGTGAATTGACGCAATGCCGCGTGTCCCTGGGCGTCAAATGCTCCCCCTCAAATACATGCCCCATGTGCCCCTTGCACGCGGCACATACGATTTCCGTACGCAATCCATCGGTATCCAAGGTCCTTGTCACTGCGCCGGGGATCTCCCGATCAAAGCTCGGCCAACCGCACTCCGCCTCAAACTTGTCCTTGGAATGATACAGCGGCGCATCGCACCGACGGCAGACATACGTGCCCCGCTCGAAATGGTTCCAGTACTCACCGCTAAAAGGGGCTTCGGTGCCTTTATGGACGATCACCCGTTCCTCTTCGGGCGTGAGCCTATTTTTTGGCATAACTCAGTTGGTTCGTGAGACCTTTATTATAGAAGAAATACCTGCGAAACTCAATGAGTTTAATGGGGAACGGATAAAATTCTGTTTGTTTTTTCTTTTTGTTTTTATTACCCCCTTTGTCAGTCGCCACAAAGAGGGTAATATCCCCCAAAACGTTAGGCCAAAGCTGACCGCTCGGTCTTTACTTTGCCTATCTTCAGGAGGCGCCCCCGGCCACCGCCAAAGCTCGGCGTCCAAGGGGGCTATCCCTTGTTCATCATATTGCATAAGCTCACTTTAAACTCTCGCTTTAGTAGCTTTGGCCAGGAATAGTTGTAAATTCGATCAAAATCACTTAGCGAGAGCAAAGCGTTGGAACAAGAACCGATTGAACGATTGTAAGGCAGGGAACCGTCCTGAGCGGAGCCTCGGGAGTGGGAAGGGCGGAGCCGAAGGATGGTCTGCCGCTTCCTGGGAATAAGCATCTTGTGGACCGAGCGATTGGATTTTGATCTAGCCTTTGGCAGGCTCCACCCGGCTTTGGGCAATGCCAAAGAGGGGTGGAAAAAGAAAAAATAAAAATAAAAAGACTTTTTGACTTTCAAGGCCGATTTGTTAAACTAAAGCGGCTTATTGGGGAGTCGCCAAGTGGTAAGGCAGCGGCCTTTGGAGCCGCCATTCGAAGGTTCGAACCCTTCCTCCCCAGCCATCTTGCAATTCATGAACCGATTCACTCCCAGTCTCATCGGCTTCTTTCAAAAAAGCCTTCCAGCGTGGTTTGCCGAACACCAGCGCCCGCTGCCGTGGCGGAAGACGTACGATCCGTATCAGGTGTGGATTTCGGAGATCATGCTCCAGCAGACGCAGGTGAAAACCGCGCTTCCCTATTTTGAACGATGGATACAGCGGTTCCCCACGATCCGCTCAGTGGCGACAGCGAAGGAGGAAGCGATCCTGAAATCCTGGGAAGGGCTCGGTTATTATTCGCGCGCGCGGAATTTGCAGAAGGCGGCCCAAATGATGGTCGAAAAAAACGACGGCAAGCTCTTTGACCGGTACGACGAACTTTTGACCCTGCCGGGCGTGGGGCGCTACACGGCGGGCGCCATCGCGTCGATCGCCTACAACCTTCCGTATCCGGTGGTGGACGGCAACGTAATCCGGGTGCTCGCGCGACTCCTCAATTACTCTAAAAATACCAAAACGCCTGCGAGCGTTGAATTTTTTTGGAAGCGCGCGACGGAGTTGCTTCCCCGTGGCCACGCGCGGGAATTCAATCAGGGCATGATGGAACTGGGCGCGCTTGTTTGCACGTCTCAAAACCCAAAGTGCGCCGAGTGCCCGCTGCGAAAGCAATGCGCGGCGTACGCCGAGGGGATGCAGGAGATCCTTCCCAACCGCGGAATCGCGACGGAGAAAATCGAACTAGATGTTGCCGCAGGAATCATTTTTAAAAAAGGTAAGATTTTAATTCAGAAGCGTCTTACCCATGGCCTCATGGCAGGCCTTTGGGAATTTCCAGGCGGGAAAATAGAAACTGGAGAAACGCCGAAACAAGCGCTCCGACGGGAGCTGAAAGAAGAATTAGGCATTACGGTCAAAAAGCTCCGACCGTTCATCGAGATCCAGCACTCGTACACCAAATTCAAAGTACACTTGCATTGTTTTGTCTGCAATTACGCGAATGGGCGGATTCGTCTGACTGCGGCCACGCGGCATCGATGGGCCGAGCCTAAGGAACTCAAAAAATTGCCGTTTCCATCTGCGGATGTAAAGATTATTAATTGTATCGTTGCATGGCTTCGTCGAGTCCCTCGCTCAAAAGCGTCTCGATGATCTCCGGCATTTTTTTGAACGTGGTTTCCATCATTTCGTTTTCCTGCGGCGTCAGGCGACCCAATACGTAATCCGTGTGTGTCCCCTGCCACGCGTTAAAAGGCGCGATGCCGATCCGGATGCGCACGATCTCGTCTGTTTTGAGGATATCCATGATCGATTGCATGCCGTTGTGGCCGCCGGCGGAACCGGAAGGCCGGATGCGGACCTTACCCGGAGCGATCACGAAGTCGTCATAAATCACAATGAGATTCCGAGGCTGAATTTTAAAATAATGCATTACAGCGTAAACCGCTTCGCCGGAAAGGTTCATGAATGTCTGCGGCTTGGCTAAAATCACTTTTTCGCCCGCGACGGTTCCTTGCGCCAGTGTCGCCTTCAGCTTGTCCCTAAGACCGATGTCCTTCATCCCGAAATGACGCCCGACTTCCTCCACGGCTTTAAACCCGACGTTGTGACGCGTATTTTTGTATTCCTTTCCGGGATTGCCGAGGCCGACGATAAGCTTCATCTTTTTATTATTATACCAAAATGCCGAATAAAATAATCATCTTAATCCAGCTTGATAAAATCAAAAACCTGTTCGCCGATGTAGATTTTGTCTCCCTCCTGCGCGCCCAGGCGGATGAGTTCTTTTTGGACGCCCACTTTTTTAAAAACATCTCGCAAACGCTGAAGGCCGCCCCAACTACCAAAATCGGTCATGACCGCGATTTGTTCCAAACGCTTGCCGGAAACGCGGTAGTCATTTTTTAATTTCCTGACCGTGTAATTGTGGACTTCCGGCAATTGAAGGTGGGGACGGAAAACGTGTTGGGGTTCCTCCGAAGACGCGCCATGGCGCGTCTCTACGGAAACGACACGTTTCCGCTCCTGTTGCACCACCTCTTTTAATTTATACAACAACTCCTTCAATCCTTTGCCGGCAACACACGAAATGAAGAGCGGCTTCTTTGCAGAAAATTGCTTCCTGATTTTAGCGACGGCCTCTTCCGGAAGGGCATCGATTTTGTTGACCACGAGCACCTGCTTTTGCTTCGCGAGCGTTTTGCTGTAGCAGGCGAGCTCGTTATTGATGGTCTTGTAGTCGGCTTTGAGATCTTCTCGCGTGCTGTCGAGTAGGTGAACCAGCACCTTGCTGCGCTCGATGTGGCGGAGGAACTCGATTCCCAGCCCCTTGCCTTCGTGCGCGCCTTCGATGAGTCCGGGAATGTCGGCTACCACGAAGTCAACGTCATCGACTTTGACCACGCCCAAGTTGGGCACGAGCGTGGTGAACGGATAATCCGCGATTTTGGGGCGCGCGTTGCTGATGCGGGAGATCAGCGTGGACTTTCCCACGCTGGGGTAGCCGATGATCGCGATGTCCGCGATCAATTTGAGCTCCAGATACAATTCTTTTTCCTGCCCCGGCTCACCTAATTCCGCGAAATCGGGCGCCTGACGGGTTGAGGATTTGAAATTGGCGTTTCCCTTTCCTCCCCTTCCTCCGCGAACAATGACCACTCTTTCCTGAATTTGGGACAAATCAGCCAGTTTTTCATGCGTGCCCTCTTCCCGAATGATGGTTCCTACTGGAACTTTTAAAATCAAATCCTCTCCCTTTTTTCCGTACCGGTCGTTCGTTCCGCCCTTTTCTCCGCTCTCCGCTTCGAAGTGTTTTTGGGTTAAAAAATGCGTGAGCGTATTCAAATTGGGATCCGCCGCAAGAATAATATTGCCGCCCGTGCCGCCGT
Source organism: Candidatus Peregrinibacteria bacterium (assembly GCA_016220165.1). Lineage (GTDB taxonomy): Bacteria > Patescibacteriota > Gracilibacteria > UM-FILTER-43-11 > JACRIE01 > JACRIE01. The sequence continues at coordinate 4,664 of JACRIE010000031.1, forward strand.
TTCCGCCATCAGGGCCGCCCAATGGAATGTACTTTTCACGACGGAATGACATAGCTCCATTGCCACCACTTCCCGCCTTCACTTTGATATGAGCCTCGTCGCAGAAATGCATAAAGATGGATTAAAAACACTTAACGAAAACGATTATACAGTGTTATAGTGTCTCTCGAAATCTTAATCCACACGTCTATGAAACGGACGCAACTCATTACGACCGAAGACCTGAGCCGGGCCGAAGTCGATTTTTTAATCGAAGAAGCCGAAAAGATGCGAAAAAAGGGATGGACGGAAGACCTGAAGGGACGCGTGGTTGCCACGCTCTTCTTTGAGCCGAGCACGCGCACGCGGCTCTCGTTTGAATCGGCGGCCCTGCGCCTCGGCGGGCGCACCATCAGTGTGGCGGACGCCAGCACCACATCCGCAAAAAAAGGGGAAACCCTCGCGGACACTATCCGTGTCTTCGACAAGCTCGCCGATGTCATCGTGATGCGTCAGCCCGTATCGGGCGCCACGGCTGAAGCGGCGAAATACACAGAAAAACCCGTCATCAACGGCGGCGACGGATCGAATCAGCATCCCTCTCAGGCGCTCCTCGACATGCTCACGTTCCATCGTGAAATGGACCAACAAATCGATGGCAAAACCTTCGCGTTTGTCGGCGACCTCAAATTCGGCCGCACGGTTCATTCCATCCTTTATCTCCTTGCCCAATACAACGCCCGCATGATTTTCATCAGCCCGAAAGAACTGGCGTTGCCGCAGGAATACCGCGAACTCTTAAAACAAAAAAATATCCCTTTTACGGAAGACACCGATCTCGTGAAGCATCTTCCGGATATAGATGTTCTCTACATGACCCGCATCCAGCAGGAACGATTCGTTGATCCTCAGGAATATCAACGCCTGAAAGGGTGCTATGTCCTCACGGCAGAACTCGTGCGAAAGGGTAAGCCGTCCCTCCGCGTCATGCATCCTCTGCCACGGATAGATGAAATTACCACGGACGTGGATCCCCTGCCCCAGGCCGCGTACTTCCGCGAAGTCGAAAATGGCCTTTATATGCGCATGGCAATTTTAAAAACGGTTTGCAGGAATTACTATGCCTCAGCTTCTCATTAAAAACGGACGGCTTTTAGATCCTAAAACAAAATGCGACGAAATCGCGGATATTCTGATTGAAAACGAACGGATTGTGCGCGTGGGAAAGATTGTCTCGGAGCCAAGCATGAATGTGATCGATGCGACGGAAAAACTGGTGGTGCCAGGCATTTATGACATCCATGTTCATCTGCGGGACTTGGAACAATCGCATAAAGAAACCATTGAGACGGGTACGGCGGCGGCGAGGCGCGGCGGAGTTACCACGGTGCTTGCCATGCCCAATACCCAGCCTCCGCTGGATCGCGCGGAACGGATCCGGGAATACCAGCAACTGATTCAGGCCAATGCCCGCGTTCAGGTGTACATCGCGGGGGGCATCACGCGCGATCTTAAAAATGAGGCGCTCGCGGAATTGGATTCTTACCCATCGCTCGGCATCCGCGTGATTTCCAATGACGGATGGGATGTGGAAGGCAAGGCGCTCCTAAAAGCGGCTTATAAAAAAGCGAAGGAATTGGGCCTTTTGGTGATGACTCACGCGGAAATGATGAATATGGCGTCCGGCGCGCCCATCAATGATGGCCCGGTAGCCTCGCGTTTGGGAGTTTTGGGATCCCCCAAGGCCAAGGAAATCGACGCGATTGAACGCGCGATTGAAATGGCGGAAACTCTCGGCACGCAATTGCACCTCACTCACCTTTCGTGCGAGGAAAGCGTGCAACTCGTCCGCGAGGCAAAACAACGGACCGCGCTCATCACGTGCGACGCCACACCGCACCATTTCAGCCTGACGGAAGATGAGGTTCTGCGCGTGGGCAGTCAGGCCAAGGTGAATCCCCCGCTCCGCAGTGAATCCGACCGCCAGGCGATTCTGGAAGGCCTCGAAGATGACACGATCGACGCGATCATAACCGACCACGCGCCGCATCATATTCGGGAAAAGACTGAAGATCTGATGAAGTCCGCCTTTGGCTTTTCCGGGCTGGAAACATTGGTCGCCTCCACGCTCACGGAACTTTATTTTCATCAGGACATGGATTTAATGAAAATTTTTGCTAAGATGGTTGTTGCGCCCGCCCGGATTCTCGGCGTGCCCGGAAATAGTCTTCAGGAAGGCAATCCCGCAGACCTCGCGATTATTGATTTAGCGCTCGAAAAAACCGTTGATCCCGATCAATTTGTTTCGCTGGGGCACAACACTCCTTTCCGAGGAAAAAAACTGAAAGGGTGGCCAATCGCCACCATCGTAAGAGGAACATCGTATAAGAATTTTCAATTTTAAATTTTTAATTTTCAATAAATTTTCAATACTTCAATGGTTCAATTGATTTATTGAAAAATTGAGACATTGATTGAAAATTGTAAATTGAAAATTAAAAATTAAATAACCCTTTCATTCTATGAAACTAAAAGAGATCTATCAGCTTGGCATTAAACTCGCCATCGAGGCGGATCCCCGCGGTAAAAAAGTTATTGAAGCCGATCTTAAACGACTTCGCGACGCGTATCAAAAAATGGAAGAACGCGAAAAGCTGTCTTTTGATGAAGACTCCCTGACCAATCCTTTCGCGGACAGCCGCATATTGAATGGGGATCCTAATAAAGAGATTAAAACCATTATGGTGGGTATCGACATGGAAACGCCTGAGCTCCTTTTGGCTCATGAACTTAATAAATCAGGCGAGAAGATCGATCTCGTCCTGGCCCACCACCCCGAAGGGCGCGCTCTCCTTCAGCTGGGTGAAGTGATGGATGTTCAATACGACGTGATGACGGATGTTGGCGTTCCTATTAACGTGGCGCAAAAAATCCTCGCGCCGCGCATCGCGGAGATCGCGCGCAGTATCCACCCGCTCAATTTTCAGCGCATGATTGACGCCGCGCGGTTTTTGGGACTTACTTACGCCTGTTTTCATACCATCACGGACAACCTGGTGTATCGCTACCTCCGCGACGGATTGTGCAAAAAAAAATTCCGAACCGTGGGAGATGTGCTGGATGAACTTTACAAAATTCCTGAATACCAAATGGCGGCCAAGGGCGGCAATCCTCCGGACATCGTGGTCGGCGACAAAAAATCCATGGCAGGCCGTATCGCCCCTCTTGAAATGACGGGCGGCACCAATGGCCCCGAGGATATGTACGCGAAACTTTCCGCGGCCGGAGTCGGGACGATCCTTTCCATGCACGCGACGGATAAACACCGTAAGGAGGCTGAAAAAAATCATCTCAATATCATCGTGTGCGGCCATCAGGCCAGCGACTCCATCGGCATTAACCTTTTCCTCGATCGCCTGGAGAAAAAAGGCGTCAAAATCCTGCCCGTGGGGATGATCCGCTACAACCGGATAAAGAAGCGATAAAAAATCACCGCAGATTTTTCCCCATTTTTTCTAAAACGCAGGCAAGGCACACATTAAATCTCTCGCGAAAATTATCAAGCGCCGCTCCTGTTTTAGAAGGAATAGGAACGCGCGCTCCTTTGCGAGTGATCAGCCCGACAGGACGATACTCGACCGAAAAAATCTTAGCAGGATTTTTCGGTGAAAGACACCCCTCTCTCTGACACATAGACGATGTAACATCAGCACGGACGCTTAAAATAACGGCGCTATACTTTGCCCTTAAAGGCGAAGTATCCGGAATCGGTCTTTTAACTTCCTCGGTTCCTGCCCGTGCTGCAAAACTCAAAATAGATTTAGCCATAGTGCTATAAAGGTAAATTTATAATAGATATTAATTGACTCTATGTCAATTTTTTGTTATAATTAGAAGATTTCTTAAAAATAAAAAATATGCCTAAAACAAGTGCCGCCCCAGCTATTGATATAGATCTCCTAGGTACTGCCATGCTTGAGGATCCTGAATTGCAACCAGTTATAGAGCTCCTTACTGATGGCAAACCAGAACATGAACAAGCGCGACAAGATATTACTAGAACGCTTGAGGATCTTGGCATCCGGAGCGTAGAAGATCTACAAGCAAAGAAAGCAGAACTTATTAAAGATCTTAGAGGGAAGGCAGGCGCATTGTTCGCATATGAAGTCCTTCCAGAAGTAAAGGAAAAAAAACCATCCACGAGATCTGGAGCTATTAATGAAGCGAATGTCGGCGCATTGCTTTCCGGAGACCGCGCCCGTCATCCGGTAATCAGGAGGCTTTTGGCGCTGACTCCTCAGAATCAGGTTAAAGCTTTGCACAAGGCTGGTGTCCGCCACAAAGCTCAGTTAGATCTTGGAAATGAGCGACTGATGGAACGATTGAGCGATGCGATAGCTGAAATACCAAGCGGAATTAGCACAACACGCGGACGTTTTCCCGGAGAAATCGCCACGCCCACCGGAAGCGGAAAGAATCGCTAATACGCTTGTTTTTCCCATAGATTCTTGATATAATAAAAAGATTTCTTAATACAAATCTAATACCAAAACCATGAATATCCGCGAGGTTCATGAAATTATCCAGCAGATCTCCGAGACGCTCACCTGCCCACGCTGCAAGGCGCGCATTTTGCCACAACATATTCGGGTGGCGGAAATTCATAACAACGGAGACTATCTATTTGATGTCGAATGCAAGCGATGCGATGCCGAGATGAGCCTTTCCGCGCATGTGGAACGCGTGGCGTCTTCGCCTCAGTCTCACGCCGCCGGAGTCCCCGCCCTAAAAAGCGCGGACAAGAGGCCTCCTATCACCCAGGAGGATGTCGTCGCTATGCAAAATGCCCTGAAGAATTTTTGCGGCAGTTTTATCCAGGCGTTCAGCTGATCCCCGTTTCTTCCTTGATCGCGTTGAGATCGCGGAGAAGCTGACGGTCGTTTTTGAGCTGATTCACGATCCGCTCCACCGCGTGCATCACGGTGGTGTGATTCCGGTTTCCCATGCTTTCGCCGATTTTTGCCAGCGAAATTTTTAATTTGGTTTTGGCTAAATACATAATCACCTGACGTGGGATCATGTATTCGCGATTGCGCGCCTCGCCGATTACTTCGCTTTTGGGAACCTGATAGTAGTCAGACACTCTTTGGATGAGGTCATCCACGGAAATGGCGTATTTCGGCTGGGCATCCTGTCGTTCAATATAATTGCTCAATTTAACCTCCTTTTGCGTTTGTTTAATGATCTCAGTCACGGAACGAATAGTGGGCGTGGTGTGCTCCAGTTCGTATTGAGCAATGACCCGCTGCAGGATTCCTTCGAGCGCGCGGACGGAATGGGAAATGTTGAACGCGATGAACTCAATTACCTCGCGCGAGATCAACACCTGAGCTTCCTGACATTTGTTCTGTAAAATCGCCATGCGCGTTTCGAGATCCGGCATTTTGACGTCCACGATCATTCCGGATTCAAAGCGTGAAATGAGACGCTCGGAGAGCAGACTGAGTTCGTGGGGGGGGCGGTCGGAGCTGATGATGACCTGCTTACCGGCGTCGAAAAGCGTATTGAACGTGTGAAAAAATTCCTCCTGGGTCCGGTCTTTATTGAATATGAACTGAATATCGTCGATGATCAGCGCGTCCACTTTGCGGTAGCGGTTGCGGAATCGGTTCATATCGCGCGACTGGATACAATCGATCACTTCGTTCGTAAACGCTTCGGTGGTGGTGTACATCACGATACGGTTGGGATCATTCTCCAGCATTGCGTTTCCGATGCCCTGCAGAAGGTGCGTCTTGCCCAGCCCCACCCCTCCGTACACAAACAACGGATTGTAGTTCTCTCCGGGATATTTCGCAACGGTCACGGATGCCGCATGCGCCAAACGGTTCTCGGGACCGATGATGAAGTTGCCGAGACGATAGCGCGGATTGAACATCTTGGAAATAATGCCTCCGGGCAAACGGATTTCGCGCTTGTTGGGAAGTTTACGGCTGGTTTTTTCGGAGAACTGATGGATGTCGATCACCCGGGTGTCTTTTTCGTTCAATGCGGTATCGACCAAATAAGCGATATTTTGTATGGTTGGTTCCAGGGTTTTGGCTGCCTCCAGCGTGTTTTTCATATAATGACTCACGTGCCAATCCAAAAACATGGGCAAAGGAAGCCCTACGGTCATCACTCCATTTTCGACACTCAAAATCGCGGTATTCTTGAACCAGGTGAGCAAGTTGGGGCGCTTGATTTTTTCCTCCAGGATGACAAGGACCTTTGACCAGAGTTCTTTTTCCAGCATACTTTTAGAATAAACAATTGACTTCGCTAGCGAAGTTATTCAATCGGATTTTTATTTTAATCCCGCGCTTTTTTTTGATCAAGGGTTTATCAGTTGGGCAATATCATTCCATGTGATCACGAGAATCAGGGTCATGAGTAACACAAATCCGATCGAATGGATGATCACTTCCCATCGGGCATTGGCACGCCGCCTGGCAATCATCTCGAAGATAATGAATAGAAATCTTCCGCCATCCAGCGCCGGAAATGGCATCACATTGATGACGCCAAGCGATATGGATAATACCGCGGCGAATTGCATCAAAGGAACCAGTCCCTGTTGCGTGAAGTAATAGGTCATCCGCGCGATCCCCACGGGTCCCGAGACTCCTTCCGGCACGGTCAGCTTCCCGATCAGATTAACGATCATATTGCCGAACATTTTTACCGTAAGGAATGAAAGCCTCGCGACTTCTTTAGCCGCGGCTACCGGGGCCACGTAAAAGGGCAGTCTTAATTCTTTTACTTCGTATAATGGCGCTAATACAAATTCAAACCCCATTTTTCCGGCTGGATTTGTCTTTATTTTAAGATCCAGCGTTTCTTTGCCGCGGAGTATGGTGAAATCATAGATAGTCTCCGGCTTAATTATTGATTTAAAGGCTTCGAGCGTGGTCAGCGGCGTTCCGTTGATTTCAGTCACCGCATCACCCTGCTTAAGCCCCCCGGCCTGGGCGGCGCCCTCTTTTAGGATCTGCTGAATGAACATAGACGCACCTTTTTCCTGCACGATTCCCTGCTTAATTCCCTCCTCAAACTCCTGTTGATTGACGAGAAGCGGCTTCATTCCGATCATAAATCCAATACTGAGGAGAAGCCAAGCCAATATAAAATTCATACCCACGCCGGCCAAAATCACTCCTGAACGCTGTAATAGAGTTTTCCCCGCGAAGCTTTTGGGATCTTTAGCTACTGCGGGATCCGTGTTGTCTTCTCCGCGCAAACGCACAAAACCACCGAACGGGATCCAGTTGATGGAATAAACCGTGCCTTTTTTGTCTTTAAATAATGTTTTGGCGCGTGGCGGAAGGCCGATTCCAAATTCCTCCACCTGAATGCCCGAACGCCGGGCCGCGGCAAAATGGCCCCATTCATGAACCAAAATCAGCACAGAAAAAATAACGATGAAAGCAATAATACTAAGAAAAATCATAAGAATAAAGCTGTTAGCGGCTAGCTATTAGCTATTAGCCAGAAAAAATCATTCATTCTTATTCTGGCTAATCGCTAAAAGCTTATAGCTAATAGCTGATTAAATAGTCATAATATCCGTCTCCTTTTTCTTCGCTCCTTCTTCCACTTTTTTGTTGAACTCATCCACCTTTTCCTGAAGTTTCTTTTCTCCCATGGATAGTTGGTCTTCGCCGATTTCCTTGCCCTTCTCCATGCGCTTCATCTCATCCAGCCCATCATGGCGCGCCTGGCGGATGGCGATTTTTGTCTCTTCAGCAATCGTATGGACGATTTTAGTAAGTTCACGGCGACGCTCCTCAGTCAACGGCGGCAGATTGAGGCGAAGCAGGACGCCATCGCTGCGCGGATTCAGGCCCAGCTTAGACTCCTGAATCGCTTTTTCAATATTCGGGATAAGGCTACGGTCCCATGGCTGAATGGCGATCGTTTTCGCGTCCGGAACTAAAATGGTCGCAAGTCCTTTTAAAGGCATTCTGGCTCCATAACTCTCTACTTCAAGATGCTCAACGAGTGACGCGTTGGCCCGTCCCGTCTGGAGCTTTGAGAATTCCTGATGAAGATGATCCAGCGACTTTTGAAAGCTTTGGATCGCTTGCTGTATTACTTTGTCAACCATACTAAAATTTTATGAGATAAAATTTTTATTCAAAATTCATTATTCAAAATTAAAAATTAAATTCTTTATCCTAATTTTGAATTTTCTAATTTTTGAATTTTGAATTTTTTGTCCATTGCTAAGCTATCAACGTTCCGATCTTCTCCCCTTTGGCGGCGCGGAGGATGGCGTCTTTTTCGTGCATGTTGAACACGATGATCTTCATCTTGCCTTCGCGGCAGAGTGAAAACGCTGTCTGATCCATGATCTTGAGGTTCTTCTGGATCGCTTCTTCATACGTCAGATGATCGTAGCGTTTCGCTTTTGGATTCTTTTCCGGATCGGCCGTGTAGACGCCGTTCACCTTGGTCGCTTTGAGGAGCACGTCGCAATTGAGTTCCAGGGCTCTGAGCGCGGCGGCGGTGTCCGTGGTGAAGTAGGGATTTCCTGTGCCGCCCGCGCAAATCACGACGCGGCCTTTTTCAAGATGGCGGATCGCCTTGCGGCGGAGGTAGGGCTCGGCCACTTGCGGCAGATCCAAAGCCGTGCAGACGCGGCAAAAAGTTCCATTGCTCTCCAGCATGCTCTGCAAAGACGCGCCGTTCATAACCGTGGCGAGCATCCCCATGTAATCCGATGTTGTCCGCTCGATTCCAGACTCCTGCGTGTCGCGATATCTCCATAAATTCCCGCCGCCCACCACCATCGCCACTTGCACTTTTTCCTTTTGTAACCGACGGATTTCCTCCGCGATCTTTTTGAGCGCTTTCGTGTCGATTCCATGGCCCTTTCCATCCCCCAACACCTCTCCGGAAATTTTCAGCATGATTCGTTTGTATTTCATAAAGTTATGATGAATAGGCCGGTGATATATTACCGAATTTAATTCAAAGTGCAAAGTTTAAAACGCTAAAATTCAAACCGTTTCTCGTGCAACCGTTTTCGTGCTTTTTCTTCGGCTCGTGCCGCAGAAGTTTCAAGCGCATGACTCAATTGTTCAGCCACGAGGATCAGAAGGCGCAAATCTTCATCAGTGTAGGCATTTCTCTTTGCGTCTTTTCGTAAAACGATGGTTCCTGTTCCTTCCAAGTCGGCTATTAGATAATGATGATCTTGATAAAAAAGCACTTTATCTTTTCGTGGATCCACTTCTTTTAAAATAGACTCATTTAATGTTTTTTCGCTCGTGTACGCCGTGCGATACGTCTTACTAAAAGGATTGCGCAACAATACCGCGCCGTCTTCACTTTCAGTCAAAATCAATAAGTGCTCAATGACTTCCTGCGACAAGCGACTGGTATCTTTTTGATGTAAATGCATCAGCTTATTGAGCGTGTTGAGGGCAAGGATTTGCTTGTTTCCATGACTTAAACGGTTGCCAACGACCTCCAAGATCGTGAGTAAAAAATGGATCCCGGCTGAAGCGTCTTTTTTAATAAGATCCTGGAAATCCTCGTATGAGATTGCCAGGAGTCGCGCCGGTTCAACGGTTTGCGCGGTGGCCGGTTTTCTTTTTTTGCCGATCAGAATATTTTCTCCAAAAAATTCACCAGGGCCCAATTCCGAGATCACGCGTTCCGCGCCCTCCGTGTTCTGCTTTTTAATGGCTATTTTCCCTTCGAGAATGATGTAGAACCGACTGTGTTCTTCACCTTCCTTAAAAATAATATCGCCTGCTTTGTATTCCACCTTTTCTGAAATACCACGTATCTCCGGAGATTCCAAGAGTTTTTCTTTGATGTCTTGTTTTGGATCGCTCATGTCGCTCGTTATGACTTAAATCGTTCACGCAATGACTCGAGGTCATTGGCCTTGGACAGCGCCTCATCGACCGTGATGAGCCCGGCGCGGACCAACTGCTCCAACGATTGATCCATCAGCATCATTCCGTCCGCCTGACCCAGTTGAATGAGGGAATAGATCTGATGGGTTTCTCCGTGCATAATGCAGTTTCGCACGGCATCGTTCACGACCAGGATTTCGCGCGCCGCCACGCGCCCCTTGCCATCGGCCCGTGGAACCAGCGTCTGCGAAATGACGCCCTTGAGCGTGCCGGCGAGCTGCGTGCGGATTTGCTGCTGCTGATAGGCGGGAAACACGTCAATGATGCGATCCACGGTCTGCGGCGCATCGGAGGTGTGCAGGGTTGAAAAAACCAAATGACCCGTTTCCGCCAATGTGATCGTAGCCGCGATGGTTTCCAGATCGCGCATTTCGCCGACCAGCACGACGTCCGGATCCTCACGCAGGGCCGAACGCACGGCCTGCGGAAAGGAGCTGGTGTGGCTGTTGATTTCACGCTGAGTCACGAGGGCCTTCTTGCTTTCGTACGCGTATTCGATCGGATCCTCAATCGTGATGATGTGACATTCCCGCGTCTGATTGATGTGATCGATCATGGAGGCGAGCGTGGTGCTTTTTCCCATGCCCGTAGGGCCGGTGACCAGCACGAGTCCGTGAGGCAGGGTCGTAAAACTACTGATCACTTCCGACAGTCCCAGATTCGCCATTTCCGGAATAGTGCCGGCAATCACGCGGAGCGCCATGGCTGGACCGTTCTTCTCCCGATACACGTTCACACGGAAACGGGCAACCCCGCTCACGGCATATGAAAAATCGATTTCAGCGTTTTCCTTCAGCTTGTCCTGCTGCGCCTTGGTCGTGATGGTCTCGATGATCTTCTGCAGCGCCTCCTCGGACAGCGCCTCGCTCCCCATGGCGCTCAGACTGCCGTTTTTCAGGCGCATCATGGGCCGCTGCCCCACGTGCAGATGCAAGTCGGGAGATTCAGTGGCGACCACTTCTTTGATGAGGGATTGGAAATCCATCCAATTATTATACCAAATTTTGGCTTAATTTACAACTATTTTGGGTGAAGTACGGGCCGAGCCCCGAGCCACCCGATCTGAGTTAGCCGACCCGAATCGTATATACATCAACAATTTGTCTGAGCTTATGAGAATTTTTTTGTCCAAAAATCCCTTTCGCTCTTTCGGAATTCCGCCTCGCTCAACGCGCACACTCTGTGTTTTTCTCTCATGGCCCAGATGAATAACTTATGGGTGATCATAAAATCCTCGTGGCCCGTTATAATCTCGCGCATCCTGTCGTAACACCGTTTCCGCCTTTCTCCGTCAGAATAGCATTTCCTGGTGCAGATGTTGCCGTAAAACCAATTCAGGACATGGAGTGTTTTTATTTTCTTTTTCATGGCTCTATTTGGATTATCTGTAATTGCAAAACCATACAGAGTAGTCATCTATCAATTGATAGTTTTTTGAATTTTTTTCTGTGCATTTGAGCCACTCCAGCCCTAAGATAAAATGTCTCTGATTAACCCCTAAAATTCGCTTAATTCCTACCAAGATTCCGAAATCTTCACTGATATAATCCTGAAAATTAACCAATCGGAAGACATCTGTATAGGAAGCCCTTGTTTTTTTCATTTGTTCATATTCATCCCGGTCGCCCGGCCCTAAAACGTAAAACTCTTCCCATAAAAAATCTTCAATACCTGTGAGGCAACACGGCAGTGTAATATTTTTTTTAAGATACTCTAGGTATATTTTTAATGTTTTTTTGTTTACGATAGGTTCTTCATCTGAACCGAGAATTTTTTTTACTCTTTGAATTTTTTTATCAAATTTATTCATGATTTTCGAAGAGGCTAAAGTCGATTCATTTTTCTATAATATCGGTTTCGTTTCTTGAAAAGCTTTTCGCAGTAATCGATATTTTTGTCTCGGTAGTCAAAAATCGTCTGCTGACCTTCCGATCGCTGGATCCTGCCGATGTATTGGATCAGTTTCCCTTCGAATGAAAAAGGGTAAACGAGGAAAAGGCAGTCGAGGCTATCGATATCCATTCCCTCACCGAAAAACTGGCTGGTTGAAATAAGGACCTGGAAATGCCCCATTTTGATTTGACCCATTTTGGATTTTTTATTCGCGGCGCCGTCATCCCCTGTGATCGTGATGATCTCGGCCTTGTCCTTCAGATACAACGAAAGGATTTCCACATGTTCTTTCCTTTCGGTCAGGATCAGTATTTTTCTGCCTTCCTGAACTTGTCGGAGGATATCTTCGGCGATCATGCCGTTCCTCGTTGAGTCGTAAACCAACACTTTGGATAACATCTGCAAGTCGTCTGTCCGATAGTCAAAGGGCAATGCCAGGCTGGTCTCGCGCAGATTGACTTGGGGGTTCGATACTTCCTCGTCCAGCTTGAATTGCCTATCCACCTCAGCGAGGATATTTCCGATATAGACGAAAATCAGCTTTTCGTCATTGTGTTTGCGTTTCGGTATGGCGGTCAGGCCGTAGAGATAATAGGAATCGAGTTTCGTAATCGCCTCGCGGAACGTTTTGGCGGGAATGTGATGGCATTCATCCACAATGATGGTAGCGAAATGATTTTTGATCCCTTCGGCACCTTCCATCCTAACCAGGCTCTGCATCATCGCCACGGTGATCTTTTGCCCGGTTTTCTTTTTGGCTCCGTAGATTTGTCCGATGTCCTTTTTCGGTATTCCGAGAAAAGACTGAATCCTGTCAATCCATTGGTCGAAAAGTTGTTTTCTGTGAACCAGAATAAGCGCCGGCTGCTCTTTGCGGGCGATCAGTTCGAGACCCATGATCGTTTTTCCCGTTCCAGGAGGCGCCACGATCACCCCGAAATCTTCTTCATCGGTAACGGCCAGCGCATCCTCCTGATAGTCGTAAAGATCGATTTTCGATTTAAAAATAGCCTTTTCCATCAGTTTGCGTTCATCCACGATCTGAAACGGGAATTTGTTCTCCCCGCAGAAGCCGACCAAATCTCTAACAAATCCCCTCGGGATCAGTACCCTGTCGCCCGATTCCTCAATGACTTTGAAATATTTTTCGGTTTTATAGGTGCTTTTCCCGATCTTTTTCTTAATCAGATATTCCGTGTTGAGATAATTCAAATTTTCGCGCAAATAGCGAATAATCCTGCCGTTGAGCTCGCTCCTATTCAGGTAGATCTGATTTTTCAGAAAAATATGAAGGATTCCGGATTCAGGACTGGAAGAAGTCGATGGTGTACCCATTTGATCTGCTCCATCATTGCCGACCAAGTTATCATAAAGCTGATTTAGCTCTATGGTCGATAATTTTTTAACGCTTTTAAAAAACTCCCATTGATTCACTAAGGGCTGAAGGCTCTGGGAATCCAGAAATAGCGTATTGCCGTTTATCAGGCAACCGCCGTTGAAAGGGAGCGCTATAAGATTTCCGAAACCTTCCTTACTGTGATAGTCCTGGCTCGGAAATAGGCGGTCAAAACTGATTTCCTTCATGTGCGCCGTTGCCCGAGCGCGACCTTTCAGGATAAGCGGGGATACCATACTTTTCGCAAGTTTTTAAAAAGGCGCCTATCTCCCGCTTCCAATATTCACCGTCAAAGTCCGCTGCAATAAATACGATGTGTTGTCATCCAGCAAAGGATAGATGCCTATAAAACACTGTCCGGAAAGATGCTTATCGACAACATCAGGCGTGAATGGCAGTAATTTTTTATTGGGAAAATCCTTCATCGTGCCCCCTGTCGCCTTAAAAGCCATAAATTCATGCCAGCTGAATTCGTAGGCGGGACTGTAGCCGCTTTTCCCGTTTTTTTCCCATCTTCTCGCGTAAATATCAGTCCTTCCGCGGAAGAGGGACATATAAAGATCGAGTTGCTCGTGGGAGGATATTCATATCGCAAATCAAACCCGTCTACTAAAAAACTTTATGCTTGGCTAATCAACGCTTTTCAATGCTTTTACCAAGCCTTTCAGGCTTTCCCTGGTTACGATTTGAGAGGCTTCTATGATCTGAATTTTCCCTGCTTGGGAAAACTTATAATTTGTTTTGAGCTCTTTAATTAATTCGTCGAATCTTGCACTTTTTGCGTAGATAACGTCATCCAATCCGATCACATCACCAGTTTTAATCTTTTTTTTGATACCCTCCGCCTCCTTTTCATTTAAAGTTATTAAAAAAATTTTGGATTTTCTGTGAACATATTTTAGAGCGATCGCTTCAAGATCAGCCTGTTTATACCTTTCCCTTAAGCTCATTTTTGCGCTAATACAAATTGGGCCGCACTCTTCTGCATATAGCATTAAATCAAATTTTACATTAGGAACAAAAGCCACTTTTGCCTCCAAATAGAATGGTAGAATATCTTCCCTTATGAATAGAGTTGCCAATAAATATTCAAATATTTTCCCATTGGTCACGTTATTATCTTCCAGTTTTTCTTTTTTTGCGTATATTTCGTATTTTCCCCAATATTTTTTGATGTATTCCGACGGTTGATCGTATTTAACTTTTAAGAAATCAGGGAAGAGCTCTTCAAAAATTGAGGAAGCTATATTGTTGACGCCTACTACTATGCCGATTTTATGTAACAAACCCATAATTAATCATTTTAAGTTTTAAGTGTGACAACTTTGATTTTGGCATATGCGGGTATTGTAATTTTGTTTATTTTTATGTAATTGCGATTGGAGATTTCGTAGCCTGATTCTATTGTAGCTCCGTTCAACGATTTTATTATTTCAGCTCCCACGGCCTGGATGGCGTTTATCGCCACACTATTGCCCAATTGCTTCATCGCCTCTACGTGATTAACCGGGAAAACAAAATCTTTCGGGAAACCCTGCATTTTCTTGCCTTCTTCCGGCGAAAGGCGTTTCACCTTGCCGTCAACAAGGTATGAATCCCAATTCCGTCTGTCGTTGATGTCGGAGCCGCGTCCGCCGCATCTCAATGTGAAGCCGACCTTTCTATTGCAATGAGCTCCCCATACATCGGTCATGGTCAATTTCAAATCTATCGGTTCGGGGAATCTAAAATTAATTTCTTTATCCCTGAAGCCGACCATAAATAGCCTCGGCCTTAATTGAGGAAGTCCGTGATCGGCTGCCTTTACTATTTTCCAGTGGAATGAATAGCCAAGATCCTCCTCAATAACCTTCTTAATGACGGCCAATGTTTCGCCGTTGTTGTGGTTTAGTAAGCCTCTCACATTTTCCAGAAAAAATGCTTTCGGTCGTTTGACCTTAAGAATTTCTGCAATATTGAAAAATAAAGTACCCCTTGTATCGGCAAATCCTTTTTTGAAGCCCGCCTGGCTGAATGGCTGACAGGGGAATCCTGCGGTTAATATGTCGAAATCAGGTATTTCTTTTTCGATTTCCTTGATTGAGTTTATATCGCCGTAAAATTTACCCTCGTCAAAAAGTTTGGGGGAAATTTTTTTATGATTATATTCGTAAGTTTTTCTCGCGTATTGATTCCATTCACATGCAAAAACGCACTCAGAGCCTAAATTGTGAAACGCCAAATGAAATCCTCCGATGCCCGCGAACAGATCTATAAATTTATACATATGACTATTTTTACACAATAAGGTACTTTTAAGTTAGTGAACTTTTGTTTACTTGTCAACCGTTTTTCTCAGTTTTTTGTAGCAGGATCCGATATTTTCTTTTATTTCATGGCCCCAAAAGCGTATCGGTTCAATCCCCATTTCTTTCAATTTTATATCGCTATTCAAATCTCTTTCGATATTTTGTCTCATCTTTGCGTTCCAGAATTTTTTATTGGTTTTCGGACTCTTAAAGCAGACCGGGCATTTGTGCCAAAAGCATCCATCAATGAACACCGCCACCCGCTTTGGCCCGAAAAATAAATCCGGTCTACCTGGCAATTTTGCATGAAGACGATATCCACTCAAGCCCTTTTTCCATATAAATCGGCGAAAAATAATTTCAAGTTTGGTGTTTTTGCCTTTTACCTGAGACATGCAGCGGCTTCGCTCCTGCTTGGTCATCGTATCCATTGCAAAAAATAATTTAAATGCAATCCTAATTTATTTTAAGTATATCAGAAAAATGGACAATATTTTGGCCAATTCACTCTTTACAAACGCTTCCTCAAGAATGACAATCTAATGATGACAAAAAAAGTTTCATTTTTGAGAAAGGCGCAGTTAGAATAGAGGTAATGGATAAAAAAGAAGCAAAACTCCGGATCGAGAAGCTCAAGGAATGGCTCAATCAGTGGAATTACGACTATTTCGTGCTCGATAAAAACGACGTGTCCGAAGCCGCGCGTAACCAGATCAAAAAAGAGCTGATCGAACTGGAAACCGCTTTTCCGGAACTCCTGACCCCCGACTCCCCCACTCAGCGCGTGGGGAGCGCGCTTTCCGGAAAGCTGGCGAAAGTGAAGCATCTGACGCCCAAGCAGTCGCTGTCGGATGTGTTTACGGAAGAGGAACTGAAAGAATGGGAAGAACGGATCCAAAAGATCCTGCCATCGGAGCGCTTCAACTACATCAGTGAACTCAAGATCGACGGGCTGAACGTGTCGCTTATTTATGAAAAGGGTGTGCTTCTTTGCGCGCTCACGCGCGGGGACGGCGTGTATGGCGAGGATATCACGCACGCGATCCGCACGATCGAGACGGTTCCTTTGAAGCTCCGCGAACTTCCGGGAATGTCACTCAATGATTACCCGATCCTCGAAGCGGGCGGCGAGGTGTTCATGTCCAAAAAAGCGCTCGAGACGCTCAACGCGCAGGGCGAAGCGTTCGCGAATCCGCGCAACGCGGCCGCGGGCAGTGTGCGACAACTCGATCCGCAGATCGCGGCAAGCCGAAAACTTGAAATGTTTTTTTATTCATTTCAAATTCACGGGAAAGGATCGATTCCGCCGCCCGTCAGCCAACAAGAAACCCTTGAACTGCTTCAACGACTGGGGTTTCGTGTGAATACTCATTTCCGCAAATGCGCCGCACTTTCCGAAGCGATCGACGCCATGAATTCCTGGATAAAAAAGAAAGAGACCCTGCCGTATGAAATCGACGGATTGGTGATCAAGGTCGATGCGGTTTCCCATCAATCCGCGCTCGGATCCACGGCCAAATCGCCGCGCTGGGCCGTGGCCTATAAATTTCCGGCCCAGGAGTCCGCCAGTCAAATTCTGGACATCGAGCTCCAGGTAGGACGGACAGGGGCCATCACGCCGGTGGCGATTCTTAAGCCCACGCTCCTCGCGGGCTCCACGGTGAGCCGCGCCACGCTACACAACGACGACGAAATCCATCGCAAGGATGTGCGCGTTGGCGACACGGTCGTACTCCGCAAGGCAGGCGATATTATCCCCGAAGTGATTCGAGTCCTCCCCGAGCTTCGCACCGGCAAGGAAAGACCTTTCGCGATGCCCAAAAAGTGCCCGGAATGCGACACGGAACTCGTGCGCCCCGAGGGCGAAGCAATTCACCGCTGCCCCAATCCCCAGTGTTTTGGCCGACGGCAGGAAGCTTTGGAACACTTTGTCTCCCGTAAAGCCTTTGCCATCGATGGCATGGGAACGAAGCTCATCGAACAGCTGACTGAACGCCATCTGATCCACGACGCGGCGGATCTCTTCACGCTCAGCTGCGGCGACCTTTTTCATCTGGATCTCGTTAAAGAAAAAAAAGCGGAGAACCTTTTAAGAGCCATTGAAAAAGCCAAAGCGATCCCCCTGCCCCGTTTTATTTTTTCCCTGGGCATCCGCCACGTGGGGGAAGAAACCGCGGAAGCGCTGGCGGCCAATCTCTCCCTAAAAACCCATCCCATCGTTCTTGAGAATCGCGCCGAGTCGCAACTCGATCTTTTCGGTGAATCCAAACCCTCCACGGTTCCTGTCGCGCGGCTCCGTGATTTCGTCAAAACGCTCAGCGTAATGCCCCTCGAAGACCTTCAAACCATTGAAGGTTTTGGTGAGAAAGTGGCGGAAAGCGTCTACGAATGGATCCGCGATCCCAAGACGCTCTACCTTCTGCAGAAACTGGATGACGCCGGCGTGCGCCTGATCATTCCCGAAGAGCGCGCCAGCGGAACGCTTTCCGGGCGCACGTTCGTCCTCACTGGCACGCTACCAACGCTCAGCCGCGAACACGCCAAAACACTCATCAAAAAAAACGGAGGCAGGGTCAGCTCCAGCGTCAGCGGCAATACCGACTATCTACTCATGGGAGCGGATCCCGGGAGCAAAAAAAAGGAAGCGGAAATGCTAGGCGTAGAAATCATCGATGAAGAGGGGTTTCTGAAGATGCTTGAGTAGCTTGTTTTTTCAAAAAAATCCTTCTAAAATTTGCTAGTGACGAGTGACCAGTGACGAGTTATTTTTCTTTCTCGTCGCTTGTCTCTCGTCACTCATACTAATTCTTAATTCATTAGAAATATGGCTTCTTTTCAGTCCTCTCGACGCCCTTTGGTCTGGGTTCTTATCATCGGCCTTGTTGCCGGTTTTTTAGGCGGCGGCCTGTCCAGTTTTTGGCTTTCATCCCAATTTTATAAACCAACGGCAAGCGCTCCGATTCAAACTGCTGCTACTGAAAAAAAGGTGTATGTGGAAGAATCTCAGGTGATCGACACGGTCAAAAAGGTGAGCCCGTTCGTGGTGAGCATTATTGTTTCCAGGGATGTGCCTCTTTTTCGTCAGCGCCCTTTTAGTTTTGATCCCTTTGGCGATCCGGATCCTTTTTTTAATTCTCCTTTCAGTATTCAAACACCTGAGCGTGATTCCAAGGGAGCCATTAAAAAAGAGTCCCGCAAGGTGGGCGGCGGCACCGGATTCATCATCACTCAAGACGGCCTCGTTCTCACGAACCAGCATGTGGTCAATGATACGGAAGCCGAATACGCTATTTTCCTGAATAATAAACAAGAATATAAAGGAACCGTGATCAGCCGCGACCCCGTCAATGACATCGCTATCGTTCAAATGAAAGACGATAAGGGTAATAAGCCTAATGGTCTCCCGGTCGTGTCCCTGGGCGACAGCGACCAAATTCAGGTGGGTCAACGAGTCATCGCGATCGGCAATGCTTTAGCCGAATACGGGAATAGCGTCACGACGGGCGTGATCAGCGCCAAAGGACGGCAGATCGTGGCGGGCGACCCTGTGGGCGGCCAGAACGAGAATCTGGTTAACCTTCTCCAGACCGACGCGGCGATCAATCCCGGAAACTCCGGAGGTCCCCTGGTGGATCTGGAAGGCAATGTGATCGGCATCAATACCGCCATGGCGTCCGGCGCTCAAGGCATTGGTTTCGCTATTCCGATCAAGGATGTGCTTTCCACGGTTGATAATATTAAAAAATATGGAAAAATCATACGACCGTTCCTTGGCGTTCGGTTTATGATGCTTGACGAGGCCAGGGCCAAAGCATTAAAAATAGATGTGAAAAATGGCGCGCTCCTTGTGGGTGATGAAGCCAAGGGCGAATTCGCGGTGATTCCGGGAAGCCCGGCCGATAAGGCTGGACTCGGGATGAAAGATGTGATTTTGGAGCTAGATGGACAGATGCTTGATCCGGATCATCCTCTGCAAACGCTTGTTGCCAAACATCAGCCGGGAGACACGCTGAACTTTAAAGTCTGGCGCAGCGGAAAGACTCTGGAAATTAAGGTTGTACTGGAAGAAGCGAAGTGATAGGCTATTACAAGATTAATTATTCAAGATTATAAAATTAATAATGAATTTTGTAATAAATAATCTTGTAATAAGAAGAATGGGCGAGTGGCGAAATTGGTAGACGCACTACCTTGAGGTGGTAGCACTCGAAAGGGTATGGAGGTTCAACTCCTCTCTCGCCCACCATTACGAAACTTTCGTTTTCAGCTTCGGTTCCGAAAGAGTGATTTTGTCTGTGGGAAATTTCAGAGGAAGACGCAGGATAATTTCGATTCCCATATCAAAAGGTTCAAAGCGGATCCTGCCGGGGAATGATTCTTCCCCTTTTGTTTTTAAAATTTGGAGCTCTTCAACAAAGAAATCATGTCTGGGTTTTCGGATAATAATCATGATTTGATTGTCTTTTTGCCGGGTGATCAGCTTGATGTCCGCAGGCACGCCTTTATTGCCGTTTATAAGATGAAGGAACAAATACAATAGAAATTGTTCGAAATTCTCGAGATTGCCTGTCGCCAGCGCGTTGATGGAAGCAAGGTCGCGTTCGATCCGAACGGAATTACTCCGGAAATAAGATTCGATGGCCGCGCACATATTAAGGCACGCGAGGTTTATATTAAATACTCCCTTTTGGCTGTATTCAGCATAATAATTCCTGGCTTCCCTCAGCCTCAAATTAATAGTCAGGATGTGGCCTTTAATCGTAGGGGTAATTTCTTTCGCCTGAGTATCGCAGACGCCTAAAATAGCCGCGAGCGCGTCGTTCACGTCGCCCATCGTATGTTCGAAGATGCCCAGACGTGCCTCCCTGTGGAGCTGAAGAGCCAACAGCTTGTTTTCTTTATCGAGCGCGACGTGGACGGACTGTGGAATCATCATAAGTAATAGAGGTTTCCGGGAGCAAACGGGTAGGGTTTGGACTGAAGAAAGGGGAAGAAGTTCTTTAAACATCTTCCCCTTCCCTCTATAAAGTTGCCCTCCCGCAAATTTATGATGCTAAATCATGTAACTGACTTAGCGAGATCATTTTATCAAATAACAGCCATTTGTCAATTGTCATAAACAATAACTTGATTTTGCTTTTTACTAGCTCTATAATAGGCTTGTTCTTATCTATGAACAACAATATATAAAATAACCTAATTATGGATTTTCTGCAACTTTTCAAAAATCTGGGATTGACGGATAAAGAGCCCGACGTTTATCTGGCCCTGCTCCGCCTTCCCGGCACCCAGCCCGCCAGTGTGATCGCCAGCCACACAGGGCTCAACCGGACCACGGTTTATAAAACGCTCATGAAGCTCGTCAAAATGGGGCTGGCTGTTAAAACCATGCGCCACGGCATTCTCTGCTTTTACGCGGAAGACCCGTCGGATCGGCTGGAATCCATCATCGAAGCCCGAAAAAAGCAAACGGATGCGCTTCATAAGAATCTTATCGAAATCCTGCCCGACCTCAGGCAAATGAAAGAAAAGGAGATGGCCCTGCCTAAAATGCGCTACTACGAAGGGCCTGAAGGCATTAAGCGTGTTTACGAGGATACGCTGGCGGAGGAACAAACCATCTATTCTTTTGAAAATATCGAAACGATGTCTTCCGCGGTTCATGATTATATTTTTAATGATTATATTCCGCGACGAATAGAAAAAGAAATTTTCGCCCATGTGATTACTCCGGAGAATAAAGCCAATAAAATTTTCCGAAAAAATGACAAAATATCACTTAGGAAAACAAAATTTGCTCCTTTCAGTATTTTTCCGGTAGAAATCGAAATCAATATTTACGGCCAAAAAACCGCTTTTTTTTCTTATAAAGCGGAAGAGATGTTCGGCGCGATCCTCGAAAGCCCCTCCATCACCAACTCCATGAAGGCTATCTTTAATTTCTGCTGGAAATTCGCGGAATAACGATTCAGGCCGGAACAGGGGATCCCCTTAAAAGCGCCATCAGTATTGTGCGATTCACACTTACTTTGAATAATCCTCCCGCCATTGCGACTGAAATCGCGTAACGGGACGCCAGCGCCAGAAGGTGACCAGGATGGAGCTTGACCAGCCTTTCTTCTAAAGCACGATCATCTCCTGCTGTTCCTCCCTCTATTTTTAATTTAAATGTAAGCCCTGCCTGAGATCCGTCATCCTTTACCCCTGCTATTTCCGGCAGTTTTTCTGCCATAAAATTAGTATGTTAGACATTATTATTTTAAAGCTTCAGAAGCTGATGAGTCAACCTCTCTTTCCCTTTTTAAGAATATAATACTTCTGGACATATTGCCGAACCAATTCCG
This sequence comes from Candidatus Peregrinibacteria bacterium, assembly GCA_016220165.1. Classification (GTDB taxonomy): domain Bacteria; phylum Patescibacteriota; class Gracilibacteria; order UM-FILTER-43-11; family JACRIE01; genus JACRIE01. Next base: position 26,532 of record JACRIE010000031.1, read on the forward strand.
TTGCAAGATATCCCATTCTTTCTCCGATGCGCGGATCGTCGAGTTTCAATCCCATTTTCTGTCTTTCTTTTTGCTCCGGCGAAAGGCTATAAAAAGGTTTCAAGGCGGCATCCCCTCTATCTAATTGGGGGAGGCGGAAAGCGATTTCCCGACGCAGCCATTCCTCCATCCTGTTTTGGCTGATCCACTGCCTGCCTAATTCTCTAGCTTTATCTTCAGGATAATCCTGCCGCAATAACTGTATCGGAGAAAGGGGGCTCACCACGCTAAGCGCTGAACCCATTTTTCTTAAGACATGTTTCAGATAATCCCGGGTCAGCACCTCCCGGGTGTATGTTCCGGCTCCGGTCGTCCCATCCTCGATCGGATAGCGCCTAAGTTCATGTCCTTCCCGTTGATCCGGAGGCAATATAGGATCAAGCCTTGCTTCGCGGTACATCAATACTAAAATGCTGTATAAATTTTTGAGATCATCCCATCCTTTCAGCCGTTCCTGATCAACGTAATGAATATCATAAATTCCGACCGAATCCACAACGAATATTCCCCCTTCCGCCAGCGCCTCTTCCACATTCCTCAGAGCCGTGCGCAGTTCCCGCTCGGTCGTGCAGTGAAAAAAAGTATGAAAAAGGGCATAAGCCAGATGAAATTTGCCCTGCCTGAATTCCTCGGGAAGGCTCAGAAAGTCGCCCTGTTTAATATTTTGGGGGAGAACCCCTTTAGGAGTAAGTTTTTTTCTTGTTGTTCCTACAAAACGAGGCATAAGATCGACCGCGTGGATATTGGGGGCGAATCTTGCGACCGCGTCATCGCCATATCTTTTTTTGCGCGCCTCCGGATCGACCGCGTGGATATTGGGGGCGAATCTTGCGACCGCGTCATCGCCATATCTTTTGCGGACTGCCTCCAAAAAAACCAGCGAGGCCCGTCCCGCACCCGATCCGATATCCAATGCCATTATTTCCTCCGGCGGTATATTAATCAATGGCAGGACATAATCAGCGAAACTCCTTGCCTCTAATTCATCAAAAACTTCAGCGAACCAGGTATGCTCCAACTCATCATACCTTTTTAACACTCTTAACGTAGCTCTCCGCGTGGATCCCCCCAGCTCCTCTATCTGAGCCCATCGTTCCCCTCTTGCCTCCCTCAGCAGATCCTTTAATTTTTTTCTTTTATATTCCAGCGGACGGTCTGACTCAAGGCATGTCATGACATCTTCTTTCAGTTTATCTTTATGAAGAAGACTAAAGTAGTATTTCGATAAACTCTTTTTTTTCATAATCGCACGAAAGGCTCTTCTTCCGAAAAATATCAGCTCACCTATCTCTTTATGATATGTTGCTTTTCGTTCTTCCGGAAGATGTTCGGCGGCCCACTCAAAATCCGCCGCTTCTCGAGCTTTTTCCTGAGATGAATCCGTCGGGCCAGGGATCATTTATCTGGAAACAATAATTAAAAGAAGCACAGGAAAGATATTTTATACTCAATTCTTACTTTGTGTCAACCACTTTCCAACGAATCTCTTTTTCGAGCTTTCCGGCGATACTGAAGCCGGCCGCCTTGATATGACCCCCGCCTCCATATTGACTGGCAATTTGTGCAACGTCAACATCATCCCGAAGGGTACGCAAGGAGGCTTTCACTTTTTCACCCTGTTCCGTGAGAATCACGGAATATTTGGCTCCGGGAACGGAATTGACGTAATCGATCACGCCGCTCATTTCGGACGGATCGGCGCCAGCGCGTTCAAAATCTTTTTGGGAGACCACGGACATGGTGACGTTGTCATTGGTTTGAGTGATGTTTTTCAGCACCATGCCCCACAAGCGCAACGTGGAGATGGGAGTGGTGTTAAAAATTTCTTTGGAGATCTGCCGCAGATTGGCGCCGCGCCGGAGGAGCTCGGCGGCCATCCGGTATGTTTCGGGCGTGGTATTGGAGTGCATAAAACTGCCCGTGTCCGTGTAAATACCGGTTAAAAGCGATGTGGCCATGGAACGATCCACGGGAATACCAAGCGTTTTAAAAAGTTCCGCCAAAATCATGGTCGTTGAAGGGGCGTCGGGAACCACGAGATTATGCTTCCCGAATAATTCGTTGGATCTATGGTGATCGATATTGACCGTCTCGAGACTTTTATCGAACACCGCGGGCAGCGCCGTGTGAAAATCGGTCATGTAATAGGCGCCGCTGTCGACGATGAAATAGGCGTCGTAATCGAGTGCTTCCACGGTTTGCTGAAAAGCCCTGATGTTTGGAATGAAATTATAGACGGGCGGCGGAATATCGACGCAGGCCAAGGCAGGCTCCTTGCCCATATTTTTGAACGCCTGAAAAAGCGCGGTGGCGGAACCGAGCGTGTCGCCGTCCGGGCTTTTGTGTGAAAAAATAAGGATTCGATGACTTTTTTCGATCAAATTCCCTATTTTCCCAATTTCTGTTTCGGGTAATCGCATAAAATAAATTATTTTGTTTGTTCTTTGAGGGAAGAAGAAAAGATTAATAACTTAAAAGATCCTTTGCAAGAGAAATCCCTTGAAGGAATAGTGTAAATAGTTCACAATGAGTTTTAATCCGCGATCCTGAAAGCGAGGTGTAATTTTCGCCTCTGATGAATATGACGATGAACGATTTTGATCAGCTCCGGAACATACTGTTCCAGACGTTTTTCAAGATCGCCTTTGGCTGTCCCAAGACAACTCAGCCAAATTTCGACTTTGGCTAAATTCGGACTCACGATCACGTCGATGACCGTGGTCAGCCCGAACTCCTGAGGATCCAAATGATTCCTGAAAAAATCACCAAATGGCTGTTTGAGAACCTCACCGAGTTGCCTTTGTCTTTGATTCAATTCCATATTATGATAGCGGTTAGCGATTAGCTATTAGCGGCTAGCCAGAATCTGACCCCGCTAAAGCGGGGAATCTGACTAATCGCTAGCCGCTACCTGCTAACCGCTATCCTAATGGAAAATACAAAAAAAATCGACATTGTTTTCATAGGCACGGCCGCGTTTGGCGTTCCGCTCCTTGCGGCTTTGGCAAAGGATGAACGGTTTCATATTCCTTTGGTGGTGACCCGAGAGGACCGGCCCGCGGGGCGATGCCTGAAACCGGCCCCCTCTCCGATTAAACAAGCGGCGGAGCGATTGAATTTACCCCTGTTTCAACCGAAAGACGTCAACGCGAAGGATTCCATACAAACATTGGCAGGGCCGCGCCATGGCGCGGCCCTGCCAATGTTGATTATCGTGGTAGCGTACGGGCAAATTTTAAAAAAATCAGTCCTTGAAATCCCTTCGATTGCCTGCGTCAACGTTCATGGCTCACTGCTCCCGAAATACCGCGGCGCTTCGCCTATCCAAAGCGCGCTTTTGGGCGGCAAATCGGAAACCGGAATCAGCGTGATGCGCGTGGAGGAGGGGGTGGATTCAGGAGCGGTGTACGCAACGTTCCCTATTCCCATCCGAGACGACGAGACTTCTCTGACGCTACATGACACGCTCGCGCAGCTTTCGGCTGAAAAAACGCCGGACGCGCTCGAGGCGATTGCCCGTGGAACACTCAAATCCACGCCCCAAAACGACAAGGAAGCCACGCACTGCGCCAAAATTACCAAAAAAGAGGGAAAAATCGATTGGAATGAATCGGCTGAGACAATTTCGCTTAAGATCCGCGCCTTTGCCGGCTGGCCTGAAACTTACACGACCTGGAATGAAAAAATCCTGAAAATCCTTGAGGCAATCCCCTCTACTCAAAAAAACGCTATGGGAACGGTTGCGGCAGCGGACGATACCGTCCTTGTGGGAACGAATCATGGTTCTCTGCAATTGAAGCTTGTGCAGCTGGAAGGAAAAAGGCCTCAATCAATCCAGGAATTTTTAAATGGGCATCCAGATTTTATAGGAGCCGCACTCGGCATATAACGATTAACCTTTTGGCGAAAATAAGATATAATGATATGAGATCAATTTCTAATTACTAATTTCTAATTGACCTAAACAGTTGAATCATTGGGATTTTGTTCATTGGATATTGGAATTTATTTAAAAATTAGAGATTAGAAATTAGAAATTTAAAAATTTTATCCCATAAAATTTTGCAATGTCTCCATTCGACCGATTCACACCGAATGCAAAACAGGCGCTCAGCATTGCCGAAGAGGAATCCCGCAAACAGGGACTACCCTACATCGGCAGTGAACATCTTTTAATCGGGCTTTTGTCGAATCCCCGCTGTCTCGCGTTTTCAATTTTGACAGGCGCGGGAGTGTCGCTTGAAAATGTGCGGCTTATCCTCCATTCCGCCTCCAATCAACAGCCTGAGGCCAAACAGATTCAGCATGGCCTTTCGTCCTATCTCACCACGATCATTGAAGACGCTGTGAAAGTGGCGCAAAAATTCGGGCATCCGTTCATTGGAACCGAACATCTGCTTTTTTCACTCGTCACCCAGAAAAAATGCGCGGCCACAGTCATTTTGGAAAATATGCAGGTTAATCTTAAGGATTTTCAGAAACAGATTGAAGACATGTTCGGCCAGATTGGCCAGGCCCGCAAACGCGATGTCCAGCAAATCAACACGTCGCTTGATAAATTCCTGCAAGGGCTCCAGGGAGTCATTTTTTCTTCCGGAAATAATAACGGAGATTATACGGACGCGTTTCAGCACAAAGGAATGGGCGCGGAAAAAGGCGCTGAAGGACAGAAATCCAAAACGCCCGCGCTCGACTTCTTCACGACCGACCTGAATGAGCGCGTGCGAAAAGGGCAGATCGATCCGATCATCGGCCGCGCCAAGGAAATTGAACGCATGATTCACATCCTTAACCGAAAAACCAAAAATAATCCGGTGATTATCGGTGAGTCGGGCGTTGGAAAAACAGCTGTAGTGGAAGGTCTGGCGCAGGCGATTGTGCAAGGCCGCGTTCCGGATTCGCTGGCGAACAAACGGGTTCTATCGCTTTCCCTTTCCAGCGTGATCGCGGGAACCAAATACCGCGGCGAGTTTGAAGAACGAATGAAGAATATTGTGGAGGAAGCGACCCAGATTGAGAATGAAATTATCTTGTTTATCGATGAACTCCATACACTCAGCGGCACGGGATCGGCGGAAGGAAGCATGGACGCGGCCAATCTCCTGAAACCGGCGCTGTCCCGCGGGACATTCCAAATTATCGGCGCGACTACGACCGAAGAGTATCGCAAACATATTGAAAAAGATCGCGCTCTGGAACGCCGGTTCCAGTCCATTATGGTTGAGGAGCCCACGGAAGAAGACTGTGTAATTATTTTGAACGGACTACGAAAAACTTATGAAACGTTCCATAACTTAAGCATCTCCGATGAAGCGATTCTGGCCGCAGTAACGCTTTCCAAGCGCTACATCAATGAACGATTCTTACCCGATAAAGCCATTGATTTGATCGATGAAGCCGCAGCGCTTAAAGGCACCCGTTCCCAAATCGACACGCCCGTGATCCAAAAAAACAGCGAAAAAATTCATAAAATTCAAAAAGAGATTGAGAAAGCGGTGCACAACCAGGAATATGAAAAGGCCTCCGAGCTTAAGAATAAAAAGGAAGCGATTGAAAAAGAAATCACGGACATCAAAAATCAGGAAGCGGCCAAACGAAAACGCATGAAAATCGATGCCGATGACATCGCCCAAGTGGTGGGCCGCATGACGGGTATCCCCGTTACAAGACTGATGAAGGATGATACCCAAAAACTCGTGAACCTGGAAAAAGTGCTTGGCTCGTTCATTATGGGGCAGGAGGAAGCCATCGCCGAAGTAGCTAAAGCGATCCGCCGTTCCCGCGTCGGGATCGCGCCACGCGAAAGGCCTATCGGTTCTTTTATCTTTTTAGGACCCACAGGCGTAGGCAAGACTGAACTCGTTAAAACGCTGGCGCGCGAGATATACAATAACAAAGACGCTCTCATTAAGATTGATATGAGCGAATTCATGGAGCGCCACAATGTGTCACGCCTCACGGGAACTACCGCCGGATATGTGGGCTATGACGAAGGAGGGCAACTGACCGAGTCCGTGCGTCGGAAACCCTATTCCGTCGTGCTCTTCGACGAAATCGAGAAAGCGCATCCGGAATTCTTCAATATTCTGCTTCAGGTTTTGGAAGACGGGACTTTGACGGATGGCAAAGGCAAAAAGGTGGACTTCCGTAATACGATTGTCGTGATGACGAGTAACCTTGGCGCCAAAACATTGACCCAAGAGGCGGCGAAAATCGGCTTTAATCTGGATGACAATGAACTCAGGAAGGCTGAAAATGATTTTAATTCGAAAAAAGAGCAGGTTCTGAAAGAGATGAAGGATTTTTTCCGCCCTGAATTCCTTAATCGCGTGGACAAAACCATTGTCTTCAAGCCTTTGACGCAAAAGGAGATCTGCAAAATCGTCGGACTTCAGTTAAAAGAGCTTGAGAAGCGTCTGGAAGATAAAAAAATCCGAATCGAGGCGACGGAAGCGGCTATTGAGTTCCTGGCGCGCGAAAGCTATGACCCTCAATTTGGCGCGCGGCCCGTGCGACGCAAGCTCCAGCAATTGGTGGAAGACCCCGTGGCGGAAAAAATCTTGGAGGGCGCCTTTAAAGAAGGCGATACCATCAAACTCAGTCTGGATGAAAAAAAGAAGGAGCTGGTGTTTTTGGCCACGGGAGCGCTCGTAAAAAAGCCGACTGCGGTTCTAATCAAATAAGAAGGCATAAAGGTAAAATTTGCGGGCTGAAAAATTAAGTTTTATGCTAAGAGAAGCCATTAATACTTAATATTTTTTGTAATGCAAAAAAAAGTGCCCGAGATGCGGGAGCGGAAGTATAAAAAAGAATGGAAAGCGA
>JACRIE010000029.1 GCA_016220165.1 Candidatus Peregrinibacteria bacterium
CGAAATCCTACAAATTCTGAGTATCTCCGTTGTTGATAAAATGGGCTTAGATAAGCTGTTTTCTGAAAATCCATTACAGGATATGAACAGCGCATGCCAATTATCCTTATTATGAAGCCATCCTTAACCGTCCACTAGTGACAAGATTACAAGATTCAACGATCAGCTCATGAAGTGGGCGCCGAGGCTTTTTTTGCGGGCCAGGCAGGCATGGATAATCTCCAAACATAATGCTTTGTATCCCTGAATCCGATCGTCTTTGAGCTGGATTTGACTAATCTCCTCTTCGGCTTCTTTGAGCGATTCTTTCGTTCTCACAATGCCGACATTCTCCCACATGATCTCGCGGATTTTTTGCAACGCTTTTTGATAGGCGACCGCGGAGGCGCGGATCGCGGGGTGACAAACCCCCCTACCTCCCTTCCCTTCGGCATGGCTCAGGGCAGACTCAGGGGGGCGAGTCTTTTTGTTTTTTATTTTTTTCTGAATGTCTTTTGCGGCGGATTGGGCGAAGACTACGCCTTCCAGCAGCGAGTTAGAAGCGAGTCGATTCGCGCCCTGCACGCCCGTGCATGCCACCTCTCCGATGGCGTACAATCCGGGCAATTCGGTTTCTCCCGAAAGGCCGGTGGGGACTCCCCCGCAGCTATAGTGCTCCACGGGCGTGATGGGGATCAGGTGTTTGGCCGGATCGAGACGATGGCGTTTCAATGCCTCACTGATCGTGGGGAACTCCTGACGGAGCTCGCGGGGATCGAGATGCCGAAGGTCCAAAAAAACAGGCCCGCGCTCCTCCTCAAAAAATATGGCCCGGGTCACCACGTCGCGCGGGGCCAGCGATCCATTGGGATGGACCCTGAAAAGGAACTCTTCCCCCCGGCGATTCACCACTTTGGCGCCAAAACCGCGAAGGGCTTCCGAGATAAGGAAATACCGGTTGCCCTTTCCGTGAACGTTCAAGGCGGTCGGATGGAATTGGATGAATTCAAGATCTTTGAGCTTCAATCCGGCTTTGAGCGCCAGCACCAATCCATCCCCCGTGGCCGGCGCCGCATTCGTGGTGCGGCCATACAGCTGGCCGAAGCCGCCGGTGGCGAGGAGGGTGAATGGGGAGAGAAACTCACCCCCAGCCCCCTCTCCACCTCTCGACTCCGCTCGGGACAGGCTCAGAGAAGGGGCGATGAATGCGCCGCAACATCGATTGTTTTTTACGATAAGCTCGATGGCTTCGTGATGCGCGAGGAGTGTGACTGATTTTTTCTTTCGGACGACTTTGAGAAGCGCCTGAATAATACTATTCCCCGTCCGGTCGCCCGTGTGCCACACACGCGGCAGAGAATGACCGCCTTCCAGGTGGGGTGTTTCCGCGAATCGCACGCCGACTTCCTGAAGCAATTCGATCGCTTTCGGCGCCTCTTTCACTAAGAATTTGACCGCCTTTCGTCGGTTGTGTTTGGCGCCGGCGATCAGGGTGTCCTGGATGTGTTTTTTGAACCGGTCGTCCGCACTTCGGACTGCGGCAATGCCGCCCTGGGCCAAACCGGAATTATTCTCGTCCAATCCCCCTTTGCTGAGGACCGTCACCGATCCGAAATCGGACAGCGAATAAGCGGCCGTCAATCCCGCGATTCCCGAACCGATGATGAGAAAATCACAGGATTTCATTTTAGAATTTACAATTTTCAATTTTCAATTTACAATCAATGTCTCAATTTCTCAATGAATCAATCTTGTTTGGAAATTAGTTCATTGGAAATTCAATGAAAATTGTAAATTGGAAATTCTAAATTTGCGTTGGCTCTGATTGTACTCCAACTATTATTGGGCAAGGGGTATTTTTGGCTGAAAAAATAGCCGGCGCCGGCGATCATGGCTCCATTGTCCGTGCAGTATTTGAGATTTTGGGGAGAGCAGAGCGCAACGTCGGGCGGAAGTTTCTTCCGTACCTCCTGGCGGAGAAGACGGTTGGCGGAGACACCGCCCGCCAGATGAACGATGGAAACATCGTATTCCCGCGCCGCGTCCGCGAGCTTGTCGGAAAGGATGTCCACCACGGCCTGCTGGAAGCTCGCGGCCAGATCGGCTTTGACCGCGTCGGTCATGGCGCCATTGGGTAGGGGCAAGGCATGCCTTGCCCCTACAATGGCGCGCATGACTGCGGTTTTGAGTCCGGAAAATGAAAAATCGAAGCGATGGTTCGGGTCCAAATGAGAGCGCGGGAAGTCGAACGCCTTGGGATTCCCTTTTTCGGCCCATTTGGAAATGGGCGGACCGCCGGGGTAGCCCAGACCCAAAAGACGCGCGACCTTGTCGAACGCCTCTCCCGCGGCGTCATCGATGGTTTCGCCGATTTTCTGAAAATCGAAGTGATCGCGCACCAAAATCAGTTCATTATGGCCACCGGAGACCGTGAGAACGAGAAACGGAAACGAGACCGGCGCCGCTCCATCCAAAAAATTCGCGTAGATGTGTCCCGCGATATGATGAATGGGGATGAGCGGCTTTTTGTGAATGTAGGCAAGTGTGGCCGCGACATTGACTCCTACGAGGAGTGAGCTAATGAGTCCCGGGCCATTCGTGACCGCGATGGCGTCAATCGCGTTCCAATCGGTTTTCGCCTGCGCCATGGCAAGGTCAATCACGGGTAAGATGGCTTTGAGCTGCTCGCGCGCGGCTACTTCGGGAACCACGCCGCCGATGAGCCCATGCATTTCCGCGGAACTCGCGATCGCGTTGCCTAATACATGAACGCCGTCTTCGGCGACCGCGACCGCGGTTTCGTCGCAGGAAGTTTCAATGCCTAGAATTTTCACAATTGGTAATTAGGTTGTGAAAATTCTATTACAAGATTCAAAGATTACAAAATTAGAAGATTATTCATGGAATTTCTTATTTTAATCTTGTAATCTTTGAATAAATAATCTTGTAATAAAAAATGATTGATCCCATCGCTTTCAGTATCGGCCCCGTCAGCGTTCGCTGGTACGGGCTTTTTTATGGCATCGGGCTCGGCTTCTCGTTCTTTCTGGCCCGATGGATGATCGCCCGGCGGAAGCTCAGCATCACGCAAGACCAGCTCATGGATTTTTTGTTCTGGATCTTTTTGGCGGGCGTGATCGTGGGCGGACGGCTGGGATACATCCTTTTTTACAATCTGCCGTACTACCTCGCGAATCCGCTCAAAGTGTTCGCCGTGTGGGAAGGCGGCATGTCTTTCCACGGCGGCCTGATCGGCGCGATTTTGGTGGGAATTTTGTATTGCCGCAAACAAAAAATCGATCCGTGGCACATGGCGGATCTTGTGATTGTTCCCGCGCCGCTCGCGTTGGCGCTGGGGCGACTCGGCAACTTCATCAACCGCGAGCTTGCGGGGCGCTTGATCGCGGATCCGCGATGGAATTTTTTAGGCATGGACTTCGGTGACGGGGCGTTGCGATTCCCTTCGCAGCTTTTCGCGTCCTTCAAGGATATTCTGATCTTCGGCGTTCTTTTTTTCCTGTTTTTCCGTCACCCCAAAAAAGGCGTACTCCTCGGCATCTTCCTGATCCTCTACGGATTCCTACGCTTCACCGTGGAATTCTGGCGCGCGCCGGATCCGCAGGTCGGGTTTATCTTCCAATACTTCACGCTCGGGCAGATTTTGAGCGCGCTGCTTCTGATCGCCGGCCTTGTCCTTTTGAAAAAGCGGAGCGCGAGTTGACGCAGACTGATTCTAGTCTTCAAACCCCGTCCTGAAGGGCTTTTTTAGAAAGTCAACCAATGCCCTATTTCCTTTTTCGCGCGCGACACGTTCTATTTCTCTTCCCGTATTTTGCCCCCCCTTTGGAGTGTTCCTGCTGCCTGTCATATTGAAAAAATAATTGTATCGCGATGCGCGTAATGCCATGAATACCGGATTCCACGCCGGATCTCCCGCATGCGCCCGGACGAATGCGATCGTAATAAAACGATCCCGAATCGTCTCATCTGTTATCTGATGATCTCCAATGAATGAGATGAGAACATCCTGATGTTCCTGAGCTGTTGCCTCCATGCTCCCGCAAAAATTATCCAGGCCCGAACGCGCGCGACCCAATCTATAAGCGTTCGTCAAAAAATTCCCCCATTTATTCTGAATGGCAATGGGCAACAAGGTATCCAGGAGACCTTTCACTATTTCTGTTACTGTGTCCTGTCCGCTTTCGTCTCTTAATAAAGGATTTTCCAATAAGGCGTTAGCGATTTCCTGCGATGTCCTCGCGAAATAAATGAGTGTCTGGATGGCCTGCGGCGTTGGAAAGCGAGAAGCCACAAAAGCGCCGAATCTCACTTCGTCCGGAACTAATGGCGGACGCATCCCGTCCACGATAGATCTTTTTGCCTGATCAAATAGGCTTACGCTCGTGGCCCTGGCCCTTTCCCGCAACGCTTCATTGTCGCCCAGCCCCAAACTGCAGAGGTGTCTACGCTCGCGATCGATCAAGGCTCTCGCCTCTCCCGTTCTTGGTTTTTCCATGTTTTCAAGATCTCTCCTGAGCGCCTCTTGTATTTTGGATCTTCTATCCTCAAGGGCGACGCTTGTGACAAAATCAGGAAGCCGATGCAGATCCCCCGCATCAATAACCGCAGCCATTTTCCACGCGTCCATCCCGTGCCAAATCGTTGTCATTTCTACGAATGCTTCGCTTTGCGTTTTACCATTCACGACATCCTCTTCCACTAAAGCGGCGGCGGCGGCAATCCATTCGCGCGCTTCTTTGATTTCTTCCGCACGCGCATCGGCCTCTGCCAAAGAATCCGATAAACCATCTCCCTCTCGTAATTCCTGTCGTGCAACGGTAGCGCTACTCATAAAAAATAAAATTTAAATTTTTTAATATATAATTCTAACATAATTCTAATATTTTTGCAATCACTTTTACGCAAAATGAGCCCTCCTGAGGCGCTTCTTGTTCCGTTGCTCTTACAAAAAGCGCCTCAGCGAGGAATACGCATAACGATTATGAGGAAATGGAGGGAGGAGGGCATAGGAGGGACTTTGTGCTTTTATTTTAAGGAATTTGGCTTGGTTGTCAATCAAAGTGGCATTAAAAATTCGTTTTTCTTGATGTTTGAGCCATTTTCTGCTATAATTAATAGATTATCCATGATCAAAAAGGTCCTCAAATTCATCGGCCTGGGAATCGCGGTCTATCTGCTGACATTGCTGCTGATGCGGCAGGGGTACTTCGCCGGCATTCAGCAACGGCTTACGAACGCGTCGTATGACGATAATAACGCGAGTTCGAAGATCGTGATCGTCACGATTGACGAGAAGAGCCTGCAGTCGGAGCAATTGGGTTCTTTCGGCCACTGGAAGCGCGCGTATTATACTCAGGCGATCCAGACTCTGCGGGCCGCGGGAGCCAAGGTGATCGGCATTGACGTGACGTTTCCGGATCCGTCATCGGCTGGCGCTGAGGATGACCAGGCGCTCGCGGATGAGTTAAAGCAGGCGCCGGACGTGGTGCTGGCCAGCCGCTATTATTTCGAGAACGGCGAACGAAAGACGGAATGGCCGAACGCTGAGCTGATGTCCGCGGCTCCGACTGTGGGATGGATCAACGTTCAACTGAGCGATGACGGCTTTGTGCGCCAAGTTCCGATTTTTGAGGATTATCAAGGCAAATCCGTTGAAGCCTTTTCCCTGCAAATCGCGCGAAAATATTTGGGCGCGCCGCCTGTGGATTATCGCATTCAAAATGACACGTTTACCTTCACGCCGGGGATTGAGATTCCGGCGATCACGCAGTATGATCCGCAAAAAGATGTGTCGGTTTATACCATGCACACGAACTATTTCGCGAAACCGAATGGATTCACTCACGTCTCTTTTTTGGATGTGCTGACAGGCAATTTTACGGATAAACGAGGCAAATCCGTGGATTTTAAAGACAAAATCGTTCTGATCGGCCCGACGGCGACCGATCTGCAGGACAATTATCTCTCGCCCGTGAGCGAAGGCGTGCGCATGCCCGGCGTTGAGATTCATGCCAACAACCTGCAGACGATTCTTGAAAAAAAATTCCTGCGCGACCAAAGTCAGAAGAGCCTTTGGATCGAACTTGCTGTTCTGCTCGTGATCAACCTCGTGGCTTTTGCGGTGTTGAAAATCAGCCTTGCGCTCCTATTGCTTGCGGCTGAGCTTGGCATTTTGCTGATTGCGGGCATTGTGGGCTACGAATTTCAGCTCCTGCTCAACGCGGTCTATCCCCTCTTTCTGATCGTGGCGACGTTTGTGGGCGCCTTTTTGCTCCGATTGGTTTTGGAGCAGAAACAACGGCAATTCCTGAAACAGGCGTTCGGCCATTATGTGAACAAAGAGGTGGTGGAGGCGATTTTGAAAAATCCCAAAATGCTGGAGCTGGGCGGCGCAAAAAAGGAGATCACGGTTCTTTTCTCGGACATCGCCGGGTTTACGTCCATTTCGGAAAAAATGGCACCGGAGGCGCTCGTCCCTTTCCTGAATGAATATCTGGAAGAAATGACAAAGATTATTCTGGATACCCAAGGAACTCTGGATAAATATGAAGGCGACGGATTGATGTGCTTCTGGGGCGCGCCGCTGCCTGACGTTGATCATGCGAAAAAGGCCTGTCAAACCGCGCTATTACAACAGCAGCGTCTCGTGGAACTTCGTAAAAAATGGCGTAAACAAGGTAAGCCTGAAATTTATATCCGTATCGGCGTTAACACGGGTGATGCCGTGGTGGGAAATATGGGATCTAAAAACCGTTTCGATTACACAGCCACAGGGGACACCGTCAATCTTGGGTCACGCCTGGAAGGCATCAACAAACAATATGGCACCGCGATCATGATCTCTGAATTCACTTACGCGCAGATCAAAAATGATTTTGTGTGCCGTGAGCTGGATCTCGTTCGCGTGAAAGGGAAGGAGAAGGCGGTGAGGATTTATGAACTTATCGGGGGAAAAAATTCAAAATTGAAAATTGAAAATTTAAAATTCGAAGAAGCGTTGGCGCTATACCGCGAGCGGAAGTTTGAAGAAGCCAAGGCCGCGTTTTACGCGATTGCGGACGATCCGGCGGTGCGCGTGTTCGCGGAACGGTGCGAGCACTTTCTCGAGGATATGCCCCCCGAGGACTGGGACGGTGCATGGGAATTCAGCGTGAAATGATTGTCATCCCACCTTCTTAGGATTCAACGCGTCCACCATCCCCTTATTTATAACCACAATCGCTACGGAACAATCTGTGGTCAATGTTAAACGTGCCTGATCGCTTGTTTTAGGTTGTTCTGAGACTCTAAATTCGAGCCGATCCCCTGCTTTTACCCCTGCCCTTCCGAGCTTTGGAAATTGCCTCAATGCCTCTACGCGTTGCGCTTCGGTCGGGATGACAAGAGACGCGCCCGCAGACTCACTTGGCCTGCTCTGAGCTGGTTGAATGGGTCGATGTGAGCAGTTACAAATCCAATGTACCGCCGCCTTCACCGTTTCGGAAACATATTGATACAATGAATTTTAACCAAAGTACAAAAAGTTTGCCATTTTTTTAACGTTGGGTATACTATTTAAGGATTCCTAATTTCAAACTCAATGATTAAAGATCGATACCTTCATCGTTCTATTATGGACGACCTGAAAACCAAAATGGTTTTCATCGGTGGCCCGCGACAGGTTGGCAAAACCACTTTGGCTAAATTCATCGGCGCAGCGGACTATTCAAAATGTACCTATCTCAATTGGGACAACCGTGAACATCGAAAGATGATTTTGACAGGCGAGTTTGCCGGGAATGCCGATTTAATCATTTTTGATGAAATCCATAAATATAAAGGCTGGAAAAATTACATCAAAGGAGAATACGATGAGCATAAAGATCATTTTCACATGCTTGTGACCGGAAGCGCGAGGCTGGACGTTTATCGCCGCGGCGGAGATTCGTTAATGGGTCGTTATCATTATTACCGTCTTCATCCTTTTTCCTGGTCTGAAAGCCTTGAACACATGCCCATTCTGAAGCCTGGGAAGGCCCTTTCTTTCTTAGAAAATTTACCCACTTCCCATGTCCGATCCTTCAAACATCTTTTAGTGTTCGGCGGATTTCCGGAACCTTTTCTCGGTCGAAACGATAAAGTTTTAAACCGCTTTCATAATGAGCGTCTGGATCGCCTGATCAGGGAAGATATCCGGGATATTGAAGCACTCCGCGATTTGTCCGCGTTGCAAATCATGGTGGAACTTCTCCCTGAAAAAGTGGGTTCCCTATTTTCTCTGAATTCTCTGAGGGAAGATCTGGGAGTGGCCCACAAAACCATCAGGCATTGGACGGATGTCCTGGAACGGTTTTATTATCACTTCCGGATTTATCCTTTTCATGCAACCACCGTGAAATCTCTGCGCAAAGAACCAAAACTTTATTGCTGGGACTGGTCTGAAGTTCATGCAGAGGCCGCCCGACTGGAGAATATGGTAGCCAGTCATCTTTTGAAAATGGTTCATTTTTTGCAGGACACGGAAGGGTGTAAGACGGAACTCTGGTTTTTGCGCGATGCGGAGGGACGTGAAGTGGATTTTTTGGTCACCCACGATAAAAAACCCTGGTTCTGCGTGGAAGTGAAGCAATCTGCCGATGATTTTTCAAAACATTTATTTTATTTCAAAAAACGTTTAACAATCCCTTTTGTGTATCAGGTGACGGGCGAAACAGGTCAGGATGTGATTAAAAAGGGAGTGCGGCTGATCAGCGCTGATAAATTTTTAACAGGGCTGATTTAAACGGATCGTAGGATTTTCACTGATTTTCAGCGCACAACGATCCACGCGAGCAGAAATCCGAGCGTGACGATCGTGGCGCGGAGCGCCATGCCGTAGTAATCGCGTTTGTAATCCAGCTGGCCCGCGTGGCGACTGAAGATATAACGCGTGACGTCGTAGAAATAAGTGCCGATCACGAGCGCGAGCAAGTAGGCCAGGAACCATGCATTGGAATACCACTGCGCCACGGCTTGGGGAATTGACTGAGGCGCGATTGGGCCTATGGCAACGATGCCGATGAGAACGATGAGCGCGAGATGGAGGATCTGATCGAGTATGTAAAGAACGCGCCCGTCGGTTTTGGGGTGAGCTTTGGCGATTTTGACTTTTCCGTAATCGATGACAACGTGCATGAGCGTGATGGCCGCGATCCCGTAACGAACGGCAGGAGAATACAAATAGGGAATAAGGACGACCATCATGACGAAGCCCACGATAAGGCCATGAACCAGCGTCCCCGCGAAGGCCCTTTTTTTAAAACGCGCCAGCCAATTGGGCTGAAAGAGGTAGTCGGCGAGGAAGTGGCTCAAAAAAAGATAAAGAAGAATGTACATTGATTACAAGATTATTTATTCAAAGATTACAAGATTAAAAGAAGAAATTCTATGAATAATCTTCTAATTTTGTAATCTTCTGATTAATCATTCTGATTCGCGCGGCGGACCACTTCGTAGCTGACCGTGGAGGCGATGGTTGGGTTGGTGCTCATGAGGTCTGTGAAGTCTTTTTTGTGGAGCGTGAGGAGCTCCACCTCGGTCACGGTTTTAATCGTGGCGTTGCGAACCTCGTTGGAAACGAGCGCCATTTCGCCGAAAAAATCGTTGTCCTGAAGCCGGGCGATCGCTGCGCCGTTCCGTTCAACGCTCACTTTCCCGCGTTTGATGACGTACATCACCTCTCCGGCGTCGCCCTGATTGAACAAGGTGTAATTGGCTGGATAATACTCCATCTGAATTTTTTCGACGATCGCTTTGAGGTCGGCCTCGGGAAGCGCGGAGAAGAAAGGGATTTTTTGCAGAATAGTAATCATAGTGACGAGTGACGAGTGACGAGTGACGAGTAAGAAATTTTCTCGTCTCTCGTTTCTCGTCACTAACGATATCACACCCTTGCATTTTGTAAAAATCTATGATACGGTTTTTTATTGCCGACTAACCCGTCTTTTTGTGAAAGAAATCATTGTCAAAGGAGCCCGCGTCCATAACCTTAAAAATATCAACGTTACCCTCCCGCGCGATAAGCTGATTGTCATCACAGGACTTTCCGGTTCCGGAAAGTCCTCGCTCGCGTTCGACACCATTTACGCCGAGGGGCAGCGCCGCTATGTGGAGAGCCTGAGCACGTACGCGCGCCAGTTTTTGCAATTGATGGAAAAACCGGATGTCGATAGTATCGATGGGCTGTCTCCGGCCATTTCCATCGACCAGAAAACCGCGGGGCGCAATCCGCGTTCCACGGTGGGAACCGTGACGGAGATTTACGATTACCTCCGTTTGCTTTTTTCGAAAATCGGCCAGCCCCATTGTTACAAATGCGGTAAGGCGATTAAAAAACAGTCGGCCAGCCAGATCCTCGACAAGATCGCGGAGATGCCTCAAGACAAACGAATAATCCTGCTTTCTCCGGTGGTCCGCGATCGCAAAGGCGAACATACCAAAGTGTTTGAAAAAATCAAGAAGGACGGCTTTGTGCGCGTGCGCGTGGATGGAACGATCCTCAATATCAATGAAGAACCCGCGCTCGATCCCAACAAAAAACACACGATCGAGATCGTGGTGGATCGCCTGGCGGTTCACAATTTCAAGAAAACCTTCGTCACGCTCAGCTCGGGCCAGCAAATCGAGGAGAAAAATGAAGACCGCACCCGTCTGGCCGATTCCATCGAAACCGCGCTGAAGTTTAGCCAGGGGATCCTCAAGGTCCTGGACGCGGACACGAACGCGGAAGAGATTTTTTCGGAACAGTTCGCGTGTCCGGATTGCGGCACTTCGATCACCGAAATCCAGCCGCGCGCGTTCAGTTTCAATTCGCCGCATGGGGCGTGTCCTGATTGTCATGGATTGGGGGCGACGCTCAAAATTAACCCCGCGCTTGTCATGCCCAATCCGCGCCTGACCATCGCGGAAGGAGCTATTCTCCCCTGGTCCACGTCATCGATGCGCCTCACGTGGTATAACAATCTGCTCCGTGAAGTGGGTAAAAAATACGGTTTTAATATCAATATTCCCGTGGGCCAGCTTACTCCGGAACAGATCCAACTCATCCTGTACGGCACGGGAAAAGAGAAATTCAAGGCCAATTACACGGGCCAAAACGCCAGTTATGAATGCGAAACCACATACGAAGGCGTTATACCGAATCTGGAACGGCGCTACCACACCAGCGAATCCGATTATCTGCGCAAAAATATCGAGAAATTCATGGAGGAACTGCGCTGTGAAACGTGTAAAGGAAAACGCCTTAGACCTGAAATTTTAGCGGTCACGCTCGCGGAAAAATCGATCATTGACGTGTCGGAGATGTCCGTGGAATCGGCGCGCGACTTTTTTAAGGGTTTAAAACTCACGGACACGGAACGCCATATCGGCCGCCTGGTGATTCAGGAAATTCTGAACCGCCTTCAGTTTTTAGATAATGTGGGCCTGGCCTATCTGACGCTGGATCGTTCCGCCAGCACGCTGTCCGGCGGCGAAGCCCAGCGCATCCGCCTAGCCACGCAAATCGGCTCGTCCCTGCAGGGAGTGCTTTATATTCTGGATGAGCCTTCCATCGGTTTACACCAGCGCGACAATGACCGACTGATCAAAACGCTGGAACAACTGCGCGATCTGGGCAACACCGTGATCGTGGTTGAGCATGATGAACAGACCATCCGATCCGCGGATTACGTGCTGGACGTGGGGCTCGGCGCGGGCAAATACGGCGGCGAAATCGTGGCCGCGGGAACTGCGGACTCCATCATGAAAAATCCCCATTCGATCACCGGCCAGTATCTTTCCGGCGCGCGCACGATCGACGTGCCTACCGCGCGACGTCCGGGCAACGGCCATTGGCTGGAAGTGATCGGCGCCACGGAACATAATTTAAAGAATATTGATATCCGTATTCCGCTTGGCGCGTTTGTGGGCGTGACCGGCGTCTCCGGTTCCGGAAAATCCTCGCTCGTCAACTACATTCTGTGCCCAGCGCTCAACACCAAGCTTAACCGCGCGCGCCAGCGAACCGGAGCGCACAAGGAGATCCGCGGATTGGAGCATCTGGATAAAATCATCGCCATTGATCAATCTCCCATCGGCCGCACGCCGCGGAGTAATCCCGCCACGTATACCGGCGTGTTCACGGAAATCCGCGAATTGTTCTCGCGCACGTCCGAAGCGCGCTTACGAGGCTACTCGGAAGGCCGGTTCAGCTTTAACGTCAAAGGCGGCCGGTGCGAGGCCTGCAAAGGCGACGGCATCGTGCGGATCGAGATGCACTTCCTGCCCGACGTGTACGTGGCCTGCGAGGTGTGCAAAGGACGGCGCTATAACGCGGAAGCGCTGGAAATCACGTGGCACGGCAAAAATATCGCCGACGTCCTGGACATGACCGTGATGGAAGGTCTGGAACTTTTCGACGCCATCCCCCAGATCAAAACCAAGCTCCAAACTCTGCACGAGGTGGGGCTTTCCTATATCCGCCTCGGCCAAAGCGCCACCACGCTTTCCGGAGGCGAGGCCCAGCGCGTGAAGCTCGCCACGGAGCTCGCGAAGCGCTCGACCGGCAAAACCATCTACGTGCTGGACGAGCCGACCACCGGCCTGCATTTCGAGGATGTTAAAAAACTGCTCGGCGTCCTGCAGGCGCTCGTGGAAAAAGGCAACACCGTGCTCACGATCGAACATAATCTGGACGTGATCAAATCGGTCGATTATCTCATCGACCTTGGCCCCGAAGGCGGCAACGGCGGCGGCGAAATCGTGGCGATTGGCACGCCTGAAGAAGTGACGAAAAATAAAAAGAGCTACACGGGGCAGTTTTTGAAGGAGATGTTGAAATAAAATTAAACGCGGATACCTTATTAAAAATATGGAATTAAGAAACTATAAAGATGCCGATTTCCCGCAGCTAGAAGAACTGTTAAAAAATACAAAAATATACTATGCGCCTTTAGATAAAAGGGAGATTTTTAAAAAGAAAATAAAACATGATCCCGAGTCAATCATCGTGGCAGCAGATGATGATCAATTAGTGGGAACTGTTTTTATAATATATGATCCACGAAATTCTTTTATCTATCATCTTTGTGTCCATTCCAATCATAGAGGACAGGGATACGCGAAAGAATTAATGAATGAGGCGGAAAAAAGATTAAAAGCAAGAGGGGTCAATAGACCAACCCTATTTGTCGAGGAGGAAAATCGGCAAGTAGTTGATTTTTATAGAAAGAGAGGATGGAATATTTTATACAAAGTATTCTGTATGGAAAAACAACTCTGATGCGCTAGAATTGGTAAACTTGAAGTCGAAAATTGCGGCTTCAAGTTTAAGGTGCCAAATTGGCACCTTAAACAATTTAAGCTCTTGGCATAAAGGTAAAATTTGCGGGCTGAAAAATTAAGTTTTATGCTAAGAGAAGCCATTAATACTTAATATTTTTTGTAATGCAAAAAAAAGTGCCCGAGATGCGGGAGCGGAAGTATAAAAAAGAATGGAAAGCGAAAC
>JACRIE010000030.1 GCA_016220165.1 Candidatus Peregrinibacteria bacterium
AAATCCTACAAATTCTGAGTATCTCCGTTGTTGATAAAATGGGCTTAGATAAGCTGTTTTCTGAAAATCCATTACAGGATATGAACAGCGCATGCCAATTATCCTTATTATGAAGCCATCCTTAACCGTCCACTAGTGAAACAAAACATAAAAATAGCGGCCTCCATTATCCATTATTTCTCATCTCTTGTCCATAATCATACGTCATTTAATTTTGTTTACTGTAAATGCTTTATCTGATATAAAAAATACTATTGACGTAAATTTTTTGACAGTTTATTCTCATCTCGCTATGTATGAAAAAGTGCTGCGAACCATCGGCTTCAGTCCTGAAGAGATCGATATCTATGTGGCCCTGTTGCAACTGGGCACGCAACCGGCGAGCGCGCTGGCGCGCCATACTCAAAAAAAACGAACCACGGTCCGAGTCTATCTGGAGCATCTGGTGAAAGAGGGATTCGCCCGATTCTACTGGAGAGGCAAGACCCAGCACTTCACTGCCGAAAAACCGGACGAGGCGTTTGAAGCGCTCCGTCAGAACAAGCTGAAAGTGCTTGCAAAATGCGATCAAAATATCCGCGCCTTTTCGGCCATTCTCCCCGAATTATCTTCCGTGGTGCGGCAAGACGTCACTCTGCCGAAAGTCACTTTCTATGAAGGCACGGCCGAACTCAAGCGCATGTACGCGGACTCGCTCACGTCAAAGACGGAGGTTCTCTGCCTGAGTTCGATTGAAGACCTGTGGGATCTGTTTGGAAAACAGTATGACCAGTGGTACGTCACGAAGCGCATGAAAAAAGGAATCCCTGTCCGTTACATTGCCAAAGACACGGCCCTTGAGAAAGACGAGGTCAAAAAGGATAAAAAGTATTTGCGCCAATCGCGCCATCTGGCGCCAAAATCGTTCGGCATTTCGAACGAGATCAACATTTACGACGGCAAAGTGTCGATCATCACGCTCAAGAACGAAAAAATCGGCATCCTGATCCAGAGCCAGGAGATCTACCAATCCATGAAGGTTATTTTTGAGTTATTGTGGAAGATGGGGAAATGATGAGTCAAAACAAAAAGTGTGTTAAAATTTAAATATGTTACCAAAAGATAAAATAGAGGCACAGATAGACTATTGGCTAGCCAATGCCGCTGAAAAATTCAAAACCATGCAGGAACTTTATAGCTCCAAACGGTATGCCGATTGTCTTTTTTTCGGGCATATGGTGCTTGAAATGGCATTAAAATCCCATGTCGTAGCCACCACTGAAAATCTGGCTCCAAAAATCCATCATCTCCGTCGTCTGGCAGAAATGGCAAAGCTTGATCTGAGCGAAGAAGAATGGAAATTACTCGTCAAAGCCTCTGATTTTAATATGGAAGCAAGGTATCCGGATGAAAAACTGGAATTTTATAAGCTGTCCACCAAAAGCACCACGGATCAGTACTGTAAAGCGATTACTTCCTTATATGAAAAATTATGTCAGAAAAACAGATAAAGAAAATCATCAGCGAATTTGCGGAAGTACTTAAAAAAAATCGTTTTGCTTTCAAGCAGATTTGGCTTTTTGGATCGTATGCCAAAGGCAAAGCCACGGAAGACAGCGACATTGATATCGCGGTCGTCGCCAACCGCCTTCCTCGCGGCCGTGATTATCTGGATAAAAAAATGCGTCTTTTGGAATTAACTCTGCACACGGACTCTCGCGTTGAGCCCATTCTCCTGGAGGAATCCGATTTAAAAGAAAAAACCGCTTCGATTATGGGATACGAGGTCAAACGCCATGGAATCCTGGTGGTCAGCGGGTAATACAATCATCTGCCAATCCATGAAGGTTATTTTTGAACTGTTGTGGAAGATGGGGAAATAAATAGTCTCAGGTTTTTCCAGCCGTCTCAGCTGCTTTGCATTTTTTTGGGCTTACTACGGGCTCTCTGAGCTTTCTTTCGATCTCCTTCCGCGCCGTGCCGGCCACGGAAATTTCCCCGCGCTTGTTGTCACAGACGATGAATTTTCTGCAGGAGCTATGACGGTAAAGACCGTTTTTAAGATCATCCTGAAGTCCGGACAGGTTTTTCTCCAGATGATACTGAAACTCATGCAGTTCCTCCGTCATGCGCTTGCCTTTGCGAAAATTAAACCAGCTGTGCCAGATATTTTTTAAACTTAAATTTATGGAATCGCTGCCCATCATCAATAAACTATATGAAATCTACAAAAGAATTATAGATTTGAATGAAACTGTGCCCAAAAGAGAAAGCTATTCGTTGGGCATCAGCCTGGAAAATTCCGTGCTGGAGACATTGGAAAATTTAATTTTGGCCAAAAACGCGCCCAAGCCCTTCAAAGCGGCTTACCTCATCAAAGCCTCTTCGCAGCTTGAAATCACAACCCTTAAATTACGACTTTTGCTGGAGCTTAAGCTTGCGAATGAAACCAAAATTTTCCAGATCCAGGGATTTCTGACGGAAACGGGACGTATGCTGGGCGGCTGGCTCCGGGCCACGCAAAACACATAACCCTTCACCGAGAAGCGGAAGCGACTGTTGTCGTTCGGGTTCTGCGGATTGTTCCAGTCGAAGTTCACCTGACGGTTGTCCGGATTCCAGTTCGCATCAGGGACCTGAGACTTTTTCAACCAAACCCTTCCTTTTGCCGTTGCGGTCGCGACCGCAACGCATTTCATCCGGATTGGATTTGGCTCAAACGTGAGGGGAGATGTGTTTGTCGGATGAGACGCGCTCACCCTGCGGCAGCCTTTTTTGCTAAAAAAAGCAAAGAGGCATTAGTCGCCGCATGAAACGACTTTAGAACATCTCCTGAAAAAATCAAAATCAAAAGAAAAAAGAAAATCTGAAATTCAAAGTCTAATTTTCTTTCACATCTCCCCCCACCGAGAAGCGGAAGCGACTGCGGCCGTCCGGATTCTGCGGATCGCGCCAGACGAAGTACACCCGACG
>JACRIE010000002.1 GCA_016220165.1 Candidatus Peregrinibacteria bacterium
AGGTCGCAGAAGCCCGTATCATGGGATCGGCCCTCAACCGTATGAACGCCCTCGGGATGCCGGAAAGCTTCAGGGCGGCATAACGGAAAGCAGGGGTCGGAACGTCATATTCCTAAAAAAATATTTGTGCAACAAAGCCATTGAAAATTAAATTAAAATGCCTTCCTATTTCTTCCTTCTCCTGATGTTCGTTCTCGGACTCGTGTTCGGAAGTTTCGCGAGCGTCGTGATCCATCGCCTGCATACACGGCAGGAAGGGATCTTGTGGGGGCGTTCCGAGTGCCCACGGTGTCACCACCGCCTGAGGGTGCTGGATCTCATCCCGCTCGCGGGATACGTCTTCAATAAATTCCACTGCCATTTTTGCCAAAAGCCCATCGCCGCGGTTTACCCCTTGCTCGAAATCGCCATGGGAACGGCTTTCTGGCTCACCGCCATAGAGATAGGGAATACGAGCATCCCCGCGCTAATCCTCTTCTGCGTCACAACCTTTGTATTGGTCACCGTGTCTTTTTACGACATGCTCTACCGCGAAATCCCAGATGAGCTCATGCTCCCCGCGATAATCGTCACGCTCGTGGCCCTTCCGCTCCTCAAGATCGCTACGATCAGCAGTATCCTGTGGGGCGCCCTCATTCCGCTCCTCTTTTTCGGCGGGCTCTTCTTCGGTTCCTCCGGCCGCTGGCTCGGGGGAGGGGACATCCGCCTCGGCGTCTTCATGGGGCTCCTCTTGGGATGGCCTTTGGTCCTCGTCGGACTTTTCCTGGCCTACCTCATGGGATCGTTCTACAGCCTGATCGGAATCGTCACCAAAAAACTGAACCGCAAAAGCGCCATCTCCTTCGGCCCCTTTCTAGCCCTGGGAACTTTTGCCGGCCTGTTCTGGGGCAAGACGATTCTGGAGTGGTATTTGAAAACGTTCTAAATCTTATCAAAAAACGAAAGTTGCTCGGCCTGTTCTTTTATGGCTTGTGTTGCTATTTTTTGCTCTTCAATTAACCATTTAAGTGGCAAATAATCAATCGACAGCCCCCAGAGCAGCTCTCTTCCTTTTCTTTCTTTTTCTTCGATTATTCCAGCCTCTTTCAACGGCTTAAAATAGTATCCTGATACATTTGGCTGGGCTATTTCAAGAAATTTTGAAACATCCCTTTGGCTTATATATTGTTCACTTTTTATAAAAAAGTGGAGCACTTTTTTTTGTTCACTAGTTAACTTGACCACTTGCTCAATCCTGTCCCATCTCCCTTGCCCAAGCAATAACATAGCATCTGCCACGCTTAAAGGCTGCGTCAGCCTTTCTGAATGCTGTCCCAGAATATCACGTATACCAGTCATGACAGATCGGATATCTCCTTTATACAAATCGTATAGCCGATAAACCACCTCATCGGCTATAGGCTTAATATACTCAGCGACATCATCAGATTTTAAGAGCTCCATACGACCATTAAAAGCTTGAATAATCTCACTTTTACTCAACGGATTTATTTTGAGCGGTGTCTGGAAAAAAATACTTTTTACTCTTTGCTGCGAGCTGATAATGTCTTTAAAAAAATGCTTTGGACCCAAAAAAAGAAAATAAGTGTCAGGCGTTTGAAGAATATCTCTGATTTCATTAAAAAATCCTATGACTTTCTTTTTTTGTGATGGATCGGCCGAAACAACATCAAAATTATTTACATGAATAATGAGCCCGGAATACGAAAGTCCTGCAATCGGGGTCTCTTTTATAAATTTTATCAATTCGGAAAAATATCGCTCAAGTGTCGCAATCGATAGTTGAATAGGTTGGGTTATGGCGCCAGCATTGCCAAGACCTAAATTGGCTCCGAAGCCATAAACCGATCCTCCGACGGATGCCGAGATAGATGAGGACTGGGTGACGTCAACAATTTGATTCAGGCTGTTCAACAAATCATGCTTTAATAAATTGCCATCCAGCAGCCTGATCTCACGAAGAACGGAACCGATGATTTCAATTAAAAAATTACTCTTATTCAATAAGGAATCGCTGGCTTCTATTTCACGCCTAAAGGAAAAAAGTAATTTGGGTTTATCGTATTTCCAAATAAATTTCTGAAAATTCGCCAAACTTGTTTTGCCGACACCGACATCCCCCAAAATTGTCAGACAAAGCCGATTTTCAGATTCAAGCAAGGCGTCTAAAAACCTTTGCTCCTCCGTCCTGCCAACGAAGGCTTCTTCGATCGGCAAATCTCCACCCTCAATCAGCGGCAGGGTGTCATAGGGATCTTTTTTTAGCCCGAATTGTTGCCAATTTATAGGATGCATAATTCGTGTTTAAATTTATATATATAATACAATATTGAATCTTCTATATACTAATATTAGTCTAAATATAAACAAAAAACACTATACACAACAATAAAAAACTATCGATATAAAATATATATATTACAAAAAATACCTGCATTCTGGCAATATCCCGTTCGTGCGGACACTATATCGCAAATGCTCTGCCGCGTTTTTTAAGGCGTTAATTACTCCTTCATTTTTTCTGGCGCGCTCCAAACTCAGTCCTTCCATCCCGGAAGAACCTGAAACGGCTTTCAGGATGGATTTCCTGTTAAAGAATTTAATTTGTATGAAATTTTTCATATATCATTTAGTTTCCTGTTCTGCTGAACGGAACCATTTTGCTAATTCAAAATCAAAATCAGTGTCATACCTGTAAGCGATTTGCATGATCAAAACCAACAAATCAGTCAGCAGATGATTAACTCTGTCTGGGTCATTGGCACTGAATTTCAAACGATCCAATTCTTCCTGCATAAACCCGACAAGCTGACTGAATTCGGTCTTATCCCAGCCGACTTTTTTATCAAAATCTTGCACCTTCTTTCTTAGAACTTCAAATGTCATATATTTTGGGATAATAACTGCCCCTATCTCACCAACACACTCACCTTCTGGCTGAAGCGCACTCCTCCGCCCTTCACAATCATTTTGGCGTACAGCTCGTAATGCCCCGGAACCGCATTGGGCCACACCAGCGTGTAATAGGCCGTGGCGCTGTCAGCGGCCTTGATCTGGGCCACTTGAACCGGCATCCCGCGCTTCTCTTTGGTAATGAGTAGAATCGATTGCAAGTCTCGGCGGTCATTGGGCGTGATGAACAATGGAGCGACAACAGATTGTCCCGCGGAAATAGTTGCGCCGGAGGCGGGAAACAAAAGACGAGATTCTGAAGGCGGGATTCCGGGATCTATGGCAAGGATACTCACCTCAGCCGACTTTTTATTATTGTATCGGTCAAAAGCGATTGCTTTAAGCAAGCGCTCGCCGGAAGTTCTGGAAATCAAAATCGTTGTCAGATAAGGAGCTTGAGTCACAGTCCCGCTTAAAACGCCGTCAAGATAAAAATCAACATGGTCTACATCACTGCCGGAATCAAGCGCGTCAACCTGGATAGAAATAACGCTCCCTACAGGAAAACGATCCGCCGTTTTTGGATAAATAAAACGCACCTCCGGAGGCATTGTGTCAGAACCAATAACCACGTCAATACTGGAAAAACCGGTACGGTAAAGCGAATCATAAACCTTCGCTCCAATTATGTGTTTAGAGCCTTCTTCCAGCAATTGAGGAAGGCGGATCGTCCCGGAATAAGGAGAAACCAAGGCGGTATCCATCAATTCACCGTCCCACGTGTACTCCACTTTTTTAATACCGCCCACGGATTGGATCCGGACGCGCGCGCCGATTTGCGGAGGCGTGACCGTGCCAAAAACCGTAGGGGACACAATCTGAATATCCGGTTTTATCGCAAGGGTTTCAGGAGTATGAACATTATCATATTCAGTCGGAATTTTATTCAACGGAATATTCGCGGCCACCCACTTTTGAACGGGATCTTCCCATTGAGGCTTGTTGGGCAAAATAGAATGATGGACGTAAAAACCAATCTTGGCGGTAGCTTCCGGAGGGGTATATTCCGTAGCTAGTTTTTTTGAAACAGTATCAATGGTGACGACCTGGTAAGAATCATCCGCTTGCTTAGGGGGAGCGAAACTGGCAAACACCTCATTCACAATCATATCGGACGGAGTAAACTCCGAGGGAAGCTTTCCTGAAAGTTTAGAAACTTTAATCCATTTGATATCCGGCGGAACAGAAAATTCCTCGCGGGGAAATCGGTTGGTCGCGGCCATCATAAAATCATACCAAATACGACTAGCGGCGCCTAAGCCGTCCGCGCTAAAACCGAGTTCCGTGCCATCCGCGTTTCCCGCCCAAACGCCAGCCGCGATACGCGGTGTGTATCCCACCGTCCATGTATCGAAGGGAACATTAATCGTTCGCTTGGAATCGGGGTTGGAAGGATTATAGTGCGGGTTTTTCTTTTGTTTGTTGGATGTCCCTGTTTTAACCGCGTTCACTCGTCCTGAGAGTGTCAGCTGATCACGCCAAAAGCCTTCAGGTCTGGCTTCCGCATCACTAAGAACATTGGTGACCAAATAGGCGATCTGAGGATCCAGGATTTGTTCTCGTTGTGCGGGAGGCGTATATTCATCCAAAATATTTCCATCTTTATCCTCAACTTTAAGAATAACCACGGGGGAAACGCGATACCCGCCATTATCAAATACGGAATAAGCGCCTACCAAATCGATTAAACGCACTTCACCGGCGCCCAGCGCCAACGAAAGGCCATACCAGTCATCGGGCTGATTGAGGTTGAGCCCCAGGGTACGCGCAAGACTCAGCACGTTGGACACTCCGGCCAGATAAGCGGCCTTAACCGCGGGAATATTCAGAGACTGACCCAGCGCCTGCCGGAAAGAAACTGGCCCGCGTTCTTTCCCGTCATAATCCTCAGGTTCATAGGTATCCCCGAATTTGGTCTTCACATCATACACAACCGTGCTGGGCGCGTAACTCTGCATAAAAGCGGCCGCGTAAACGATCGGCTTGAAAGAAGAACCGGGGAGCCGCGGCCGGAGAGTCATATTCACTTTGCCTTGGATATCCGCGTTCCAATAATCGCGCGACCCTACCATCGCCAAAACTTGGCCCGTCACAGGATCCATGGCGAGGAGACTTTCATTGCTTACTTTGTATCGGCTCTCATTCATCTCCGCGTAACTGGAAACTGATTTTTCCGCGACTGCCTGCAAATCAGGATCGAGCGTTGTCGTGATACGAAGACCTCCTTTTTCCATGGATTCTTTGCCATATTTGGCTTCCAAAATTTGGCGCGCATATTCAACAAAGTGAGGCGCTTTCATTTCCTCGCGATAAGGCTTAAAAACCAGCGTGGAGAGTTCTTGCAAAGCCTGTGTCTTTTCGGCATCCGTAACCAGTCCAAGCGTTTTCATGCGGTCGAGCACAAAGTCCGTGCGGCCCTTAAGATAAATGGAATGAACTTTGTTTTGGTCGTCGGTGAAGTCATAGCGCTTGCCAACGAGCCCGTTGGAAATCCAGTAGGGATCCAAATCCTTTTCGTCATACAGCCCGTGTTTGACGATCTCGTCCGGGGAAATTTCGAACTTGCTGTAAACGTGTTGGCCGTAAGGAGAGTAGTACGTGGGTCCTTTGGGGATGGCGGCCAAAATCGACGCTTCGGCCAAGGTAAGGCCAGCCGCGGATTTATTAAAAAAAGTGTTGGCCGCGCGCTCGACCCCAAAAGTATTGGAGCCATAAGGAATACGATTCAAATACATAGCCAGAATCTGGTCTTTCGTGAATCGGCTTTCAAGTTGGATCGCCAAAATCAGTTCTTTGAGTTTGCGGGAATAACTTCGTTCATTGGAAAGAAACGCGTTTTTAACAAACTGCTGGGTGATGGTAGAACCGCCGCGCCGTTCAGAGCAAATATAAACCTCATGACAAAGAGCCTTCAGAATACCTCCCACGTCAAAACCGGCATGTTGATAAAACTGATCATCTTCAATAGCCAAAGTCGCGCTGATAATCGATGGAGAAATTTTATCCAGGGGAACATTCGTCCTGTTCTCCTCGCCATGGATTACATAAAGGGGATTCCCTGCGCGATCCAGAATAACGCTGGATTGATAAGGAACTAAACTTTGGATGCCGCCGATATCAGGAAGCTGAATAATAGTGACCACCACAAAAATAACTCCTAAAACAAATCCTGCGACAATCCCCCAAAAAAAGAGAGGCTTTATCCACGACCATAAAGGCTTCGTTTCGCGTGTAGCGCGCGCGCGAAAGGGCCGCTTTGTCTCTCCGAAACCGATGGATTTACATTGAAAAGGTTTCTTAAACATCGTGAGGAGATTGAGGGGCAAGCCGCTGAATATTTTCGCACAATTCCGCGGACCAATTAAAACTCAGCTCGCTGAGATTAATCTTAAGCTTGTCCCCGCTGATAAGCCATCGGGGATTATATTTCAGCAGTTCAATAATTTGCGGCGGTTTGACGGTCTTCCCCATGTGAAGCGCGATTTGCTTTCCGCCCTTGCCAAGAACGCTGGATTTAACGCTAAGCAGACCGGCCCGCTTAGCTAAGATTTTGATCTCGAGAACCCGGAATAAATGATGCACCTGTTTTGGCAGCTTCCCATACTCATTCAAAAGATCCTCGGACAATTCACGCAAAAGATCAAGATCATCCAAAGAAGATAATCGCTGATAAACATTAATTTTCTCTTTGGTATCGGGAATATAAGTGTCAGGAATAAAGGCTTCAAGAGGCAGTTCAATGGATACATCGTCACGTTTGTCGTCCTCGCCGCCGATGCTTTTGCCCGCTTTCATATCCTCGATAGCCTTATTAAGCATACGTAAAAAGTGGTTAACGCCCACCACGCGGATAGTCCCATGCTGATTCACTCCAAGGACATCGCCGGCGCCGCGGATTTCCAAATCGCGCATCGCGATTTGAAATCCTGAACCAAGTTCGCTGGCTTCCACAATCGCGCGAAGCCTTTTTTTCGCGTCCAGGCGAGGTTGCCGTGATTGATATAAAAAATAAGCGTACGCCTGCACTTTACTGCGTCCGATACGCCCGCGCAGTTGATACAATTGGGAAAGCCCGAAATTTTCAGCGTCGTCAACGATCAATGTGTTCGCGTTAGGCAAATCAATACCGTTCTCAATGATGGTTGAGGAAATCAAAACGTCTGACTGCCGTTCTTTAAAGCTCATAATCCGTTTTTCCAGATCATCGGGACGTAGCTGGCCATGCGCGACAATAAAACGAATGTGAGGCATTAATGTGCGATATTTCTCCGCGATGCTTTCAATCGTCTCCACGCGATTATGTAAAAAATATACCTGTCCTTTGCGCTCTACTTCACGATTAATCGCTTCCATGATAAGGTGATCGCCATAACGGCGCACCTCGGTAATAATCGGAAGTCTCCCGGGCGGGGGAGTGGTGATGGTAGTGATGTCCCTAAGTTTATTAAGCGCCAAATTCAGGGTTCGCGGGATCGGTGTCGCCGTCAAAGTCAGAATATCTACGGCGCTTCTGAGTTGTTTGAATTTTTCCTTTTGCTTAACGCCAAAACGTTGCTCCTCATCAACGATCACGAGGCCTAAATTAAAAAATTTAACGTCGGGTTGCAGTAGGCGATGGGTTCCGATAATAATATCCACTTCGCCCTTGCGAAGTTGCTCAAGAATTTCCCGCTGTTCGCGGGCCGTGCGGAATCGACTCAGCATTTCAATCTTGATATCGAAATTTTCCGCGCGCCGTGAAAAAGTTTTGTAATGCTGATCCGTCAAAATAGTGATGGGGGAAATAAAAGCGACTTGCTTGCCCGCCTGAACGGATTTAAACGCGGCGCGCATGGCGACTTCCGTCTTGCCGAATCCGACATCGCCGCATATCAAACGATCCATGGGGCGTCCGCTTTCCATGTCCTGCTTCACATCTTGAATGGCTTTGATCTGCCCTGGCGTCTCTTCATAAGGAAATAACGCTTCGAAACGACGCTGATCTTCAGTGTCTTGACCATAATTAAATCCTTTGGCCTGGGCCCGTTTAGCATAGAGTTCTAAAAGCTCTTTGGCGATCTTCTCTGTCTCCCGTTTCACTTTTTGAGTGATCGTGCGCCACTCGGTAGATCCCAGGCGACTCAATTGGGGTTCATTTTCCTCGCCTCCAACATACTTGCTGATTTTATCCGCTTGATCGATCGGAACAAACAGGCGATCGTTCTCCGCATACCCGATTTCCAGATATTCACGACGTATCTCATCAATTTCTTTAGACACCACACCCATAAAACGGCCGATTCCATGATCCAAATGAACCACCAAATCGCCCATACGAAGCCCTGTCAAAAAATCTAAATTAACATTTTGGGCGATACGACTTTGGGCGCTTCGTTTTAAATAAAAAATCTCTTTATCGGTGAGAAGCTCGACTTTAAACTCGGGATTCTGAAACGAGGGGGGAATATTTTCCAAATCTGTGGCGTCGATAAGCAATACCCCTTTGCCGGACTCCATGGAATAGGCAATGCGTTCCTCATCAAGAATATTCTTAATCTCTACAATTCGTTTGGTCAGAATATTCACTCGCCAGTCTGCCAAGACTTTATCCCTCAAATCATTAACAAGATCAAAAATACTATAAAATTTTAGGACGGATAAATAACGCAAATGAAAGTATTTTTCTTCGTTCTGGGGGAAAGACGTAAGAGTGAGTTGATATCCACGAGACTCGTGCCGTTTTAATTCTTCCTCAAAACGAATATCAGGATTATCCAAATCGTCAATCACAAGGAGATCCTCGGTGCCAAAATTATCGAGCAGGCGACCGCTTGCTTGCTTGTAAGCTACGGGCAAAATATCCACTTGATCAGCGGGATCCTGGCTCGCCTTGTTGTCTCCGTTGCCACAAAACCAAATGCCAGCGACACGATCGAAAGCCAGCTCAATTTTAACAATACAATTGAGATTGGGCGGAAAAACATGGAGCGTCCCGCCCGCGCGCCGATATTCGCCCTTATTAAGAATAATATCCGCGCCCGGCTGATACCCCATCTGAATCAACTGATTAAAAAATTCAACCGCGCGCATATCCTGCCCCTGTCGCACCAGAACTCCTTCTTCGAAAAGTTCCTGGACGCTGGGAACTGTTTTTAAAAGATCTTCTTGATTGATCAGATAAATGGCTCCTTGTTGACTTTCTTTAAAGCCGGCGACAAGCTCGGTAATTTTATAGGCTTCTTTACTGTCTTTTGGAAAAAGCTGCCCCAAAGCGACCACGCGTTTCCGGCCCCAAAAAGGAAGAATGTGTTGAATTTCATAAATATTTTTATCTTCATTGAAAATCCAAAAAACATTTTTCGTCTTCAGGTAATTGGCATAATCTGTCACGACATACGATTTAGCGGACAAATTGCCGGCTCCGGAAAAAATGAGACGCCGTGTGAGACGCCCCACTTCGAACAGAGCGGAGTGGAGATGGGGGGGGAAATTAGAAAAAAGATTCACAAAAACAGCAAAAATTAAACGAATTACATTTTAAGAGGCATGATAATGTAATGATAACTGTCATCGCCAAAAGGTTGCAATGTCGCTGGATTTGCCTTGCCCTCCACTCCAAAAACAACTTCGTCAGAAGCGATATTGCTCAAAGCGTCTAAAACATACTGTGAATTGAGGGCGACTTCATTTTTTTCACCAGCCACCTTAACCCTGAACACATCTTCCTCTTCTCCGTATTGCGTGGTATCGGTCGTAATAGTGACAGCTTCCGGATCCAAATGAAAAACAATCTTGTTGTTGTTTTCTTTGGCGAAAAGATTGATGCGTTTTAAAACAAGCGCGAGTTCGGAAGTTTTAAAATGGGCCTGGGTCTTGGTTGATTTGGGAATGATTTGTTTATAATTGGGGAATTGTCCGTCAATCAGTCTGGAAATGATTTTTACTTCTCCGAAAACAAACATCACCTGATTTTTGGAAACAACAACCTCCACCTCGGATTCCCTTTTCGACAAAGGAATAATCGCGCCAAGTTGATGAATGGTTTTAACCGGGACAATGCAGGAAAAATTTCCGGTGATATCGGTCGCTTTCAGTTGCTTCTCGGCCAAACGATAACTGTCGGTGGCGACCAATTCAATTTGATTTTTAATCAATCCAAAATAAACTCCGGAAAGAATGGGGCGAGTGGTATTAAGGGACGCGGCGAAAGCGACCTGATTGATGGCGCGACCCAAATCTTCAATTGAAACTTTAAATCCCGCCTCTCTTTCAATGGTGGGGATTTGAGGAAATTCGCTGGCGGGGATACCCTTAATCTTTGTTTTACTGGTGGGCGTTGTAATGCTTAGCGCGTCTCCGCCTTCAATTTTTAAATCAATGGGGGCGTCTCCCTTTAAATAATTTATATAGCTGGTAAAAAGTTTTGAGGGAATGGTGATTTCCCCTTCATTTTTTACATCGGCTTCTATCCAAAAAGAAATAGCGATTTCAAGATTGGTGGCGGAAAGATAAAGCTTTTGCCCTTCCGCTTTCAAATAAACATTATTTAAAACAGGTAGGGTATTATTTAAATCTACAGCCTGATTGGTGATACTCAAAGCGTTGGCCAGATTCTTTTGAGTGCAAATTAAACGCATACCCTAAAAGTTAGGATTTCCTACAAGCCCCTCATTTATTTTTTTAAGACAAAAATGAAGGACAGGGATATTGTAGTTTTTTTTATTTTAGAGCGCAAATTCTTTTTTAAAGAATCTATAATTTATAAAAGATAGTCATCGTCTATAGGGGGTTGACAAAAAAAATGAGGAAAGTGGCAGTTTTGGCCCAGAATAAAGAAATAAAAACGTATTTAAAAAAATGGCTTAAAAAAACAAATCCATATTTTGTTGTGGAAAAAGTTTTGTCCAAAATTCCTGAAAAACTCAACCAAAACCCATGAATACAAAAATTGTTTTTAGGATAGACACTTTGTCCATCAAAAATGAGCATAAAATGTGCAAAACTTGTACATAAAATCAGGGCGACCAAAGATAAAACCAAATCATGAAAAAACAACTCTGGCCAAAGGGGCGGGACGGCGGCTGTGGATAAGCCACAAAACAAAATTAAACTTTATTTTAACAAATCACGCATTTTATTCCGCTTATCCACAAAAGCGATTTTGGTATTGGGCGCGCGTTTTAATTTTTGTTCCACGCGGACAAAGGAGCGGTCAGGAAGGTCTTCCGCGACAATAATCCCGCTTCCCACAAAACAACCGCGACCGATCTTAATCCCGGGCATCGTGCTGATATTGATCCCAAGGCGGCTACCGGATCCGATCACTACGCCGAACTTATTGGATCCCGTAGAGATTTTTTTGTCCCGTATTTTCACCCCGATTATTTCTTCGTCGAGTCGCAGATTGCCGACCACCCCTCCGGCTCCAAAAGAAACATTGAAGTCCACCACGCTATCCCCGATGTAGTTTGAATGGGTCCACACATTGTGGTTGAGATAACTACGCGCGATTTCCGTAGAAAAACCGACCACGGAATGGTGACCGATCATACTACTGCGGATCAGGGCGTTATTGGCAACAAGCGCGTTATCCCCGATGTAGGCAGGGCCCTGGATGGTCGCGTGCTCCAAAACGCGGACATTCCTGCCGATATAGACAGAGCCACCTTTGATGACAGCGGACTTGCTGATCTGAGCCGTCTTGTCAATGAAGGGCTTCTGGCGCGACAAAAAATAATTCATGGCGGCCAGCACATGCCACGGGTATTTGATGGGCAGCCAATGCCCCCGATACTCAACAGCCTTCAGGGCGCGCTTATCCTTTTTGACGAAGCGGCTGAGCGCCGCTTCGTAGCGTCCGTCCGCTTTTCCTTTTTGCTGCCGGAGCACGGTTACGAATGAAGGGAAATCGCGGAAAATGTGCAGAACTAAATTGACCAATGGACTCGGCTCCCGGCCCTCGCCGGGTTTTTCCACAATGGTTTCCACAACGCCTTTTTTATCCAGTTTTAAATAACCGCCGGGGAAATACTGATCCACCTTTTTGGCCAAAATCGCGCCGTCGATCCCCTTTTCTTTCAGCGCGTTTTTCATTAGCTCCAGCGCCTCAGCGTCCACAATGTCGTTCGTGCTCATTACCAGAATTTCCTTCTGGCTCACGCGTTTGGCGCCCGCCAGAACGCCGCCCGCCATCCCCTCTTCCAGCGCTTTCTGCTCCGTCACCGCGACATTATGATATTTTTTGAAAATGCGCTTCAGCGTTTCCATGTTCTCCGCGTTGCCCACAACGACGATGTCCCGGATTTTGGCATTTTTGATGAGCGAAACCTGGTGCTCCACCAGCGTTTTTCCGCAGAATTCCAGAAGATTTTTATCGCTCAGGGGATCGAGTCGTGTGCTTTTTCCCGCCGCGAGCAAAATGGCTTGCATAAGATTAAAGGAATTAACTTGTAGAAATTATAGTGTCTACAAGCTAATTCCTACAAGCTAATTCCTGGGTTTCAGGGTTAAAACCAAAACACCTTCACTCCGTCCTTAGCCGTGACCCAGTATGGGATAGCTTTCAGCTTTTCCAACGTCTCCGCGTGCGGATGCCCGAATTTATTATCCTTCCCGGCCGAAATAACCGCGTCCTGCGGCCGAACTGCCTGCAGAAAAGGCAGGCTCGTCGAAGTTCTGCTGCCATGGTGTCCTGCTTTCAAAAGGACACTCTCGACATCCTGTCCACTCATCAGGAGTTCGCGTTCCTCTTCCCGTTCCGCGTCCCCGGGGAACAAAGCCAAAAAGCGCCACCCCGCAGACGCTTTTTCCGCCAGCCGTGTCACGAGCGAGGTGTTGTTGAAATTCTGGGCGATCTGTCCCACAAGGGACTGTCCTTCGAGGGGATAAAGGACATCCAGATATAAATGAGGGCCGATTTGCCAGTCAATCTCTTGGCTCGCCAAAACAATATCGATCGAATTGGCTTTCAGAAAATTCAGAAATTCCGCATACAAAGGGTCTGTGGCCGCCACCCCCGCCAAAAGCACGCGTCGGACGCGATATTGCTTAGCCACTTCAAAAAATCCGACAAAATGATCGCGATGCGGATGGGTCAATACAAAAAGGTCGATCGTTTTATCAAAAAATCCAAGC
The DNA here is from genome assembly GCA_016220165.1 of Candidatus Peregrinibacteria bacterium. Classification (GTDB taxonomy): domain Bacteria; phylum Patescibacteriota; class Gracilibacteria; order UM-FILTER-43-11; family JACRIE01; genus JACRIE01. Next base: position 13,066 of record JACRIE010000002.1, read on the forward strand.
TGCCCGCCCAGCTGCTCAACAACGCGGCTGTCCGGTCCCGCGTCGATGAGAACGTTGTGATGCTCCGGAGTTTGAATTAGGATCGCGTCACCTTGGCCAACATCCAGTACCGCTACTTTAGTTTTTAAATGAATGCTCGAAAGCTGGATCACGAGTAAAATAATCAAAAAGAACGCGCTGACATAAAAAATCCCCCATTGTTTTCGGCTCACCATGATTTTCATGAGATCCGGATGAACGCGGAAGGTTCCTATTAAATACTATTTTTAGTAAGATGTCAACTAAAATTAGTTTCAAAAATGGCTTTACCGTCTAAGCAAAACCATTTTTCCAAGTTACCAGTTACGAATTTCGAATTAAAAGTTACGAATTTATTTCTGCTTCTTCCGGCGGAGAACCCGTTCAGCTAGGGCCGCGCTGCCGAGGAGGAAAATCCCCGCGGCTACGCCTGTTTGGGGCAAACGGATAGATTTCACCACGCCGACGCTTTCATTGCCGACCGCGTCTTTGGTTGTAATTTTGAATGTATATTCATTGCCGCCTTTCAGGTTGGATTTTTCCGCATGGGTGGCAATCGCCCCCAAAGACTGACCCTTCGCGTACGTGACGCCGCGATCTAGGCTCATGTAGAGCAATTGATCGACAAGATCCTTGGCGCTATTGATACTGGCGGTCCAGTCCATCAAAACAATGAAGCGGTTCACCTGTTGTTTAAAGGAAAGCAACAAATCAGCGATATCCTCGGGAGGCGTGGTGTCTTTGGCTACCTCGTTCGCCTTGTCCGTGCCCAAAAATAGGCCGGAATCGCGATTGCCGCTTTCAATAGGATTGCCATCGGCATCCGTTACGGAAACACCCGCGGTGGCTACATAATTAACGTCTTTAGTTTGTTCTTGAGTGGTCAAAACTACAGTCTTGTTGTATTTATCGGCAACATCTAAAATCGCGCCCGTTACAGCAAGTTCTTTCGCCGGGTTAATCTGTTCGCTGATTTTGAAAGCGGTTTCGGGGAGCGCGACAGGAAGTTTGACCGCCTTGTTAAACACTACTTTTATCGTTGTTTTTGTCAAAGCTTCGACGCTCTCCACCGTAGGAGCACTTTTAGTCATTGCGGGAGGAGGTGTGGTTGTCGCAGGAGGCGTGGTTGCGGGAGGGGTAGGTGTCGTCTCGGGGGGCGCTGTCACAGCAGGCGTAGTTTCAGTGGCAGTTGCGGCGGCAATTGCCGTCGCGTCTTTAGTCGCCGCGCTGGCTTCTTGGCTATAGAGTTCGCTCTCCGTTCCCTGGGCATTCACCGCGGTCATGGCGAAATAATAAGTCGTTTTGGCTGTTAACCCGCCCACCACATAAGAGGTGGAATTATTGGGCGTGTTCACGGCCTTTTGATATTCGCCGGAACCGGTCGTTTGGATCGATACCGTACCATAATAGATGCGGTAATGATCAACGGCAGCGCCATCGCCGTCTTTAGCCGCGTTCCAGGAGAGGCCAAGTGAAGCCGCGTCAATGGGCGTGGCCGTAAATCCGGTGACATTTTCCGGGATGCCCGCCGCATGGACATTAAAAACGGCGCTGGTCATCAAAGTCAGCGCGGCTACGCTATAAAGTGCCAATAGGGCGATCTTGACCGCGTGCGAAGAAAGCTTATAAACGACTTGCATTGTGTGTTTATTTAAGTTTTAAATCTTAATATTATATCAAATTTTTGGCTCACCGACAATAAACAGAGATTGACAAAATAGTTATTATGATTATAAAATCAATTTACAGTCCAAGACGCTCGCGACGCCGCAACAGAGCTATTGGTTCCACCATCGCCTGCCAAAGGCGCGGAAAGCGCTATTCAAAGACAGCGGCGTTGTCCCTCTGAAGTACGGCTGGGACAAAGACCATCAATGGGTTCAGATTGATGAAGATGATCCTAGCCCAATGGACAAGGTCGCAACATGGGCCAACGGCCCTGAAATAGAAGCCCATGTCGTGCAAGACGGCTACGAATTATTCGAACGCGGTGTAATTCCTTTTCTAACAGTCTAAATTAGAAATTAGAAACTTCTCCTGAATCAGCTTGAAGGATTAGAAATTAGTAATTGCCTAAACGCCTATTTCTCCCGCAATTCCCTTCATCGCCTCCAGCGCGATGCCGATAAATTCCTCAACCGTCAGCCCCATCTTTTCACATTCCCGGATAATCTCACGGTTCACTTTGGCCGCGAAGTTTTTTTCCTTGAATTTCTTTTTGACGGAAGACGCCTCAACCGCGGCCAGCTTTTTCTCCGGCCGGACGAGCGCGCAGGCGTAAATCAATCCCGTGATCGTCTCCCCCGCGGCCAGGGCGTATTCCACGAGCCGCGTACGTTGCTTGTCCCCAAAGGCCAGTTCCGGTACTCCATACCCATGCGACTGAACGACCTGAATCGCCTCTTCCGTCATACCGGCGTTCTTCAAAATCTCAACGCAGAGTGAGCAATGCTTCCCAACGCCTTCTTTTAGGGCCAGTTCCCAATCAATGTCATGCAGAAGCCCCAAAATCCCCCACGCTTCCTCGTTCGCCCCCAAGCGCTTCGCCAGCCCGCGCAGAACCACTTCACTCTCGCGGCAATGCGCGCGGTTCGCCGGCTCTTTAATATATTGATCGAGTAACGTCTTCGCCTGTTCATACGTTAGGCCTGTCTGAATATTTTTTCCGTCTTCCATATAATTAGCTTTTAGCTGTTAGCTTCTAGCTTTTAGCTTTTATGCTATCTGGCTAATAGCTAAGAGCTAATCGCTAAAAGCTGTTATAAATTCGGTCTCATCAGCGGGAATAGCACCACGTCTTTCAGGTTATCCTGATGCGTGAGGAGCGTCACGAGCCGGTCAATGCCTAATCCCCAGCCGGACATGGGCGGCATGCCATGCTCCATCGCGGTTAAGAACTCCTCGTTCATGGACATCGCCTCCTCGTCTCCCTCGGTCTTAGCTTTTGCTTGAATTTCCAGACGTTGGCGCTGGTCCAGCGGATCCACAAGTTCGCTATAAGCGTTCACCACTTCCCATCCGTTCACGAGCAGTTGGAAAGTGTCGCACAGTTTCAAATCCGCGTCGTTACGTCGCGCGAGCGGTTTCATGTCCGCTGGGTGCTGGATCACGAACGTGGGCTGGACGAGTTTGGGGCGGCTCACTTTTTTATAGAGCGCGTCCACCAGATTGCCGTATCCCAGCGTGTCCATCTCATCAATTTGGATTTTTTTCTTTTTAATCAATTTGCTCAACGCGTCCGCGTCCTTGGCCGCTGCCGCGTCAATGCCGCTGTCTTCTTTGATAAGGTCAAAGAACTTCCGGCGAGGCCAGGGGGCTTTGAAATCAATTTCACAGTCATTGCCCTGCGGATCCTTGATCATCACTTTCGTCGTGCCCAGCAACTCAGTCAGAAGATGGACGAGCATGGCTTCCGTGAAGTCCATATTTTTCTGGTAATCCCAGTACGCGGCGTAGTGTTCCACCATGGTGAACTCTTGTAGGTGGCTCGGGTCGATTCCCTCGTTGCGGAACACGCGGGCCACTTCGAACGTTTTTTCAAACCCGCCCGCGATGGCCATTTTTTGCCACAATTCGCCGGCCGCGATACGCAGATACACGTTCATGTCCAGCGCGTTGTGATGCGTGATAAAGGGCCGCGCCGCCGCGCCGGAAGAGATATTTTCCAGCACCGGCGTCTCCAGCTCTAAAAAGCCGTGCTGATGATAGAACGCGCGCATTTTTTGGATCAAGCGGCTGCGAAACTCAAAACGCTGTCGTGTCTCTGGATTCATCACAAGATCCAGATACCGCTCGCGGTAGCGCTTCTCAAGATCCTGAAGCCCGTGCCATTTTTCCGGCAGAGGCAGGAGGCTCTTGCTCAAAAGCTGGCACTCGCTGATGAGGAGCGTGATCTCGCCGTGCCGGGTGCGGAAAAGTTCTCCCGTGCATCCGACAAAGTCGCCCATGTCCAGCAGTTTGACGAATTGGAATTGTTCCTCCGGCACATGCCCGCTCATCCAGCAAAGCTGAACGCGTCCTTCCTGATCCTGCAGTTGGGCGAAGATCAGTTTCCCGTGTTCGCGGAGCGTCATCAGCCGGCCGCAGAGGCGTACCGCTTTGTCGCTCGTGGTAGTACCCTTCGCCATTGCTTCCACTTCCCGAACGCCTTGCTCACCCAAGGCTTTGGCCTCGCGCGAGGTATGCGTGCGATCAAACTTCCCGGCATAGGGCAGGATGCCGAGCGCTTTGATTTTATTTAACTTGTTGAGTCGGTCTTCGTGCATAAATGAAGAAAAGATAACAGCCGTATTATATCGGACGCCATGATTTCATCAAACAGGAAGGAGTTTGTGTTAGCTGAACGCGATTGAATTTATGATAAATCTATGATAAAATTATGATAGTTTTATGATAAATATATGATAAAAACTATCTATCGGGAACTCGGCTTCGCGCCGCTCAGGGCCCCGATTTATTCAAAGGCGGTTATCGAGGGAGCGAAAAAATTATTCAACGCCTTTCCCCTGAAGAACACGATCCTGCGTCCATGCGTTATTGAACAAACGATCCGCGAAGAGACCTTCGCGATTTCCACAGCGGAGGGCGAGGCGTTGACTCGCGAAGAAGCCGACAAAATTGTAATAACGCCGGAGTTCCAGGCGCGGCTGGAAAAATATCGGAACGACGTCACGCTCACAGCGCGGGAGAAGTATGAGCGTTTGGAGAATGAAAATATCCGGGATATTGAAAACAATATGAGCGGCATCGCGTTCGGAGAATTGTCGGTCGATTTTTTATGCGAGCTACACCGGTGTTTAACTATCGGTCTGGACGAATATGCCCATGACCTTGGGATCGCTCGTTATCATCCGTTCGACTTGCGCAAGTCGAACGCGACCAAGGTGGGGAAAATGAGGCAATATACGCCGCCGGATCATAAAACCGTCTCAGTGCTTCTCAAAAGTCTTTTCAAATCATTCGCTGGCAGGAAAACGATTTATCTCACGGACATCCTTGAGTTCCATATCCTGCTTTATGCCGTCCATCCCTTCTCTAACGGCAATAAGCGTGTCTGCCGCCTATTGGAATCTCTGCTACTCAATCACTATGGATACTCTGCGGATAAAGTCATCTCGCTGTCGGTTTATTACGGAGAAAAAAAGGAATCGTACAATTTTTTTTTCATCGAAAGTTTGAGGAACAGTGACGTCGGCCCTTTCGTCAATTTTGGGATACGGGGATATTTTTATGCCGGTATCAAAATATTCAGTCAAAATTTAGAAAATTTTGTTGCGCGTGAGTATGCGCCTAGCTACGGACGAAAGGTATTAAATTTTTTTAATCAGGATAAAACGAAATCAAAAAAAACGCTTAAGCATTATCAAAGGGCCGCAAAGGTTATCATGGAATTGAATGGAGTTTTTACTCATAAACAATTCACAGACCAGATGAAGCGCCATGGCTGCGCGTTGGGCGTTAGTCAGGAAATATTAAAATTTTTAAAAAAAGAAAAACTTCTTTTACATAAAGACAGGCTCTATTTTATCGAGTCCGCTCCCGAAGTGAACCAATTCAACAAAGAACTCACGCGTTTTTTATTGAAAAATAACATTCAGACAGAAGAATAATTCACCCTGTCGCCCGTTTCACCTCTGGACGGCAAGCTCGCTCTTGCTATTTTGTTAAATCATGCCCCTCCCTTGTCATTCCCGCGGAGGCGGGAATATAAACAACGTCTGGAAGAGCAGGATTTTATCGATTCAGTGCGTGTTTATGAGCAAGAGAAAAAAGCGGGCAAATTAAAAAAATTGGAGTCTTTAGGTGATTTAATGAGTAAAAAGTGAAGAGAAGAAAGCTTCACATCATCCCCTTCACGGCCTTCTCCACCTCTTTTTTACTTCCGATGTAAATCGGCGTCCGTTGATGGATGTCTTTGATTTTGATGTCCAGAATGTCGATGCTTCCGTTGCTTGCGGCCCCGCCGGCTTGTTCCATCAGATAGGCGAACGGCGCGCACTCGAACAGTAGCCGCAATTTGCCGTCCGGGTATTTGGGCGGATAGGGCGGATACGTAAAAATGCCCTGGCCTTTCATGAAGATGTGATTGATGTCCGGCACCATGCCGCCGGAATAGCGCAGGGTGTATTCCTTGGCCATCCAGTCGTCCATCAGGGCCTTGTATTTCGGATTTTGATTGACGCACCGTAAATTGCCTGGCGCAAAAACTTTGGCCGTTTCCGCCACGGTCAGGTTCTCGCGCACCAGAGTGAATTCCCCCACGTCGTTCAAATGAAACTCATGCACGCCCTTGCCTGCGGAATACACAAGGCACGTCCGCGGGCCGTAAACGATGTAGAGCGCCGCCGCCTGATCGCGCCCGGTTTTTCCCACAAACCCCTTGCCCTTATAGATCCCGAAGATCGAGCCGATGGCCAGATTCGCGTCGATGAGCGAAGAGCCGTCCAGCGGATCGAAGGCCACGGAATACTCGCCTTTCGTTCCTCCGCAGGAAGGGCAGACGAATTCCTTCTCCTGCTCTTCCGACGCGGCGCAGTTCACCAGGCGGCAGTGCATCAGGTTGTCTATAGTGATTTTATCCGCCACCACGTCCAGCGCCATCTGCGCTTCTCCGGACGCGTTCTGCGTCCCGGCCGCGCCCAAATCACCGATCTGAAGATGGTAATGGATGTATTTCGCCGCGCGGCTGATATACATGATGAGATGCCGCATGGAATCCGGAATGTCAGCTCTATGAAGATGGGAATCGAGGAGTTGCATAAAAAAGCTATTAGCTGTTAGCGGCTAGCTGTTAGCCAGAATCTGACTAAAAGCTGATAGCTAAAAGCCAATAGCTAATAGCTGCCCCATGTGCTATAATAATCTAAAATAAATTTTTTAAAACCAAAAATATGGAAGAAGCCACACCCAACGTTCCCGTTCAGCCTCCCGCACCCGCAACTCCGCCCCCTCAGCAGGCCGGCGGTTTTCAGTGGGATGAAGAGAAGAAGAATATTTCAATTTGGTGTCTGGTCGCGGGGATCGCCTCCGCCTATATTGAAATGATCGGCGCCTACTTTGGCGCCAAGTATTTGATGGCGAACGCCTACAATTCAATCGACCCCACCGGAGCGCTCAACAGTCTGGCGCAAAATTATGCCCCGCCCGTGGCGTTCGATTTCACAAACCCTTTGTTCGGAGGCATTGTGCGCGGCGTCGTCATGGCCGCGCTTCTTTTCTTCTGCTACCGCCCGGTCTACGCCTGGGTTCAGAAGCAATCGTTCGGCAAGTACGTAGATACTTTCTTTAAGATCATTTTCTACCCCTACTTAATCTTGGCCGCGCTTTCTTTGGTATTAGGAGGTTTTTACAATCTCAAGGCGACTTTATTCATCGTCCTCTTCACCCTGGCCGCCAGCTTTGTTTTCTCCAAGATTCTGGACATCAAACTCAGCCAATATTTCCCGCCGAAGAAGGCCTAGGATTGACATTTTAGGAGTAATAGGAGAAACTGACTTCCTTTTTATATTCTTCAACAATATATGGCTTTTCAAGGAGCGCCGGATTCGGCATCAACCATCGCCCAGCCGCCGGATCCTCTGCGTCCTCTCACGGCCGACGAAGTCGAAGCCGTCACCGATCATTCGTTGTTTCGCCCAGTGAGGCCGTGGGAAGTGCCGCAAACGGACTGGCCAGAAATTTATGGAAAAGCGATTGAGGATGTACGGCAGGCGGCACAAACCCTGAATCTAGACATCCCGTTCCCGGAAGGAGTTGAAAATCCTGTCACAGCGGCATGTGATTTGGTGACTCAGCAGGCCATCGTTCATCCAAACATCGAAAAACGCTTATTGGGAGACAAGGCTGTCCATGCCGTCCGTGCCGAGATCGGATTTTTTCTGGGCATTCGATGGAATTTAAGCAAACACCCGCAATTTCAGGAGCTCCTGGAAGCAATGCGGCAGGAGAGGAAGCTGCGGATAAGTCTCCAGAAACTCAAAAATCACTATCACCTCAGAGCCATCGCGGTGGCAATGTCTGAAATAGCGCACAGCGCAGGGAATATTGCCTTGTATAATATTGAACGCTGGCAGGCTATCGAAGAGTTTCTTTTGGAACAGGCCGGGCTGATCGATTTGATGAGAAAACCTGTTCGAACCGATTCATTTTCCCGCGGTCTTAATACAGGATGCGCGCAAGTGACGGAAAAGCTGACCGACACCAAAAGAATATTGTCATTGCTTCGGGCAGGACTAATCGAGATTAAAACGAAACTTGAAAGCGGTCGTTGTCAGGCAAATTTCCGGGGATCCTGGGAAAAGATAGCCAAAGGTTATTTCCGTTTCGCGATCGCCATGGGCGTTGTTCAGAGATTTTTGTCTGAAGAGCCGGCGCTTGCGTCAAAACCGATGCCTGCAGCGCCGCAATTCACCTTTTCATTCATCGCAGAAAGGCCGGTTTACACTCTCGATCAGGTATCTATGGCCGAAGGCCGGCTGGCTGAAATTGAAGCTCAGGTAGCGCTTTTGGAAGCAAAAATAGCCGATGTCCGGACAAATCATTTGGTTGGAGAGGCGTTGGCTATAAGACATTTACGGCACATCGGGCAGGAATTCATACGCGTGAATCGTCATTTGAGAAAAGCGATAGAATTTCTCGAAAGAATGACAATGCAGGAAATACCGCCGGAAGCACCAAAGCCTACCCCTCCTCCTATCCGCCCAAGCAATCCATCTCTTGTCCCCGCTCGTGCGCGACCGTCACTGCCAATTCCTCCTGCTCAGCCCGCGGCAGAGGAAAGGTCACCCGCGCCATTACCGCCGGCACCCGTTGCTCCAGCGATTCCCGCGCGTTCATCCGCTCCTGCTCGTTATGAAAAAGCCGATTGCGTACCAGCTACAATGCAGGAGTTGCGCGACATCGCACAAAAGAGGGGGAAAGTGGTGGCTTTTGCCGGCACAGATTTACAAAGAAGGGCGCTCGAAAAATTCCACGCGGGAACAGGACATGCATGGACTCCAGACGAAGCCTTTGCATTAGATGTAATACCAGCGCAAAGCAGTCCGGGTACGGTCATAGTATCGGATCGGAGAGGGAGGAGCGTGCCTGTCACAACGGATGCGCAGGTAGCAGCCTTAGGCATTCATTCATTGCCAAAACCGAGAACGACCAACCGTGAATAGCTCTATAATAATTCACATCGTAGCCGCGAGTAGCCCCATCATGTCCACCAAACGGCTCGCGTAGCCCCATTCATTGTCGTACCAGGCGCAGAGCTTGAGGTAGTGGTTCTGCCGGACCATGGTCAGACCCAAATCGATGATGCAGGAGTGAGGGTTGGTTTTGAAGTCAATCGAAACGAGCGGCTCGTCGCAGATATCCAGGATCGGATCGAAATAAGGGTCTTTGGCGATGGCGCGGAAAAAGTCGTTGACTTCGTCACTCGTCACTCGTTTCTTCAGATGGAGATCGATGTCGCAGATCGACGACGTCGCGATCGGCACGCGGTACGCCATGCCGTCCAGCTTACCCTCCAATTCCGGAATGATTTGGGCCGTGGCTTTCACCGCCCCGGTCGTCGTGGGGATGACGGATTGCACCGCGCTTCGCGCGCGCCGCAAATCCCGTCCGGAATTGTCCAGCAAATTTTGCGAATGAGTGAATGAGTGGATCGACGAAACAAAACAGTTGAGGATCCCCCACTTCTCCTGAATAAGCTTTAAAGGCGGCGCAATGCAGTTCGTCGTGCACGACGCGTTGGAAACGACTTTGTATTCGGGCTTCAGATCCTTCTCATTCACGCCGATCACGAAGGTCGGTGTGTCGTCTTTCATGGGCGCGGACACGAGCACTTTTTTGGCGCCGCCCACTAAATGCCGCGCGGCAATGTCATACGTTTTGGCCTTGCCAGTGCACTCCAAAACAAGATCCACGCCGTAATCTTTCCAGGGGATTTGATCCGCTTCTTTGACGGAAAGGCAGTGAACGGTTTTTCCGTTCACAATCAGTTTGCCTTCCTCCCATTCGATTTTTCCGTCCGCTTTTCCGTGGACGGAATCGTATTTCAAAAGATGCGCGCGCATGTGCGCGTCTTCCGTCCGCGCGTTGATCGCGACGACATCGATACCGGGATGATTGAACAGCTGGCGGTGGACATTTCGGCCAATCCGGCCGTATCCATTGAGGGCAACGTTCATAAAAAGAAGCTTTTAGCTATTAGCTTTTAGCGTTTAGCCAGAAATTGGCTTCGCCAAGGCGGGTTCGCTAATAGCTAAAAGCTAACAGCTAATAGCTAAAAGCTAACAGCTTCTTATTAAAATTTGACTGCCACGACTTCGCGTTCGGCTTTGTCCTGGATTTCAAAGAATTCCGCCGCAACGAAATGGAACATACCGGCGAGAATATTGGACGGGAAGCTTTCGATTTTGGTGTTCATGTCGCGCACCACGCCGTTATAGAAGCGCCGCGCCGCCTGGATTTTGTCTTCCGTATCAACCAGCTCGTTCTGCAGTTGCAGGAAGTTCTGGTTGGCCTTCAGGTCGGGATAATTTTCCGCGACGGCAAACAGCGATTTAAGCGCTTCCGAAAGGGCGCCTTGCGCCTTTCCCTGTTCCACCATGCCTTGAGCTTTCATGGCATTCGCGCGCGCCTCCGTGACCTGCGTCAGGACGTCTTTCTCGTGCTTCGCGTACCCCTTCACGCTTTCCACTAAGTTGGGGATCAGATTAAAACGTCGCTTGAGCTGGACGTCGATGTCCGACCATCCTTCCTTCACACGGTTTTTAAGCGTGACAAGACCGTTATAAGTCAGGATGACGTAGAGGACGACGACCCCTAAAACGATAAGAACAATGACAAGTGGACTCATATATATAAAAAGACAGAATAAATTTCAATTCCGACTGTAGCAGAAACCACTGTTAATTTCAAATTTCTAATTATGTCTTAAAAATATGATGAATTAGATGATCATAAGATCGGCCCTTAAATAAATCTGCATTGGTTTCGATAATTTTTAATTCTCTTACCCCATTATAACTTTGGGCCCGGATATAAGCATTGGCCTTCCGGTCGTCTGAATTTTTCATTTTTACTACTAAGCTATTTTCATCCTGACGTTTAATCTCAAAGATAGTGGTTTGTTTAATATTGTTAATAAATGGATCGGTTCCCGGAAAGGAATGCCCAGGGATCTTGGTATAATCCAAGTTCTCACTCGTAACAACGGTAAAGCCATATCTTGTCATAAGTTCTTTTGTGGTCATCTTTTTAAGATGAACAACGAGGCCCCGATCATGTGCCGGTAAAAATTTACCCATATCGTTTTTGAGCTTTTTATCATCAAAGTCGCGTACTCGTCTAAGGACGTCTTCAAGAGATGTCGAGATTTTATAGAATTTTGTCTTACGGTTGATCATTTCCCAATCAAGGTCAATCCCTTTAATAAGAAGAAACCAGAGATCATAAATATCTCTTCCTTTTGATCGATAAACAAACGCACGTATTTTTTCAGCCAAAATTTCAGGCCAGTTCATATGCCGTATGACGGGTGGCGATGCCAATGGAAAATCAGTTAGAAGAACACTATCTTGAGATGTTTCAGGCTTCTCGCGAAGCGAAAAGTCGAGATGGATATTGAGGGCATATTTTATGCCTGCCGGATGATAGCTCAGTATCCCCGTATAGGACATTTTTTTTTCGTCAGTCCGTTTTATAGAGACATCCGGAATTAACAGATTCGTCTTCTTAACAGCGCGATTGACGACGAGATCGAGTTCTTTGACATTAAGTTCAGAAGTGAAATCCAAGTCTTCGGAAAAACGGCCAGATTTAAGAAGAAGGCGCATAGCAGTACCTCCTTTGAAATAAATTTTATGGCTTTCTTTTAAACCGTAAAGGGCTCCCAAAAAGACAACCTGAATATACTCACGCATGATCGTGAACTCATCGATCGCAAATCGTTTTGAAAATTCATGAATTTGATCTTTGGAAATCATATATTTTTTAATTGCGACAATACCTCGTAGTCTTAAAATAGTTTTTAAAAGCCTTATTTTCAATTCGCGCGGCAATTTTTTTGACTTTAACTGTTTCGATAATCACGATATTTTTATTTTTATCCAACAAAGGCCTATAATTCAACTCTTCAATCGAAAGAGATCCTCTGCCGAGAGCAGTAAAGAACATTGCGTCCACTAAAGCCTTCTCCGGAGTGGCGATTAAAAATCCATCCACCATTTGGTAATCGCTGAAATAGCTCTGAGCGAGGTGGGCATAAGAAAAAAAAGCGCCGCCACTTTCAATCGTTCGGGTAAGTTTCGTCGTGACTGAAGTGATTTGCTGGGGTGACTGAACCAGGATTCCATAGTAATTGAGCGCCGATTCAAGAGAGATATAAGAGGGCTGAAGAAAAAAATTAGCCAACTGGAAACCAGTGGGTTTATGCAAAGTCAGATAATAGAAGCCTTTTAGGGCTCTCGTTAAAACGCCCGCTGCAATAAGCCCTGCGATCTGCTTGTTTAGGGTATTAATGCTCGCACTCCCCAAGAGTTTCCTCAGATCAGGAGTATTAAAAATATTTTTATTGGTTTTTTGCAGAATCTGCAAAGCCTCGATTTTTTTCATAATTTTATTCCTGAATATTATTTTATCTATTATGTACTATATTATACATTATAAATAAAATATATTCAACTCAATTTATAATGATTGATCATCCATTTCGTTCCTGCTCAAAGCAGAACAGCGGCTCCTTCTTAAGGAGTGCCAGCACCTCATCCACGATCTTCTGCGACACGTTTTCGCCGTACAGGTTCGGCACTTTTTTCATTCCTGCATGGTTTTTCGCGCCTTCGATGATCTTGACGATCAGCGCGCTGTCCACGGGCGGCGCGATTACGTTCGCGCCGGCCAGAATCGTCTCCGACCGGTCGGAACCGAACCGCAGCGTCACGCACGGCACACCCAGGATGTTCATCTCTTCCTGCATGCTCCCGCTGTCCGTGGCGCACACCGTGGCTTTCTGCATCGCCGCGATCACGTCCGTGTAATACGGCCACACGTCTGAATAAATAAAGTTCTGCTGTTCTCTCATCGTCTCCAGTCGCTTTCCAAGGCCGAATTGCTCCACCGCCGCCTTCGTCTGAAACAGGGAAATCAAAAGCACATTTTCGCCCCTGTTCACCAAAGTCTCCATCGCCTCGAAAATGGCGGTGAACCGTTTTTTGTCCACGCAGTTCTCGCGCCGGTGGATGCAGAAGCGGATGAATCCTTCTTTGAGCAGCGGGTACGTCTTAAACACCGTCGATTGCTGTGCGTTCGCGAGCGCCATTTGCATCGCGTCGTACACGGAATTTCCAACCACTTTGATTCGATCCGGCCGAAACCCTTCGTCCAGCAAAAACTCCCGATCCAGCTCCACGGGCGCGCAGTAAAACCCCGTGGCCGGCTCCGTAGTCCGCGTGTTGAATTGTTCCGGATACGGCTCAATCGATCCGCGTTCCCAATTCTCCCGCTTCATCAAAAAAGTCCTCCACTCTTCAAAATCAAACGCAGCGTTTTTTTGGAAATTGGAAATTGGAAATTGGAAATTGCCGAACTTTGGCGTCAAAGTACGGATCCCCGCCTCCACGTGCACGCTCGCGAACTGGTGGCAATACGCCGCGTTGCTCGCGGCCATGGCCGTGGTCGTGTCCCCATGCACGTACGGAATCACGATTTTCCCCAACGCTTTCATCTCTCCCAAAATATCCCCGAGCCGGATAATGATTTGCCCCACCTTTTCGTGTAGCGCGCCGCTGATATTCAAATTAAAATCCGGTGAAAGGCCGAACTCTTTTTCCAGCCCGCCGCTCAGATTGAAGTCGTAGTGCTGACCCGTGTGACCCAAAAGCGCCAGTTCGCCTCTGCGCTTCAGCTCCAGATAAATCGGCGCCTGCTTGATGATATCCGGCTTGGTGGCGATCATGACCAGATGCACATGCGCGCGTTTGTCTTTTTTGAGGTCCTCCCAGAGTCCGGGACGGAGGGTGATGTCTTGAAAGTGGGGCATAACTATATATTAAGCATAGCCTAGGATAATCAAAAACAGTTTATTAACACAAATGTTAATATTTTGTTTTATATAATATTTGATCGATGGAAGTAAGATTTTCTATTACTTCCATCGATCAAATTGATTCAATCAGCCCTTCCCCCGATTTTTAAGTTATGATATAATGTACTAGTGAGTACATTAAAAAATAACATAGCAGCCCGGCGCATCGCCCTGCTCGCCTCGAAACAAGAGGTATTGTTTCATGCTTCCGATTTGGCCAACTGGTGGGGGATCGTCAATAAAAATACGTTGCGGGTCACCCTACAGCGTTACGCAAAGCAGGGACTGTTGCATCGTGTTTATCGCGGCTTTTATTCGCTGGTGCCGCTGGCATCGCTGGATCCTGTGGCCGTGGGCGCGCAGGCGCTGCACCGCTTTTGCTATCTCACCACGGAAAGCGTTTTATATGAACACGGCATTATGTCGCAAAAACCCTCGGCGTGGACGTTTGTGAGCGAAAAGGCGGGGCGGCTGAAAGTCGGAGAGTGGAATTTTAAAAGCCGCCAGCTCCACTCGCGCCATCTTTATGGTTCGGAAGGGGTCGTTCAACGGGGAAATGTGCAGATCGCGACTCCTGAACGCGCCCTGGCGGATTTGCTCTATTTTAACCCGAAAACCCATGTGGACAAACCCGTGGATTGGAACGGGGTCCGCAGAATCCAGAAAGCCATTGGATACCCCCTAACCCCCCATCGATATGCTCATCCCTAATCCCAAGGACGCCCTGCATAAGGCGTGGATGGCCCGCATTCTTTCCGCCGTGGCCGACGACACGTTTCTGGTGCAGGTATTACGCTTCAAAGGCGGGACGTGCGCTGCCATGCGCAATCTCATCAACCGTTTTTCGGTGGATCTGGATTTTGATTTAATCGACGCCGAAAAACGCCCTGAAGCCGCCAAGCGCCTGGAGGGTATTTTTAAAAAATTGGGGCTCATCGTCAAAGAAAAGAGTCAGCACACGCTCCAGTATTTTTTAAAATACGACAATCAGCCGAAAGAACGAGCTATCTTAAAATGGGACGCCGTTTTTCCGTGCCCCCAAAGCAACGACTATGAGCCGATCCGCCTCATCGACATCGACCGCGTCCTTTACTGTCAGACCGTACCGACAATGTTCGCGAACAAACTCGTATCCGTCATGAACCGGTTCGAAAAACACGGCAGTTTGGCCGGACGCGACCTTTTCGATATCCACGCATTTTTTCTCGGCGCCCATTCTTTTAAAAATGAAATCATTCAGGAAAGAACGGGCAGGGAGGCGAAAATTTTTATCCCCGAACTCGCGCAGTTCATTCAGAAACAGTTCACCCAGACCGTGATCGATCAGGATCTGAACGCCCTCTTGGATTGCACGGCTTTCCAGAGAATCCGGAAAGTGTTGAAGCAGGAAGTCATCATGTTTTTGAAGGCGGTGAAGTAAACAAAAACCCCTCCGTGATCGGAGGGGTTTTTGTTTATGTAGGCTAGTTTCAAATTATTAGTTACTAGTTTCGGGTCTGTAGATACTGATAAATTGCCACCGCCACTTCGGCGCGCGTCAGTTCCGCGCTGGGCAATAGTTTGCCGCTGCGTTCGGGGAACAGGTTGTATTTTTGCGCGAGGCCGGCGTATTGGGCGAACCAGGCGTCACCAGAAACATCGCTATAAGTATAAGGCAAGTTCGTCTCGAGTTTGAAAGCGAGCGTGAGCATCTTCAGGAATTCCGCTGTGTTCACGGGATTGGCCGGGCGCATGGAGCCGTCGGGATTGCCGCCCATGATGCCATAGGAGGCGGCATTCATGATGAACGGCGTGTACCACTGGCCGTCAATCACATCCCAGAATTTGCCGTCGTTGCGGAGATCCTGAAGGGTATACGCGGCACTCAAAAGCAGGAATTTAGCCGCTTCCGCGCGGTTCACGGGCTGGTTGGGGCGGAACGTTCCGTCTGCGTACCCGCCGATAATACCGAGCGAATGAAGTTTAGCCGCGGCTAGGCCGACACGCGTGTTCATGTTGGTGTCCGAGAAAGGATTGACGGAAGTGTTCGTAATCACCTTGTCCTCAAAGCCCGCGCCGTTGATCGTTTGCGGTGCGACAGGCGTGGCGGCTGTGGGTTGCGTGGGCGTTGAAATGGTCGTAGGCGTCACAGGGGTTGTGGTTACGGGGGTCGCAGGCGTAGGCGTCGTGGCAGGGATGACTATTTTTTTGCATACCAATCGTCCCAAGCCATCCGTTCCAGATTTTTCATACCCGTTCTGGCACGCGCACTGGTTGCTCGCGTTGTCCGGCGTGGTTCCCACGCCGCAGCTCCACACGCAGCGGTTGTCCGAGGTCAGCACATGATAAGGTTTCGGGCAGGAATTGACGACGGGTGTAGAACTCGCACATTCTTTTCCGGAACGGGTATAGCCATCCATACATTGGAAGTTATAACGTTCTGTTTTTACGCCATTCTCAATTTTATCAATGCAGGTCGATGGCACGGCATTGGCTGGAGGATTCGCGCAGGGAGGGATCGGATCGACGCATTGCCCTTGGTAGAGCACATAAGTGGATTCACACGTCATCGGCTTTTTGGAAGCAATCTGAATGAAAGCTCCGTATTTATCGCTCGTTTCCGTATAGGTCGTGGTGAACTGGGTTCCGTCCGTGAGCGTGCTGATCACGGGAACGTTCTTATTCAGCGACAGAGTCTGCAGCATTCCGCCGCTTTGCAGATCAAAGCGGGTGGAAATCAAAACATTGGCTTGTGTATAGGCAGTCACCTTGAGCTTGATGCCCGTGGGGGTATGGGAAATCGTATCCCCGACGCAGGCGCTGTACAGCCCGTCATTGCCCGCGGAGTTGCCGCAGGACATGGTTGGAGCCGCTCCTGTAATCACGAAAGCCTGTTCATTAGAAAAATTATTATCTTCATTGCTTTCCGCGATGTTCTTCTGATAATCGGCCTCCAGTTTGACGCTGTAGGAACCAACAGGCCATTGCGCGTCATGACCCACGGCAAAGGTTTTCGTCGAAGACGCGCCGGCCGCCAGAGAACCTACGGTCATATAACCGCTCTTGGCAGAACCGTTCGCGAAAATGCGCAAATAAACGGAAGCGCCTGTCTCGGCGTTCCCATTATTGGTCACAGTATAAGTGACCCATGTCCAGGGTTGGGCTCCGTAAACTATGGAAGTACGATCGATTTTGTCGATCGTCACCGTGAGATCCGGAAGACTCGGGGTAGCTGCTTCCTGTTTACAGGCCAGGCGTCCGAGCGAATCAGTTCCGTTGTTCACATAACCGTCCTGACAGACACACTGATTGCTCACCGTGTCAGGCGTGGTTCCCACGCCGCAGCTCCACACGCAGAGATTGCCCGAAGTCAGCACGTGATAGGGCGCGGGGCAGGAGGGTGCCGCGGGAGTCGGCGTAGTCGAAGGCGTAGTGGGTGTGGTGGTTACGGGAGTCGTGGTCGTCGGCGTTGTAGCGGGAGCGGCTGGATGGCTCACATCGTTTTCCGTATCCGTCGTGGAATCGGAAGAAGTCGCTGACGAAGTGTCGGTCGAAGATGTTCCGTTCGATGTCATGTCACCCAAAGTGCGGGTCAAAGGAAGCCCGAAGGTCATAATCGGGGCGCGGCTGGTCGCTCCGGTTCCCGTGACGCTATCCAGCGTCGTGCGGACGCCGAAATGGTAAACCGAACCGTACGCGCCGGCCACACTGACTTTAAGATAGAAGTATTTAGAACTTATCCGTAAATAATCCCTATCTTCCGGAAGCAGATTATGGCGGCGGCCAAATGGTTTAACGCCTCAAAGCTCGCCAGCGTTTTTTCATAGCGGACAAGCAGTTTTCTGAACCGGTTAAACCAGGAATGGCATACC